>JBKQWH010000315.1:0-5183 GCA_052139635.1 Capsulimonadaceae bacterium
GGATGTATGAACATTTGGATATGGACGCGATGGACTGGCGTATTCCGAACGGACGCGGCCCATGTCCGCTCAGCGCCTCCTGCCAACCTGAATCGGAGACAAAGGGCTCCTCCTGCGGGAAGAGCCCTTGTAATCGTGAAATTATTTTGGTCGTGCACCTGCCGTTGTAGTCGTTCCCCCACGTGTTACGCACGCCGCTTGCTCCGGTCAGAGCACCGGACGGCACACGGGCAAGACACCTTATCGCTGCTCCGTTCCCGACCTGACGAGGTTCGGAGTTTGTCCGTTGCGCCGGGTCCGTCCATCAACGCCGCGCATGTGCGCCAGAACCGTAAAAGAGCGCTCCGAGGGCAGGAATTCAGCCTCCCATAGCCCGGGTTTGGAGCACAGGGCACCGGTTGCGCCCCACCTAGCACGACCAAATCGTTGGGCAAGGATATAAAACCCACCCACTAGCTAACGTTTAGCTATCTTACCCCAACCAACGAGATCGTCAATCGTTCCCGTTAATGTCGGTGACGAACGTCTTCTTACCCGATCCGGTAATATCGTCCTGCGATAGGGAGAATACCTTCTTGACGTACCTGAGACCGGGTATGGGGTTGGCAGCATCACCCGGAACAATTCCTGATGTATCGAGATGCTTGTCCGTCATTCCCTCGCCGAGCCATCCATAGCGGTCCTTAACGTTAATCGGCGTATCGTCCGGATCGGCCGCGTTCCACCACACCGTAAACGTATACTTTGGTGCCTTAAACGAATACATTTGCGGATCCTGACTCATGTCGATCTTCTTCTGAAACTGGCCATTCTCAACGGATATGGAATCCTGCATGATTGTCAGGTTGGGATCCACGTTGAGCGAGCTCATCGAAAACGACTTAAGCACGGGCGTTTTGTAGCCGGCGTCTTGCAACCGAACTTCCACACGCGATCCGTCGATCAAGGCGAGCGTGCCCTTACCGGTCTTCTGAACATAGTCGACATATCCGTATGTCCGAAGCGTGCCCTGGACTACAAATTCCCGGGGAGCGACGCGCACTAGCTGGACGTTGAAGCCGACGTCCTCTTGATGCGCGCCCAGGTTCTTGCGCTGGGCGGCACGATACATGTCTTCCTGCAGATCCTTCCCGGCAATGGCGAGCGACTGACTCTCGCCGTACTGTGATCCGAACCCGGCCGCCAGATTCCGCTTATGCATGTCGATGGAATAGTTCCAGGCGTCCATAGCTCCCTGCGTGTCGCCCAGCGCCTCGCACGCGTGAGCGAGACCATGGCCGACGCTCGTGGCTTGGAGGTCGGCGGCCTGATCGGCCGCCGCCAACTCGGCGTCCTTGGGGTACTTCTTTGCGAGGGTGTCGAGGTTGGCGATTTCTTTCTTGCCCTGGAGAAACACGTTCTTGGCTGCAATATAGTCCGCGAGTTTGCGGTAATAGTGTGTGAAGGCAAGGTCCGAGCACATCTCGGGATTATTCGGATTGTTGTCGACGCCCTCCTGCAAGAGCGCTACAGCCAGAGGAATTTGCCTCCGGTCGGCGCGCTGATCCGTGTCTGAAAAGTTGTAGTCGAGATGCCAGGCTCCCGTTTGGTAAACATTTGTCTGATGGGGATCAAGCCATGTGATAATGCGTACGATCGGCGGGATAGCCTCATAATCGCCGGAATCAAAGAAGTCATCGGTGCGGACCCAGAGGAGACCCGCAACCGCCTCCCGGAAGCCAATAACGGCGCCGAGTGCAAATTCGATCGGGAGCCCTTTGGTCGCCTCATTGAGGTGCGAGTTACCGGGCTCGAACTGGTGCCGCTGAGGGTCGATCTTCACCTGCAGGAAAGACTCGACGCAAAGCAGTGCCACGATGGTTAATATAATCGCGCTTCGGTTGCCGGAGTTGCGCATCGATCATACCTCCCGACGTTCAAATGCCAGCATGGCGATAAGCATGAGAGCGATCGTCCAGACAAGCGCGTACACAACGTTCTGGAAGATATACGCATTCTCGTTTTGTATGATGACATCCGGGTGGATGATCGGATTCTGAATGTTGAAGTTTCCGAAGTTCGGCACGATTACGTGGATGAACTTAAAGAAAGCGACGACAACCGGATTCTTAGTATGTCCCTTGTCGGATGCAAGTGCTTCGGTGACCGACGACATGCTTCCCAGAAGGTAAACCGCGAAGCTGAGGAAGAAGTTCACGAATGGCGACAGTATGACCGAGAAGCACATAGCAACGCCGCCAAGCAGCATTACCTGGAAAAATGTCATCATGACGCCTTTTGCCGCGTCGACCATGTTATGATCGAAGTGCCGCTCCTTAACCAGCAGCAGCAGCAGAAAAGCAATGCCCATAAAGGCGATATTGGCAAATACTGTTATCAATCCACCGAGAAATTTGCCGCATAAGAACTCATACCGCTGCACCGGTTTTGACAGAATGGTGTAGATGGTGCGCCGCTCGATTTCAAGCGGGATGAGATTGATGAACAAAATGACACTGATAAACACACCGGCCAGCGCGATTACGCCCAACCCGAGGCTCTTGATGATGACCATCTGTTCGTTGGGTTCAAATGACGTGAATGCAAACCCCATGACAATCAGCGCCAGGGCGACGACGAGGAACACGTTCAGGATCTTGCGGCGGATGGCATCCTCGAACGTTCCGCGCGCAATCATCCAGATAGTACTCATACTGCTGCTCTCTCCTTGGGCGCGCTCGATGTCGTGGCTGCCAGGGCCTCGCCTTCGCGCACCGTCTCGTAAAAAATATCTTCCAGCGTTCGGCGTGTTTCGGTTACTGACAGGACATCACCTTTGCTGCCCCGGATCCAGTCGAGCACGGCGTTCTTGTTTGCAGCGCTTGCACTGGTCGTGATGATCAGCTTATTTCCGAGTCGCTCTACGTTCGACGTGATGGCTGTGAGGCGCGCGAATGCAGTATCGTCATCGGCAACATTGTCCGCCACGATCTCCACGTTCCCGCCGGCCACTAGGTCGATCACCGTCCCGAGACGGCGAATCTTACCCTTGTTCAAGATGGACACCCGATCACAGACAAGTTCGACGTCCGAGAGCTGATGCGACGACAGGAAGATGGTGCGGCCCTCGCTCTTGAGATGAACGATAAGGTTGCGGATGTCTCGATGGGCCACCGGATCGAGGCCGGACGTCGGCTCGTCGAAGAATAGAATCTTCGGATCGTTAATGAGGGCCTGTGCGATTCCTATCCGCTGCAGCATTCCCTTCGAGAATGCCCGAAGCGGCTTTGAACCGGCGTTCTGCAAGCCGACCATGTCAAGGAGCTCATCGACGCGCTTCTGGAGCTTGGCACCGGTGAGGCTAAAGAGGCCGCCATAAAAGCCAACGACTTCTCGGGCGGTCATGTGTTCGTAAAAGTAGGGGCTCTCCGGCAGGTAGGACACCTTGTACTTGACGTCAATGTCTCCTGCCGGCTTGCCGAGAACCTTAACCTCTCCCGATGAGGGAAAGATAAGGCCAAGCAGCGTCTTGATAGTTGTAGTTTTTCCCGCGCCGTTTGGGCCAAGGAAGCCAAAGATCTCTCCCTCGTAGACGTCCAGGGTGATATCGTTGACGGCAACGACGCTCCTGTACCTCTTGACCAAGTTCTTGATCTCGATGGCCTTGGGATATTCTTCTTGTGCCATTCGAATGGTTGGTACCTCTCTGTGAAACTTCTTCTGTGGCTAACTTCGGAAATGGACATGTCCGACACCCGAGCGCTCCGTAGTGAACAGGTATTAGCGTGCGTGTCCGGTTCTAATACGTATATTCGTGCGATTCTGTCCCCCGCGGCATTAAATAATAACTATTCGATGATCATGCCGACAAATCCATTGAATCACGGGGCTTTCGCGGGCGAGTTCGATATCCTCGAAGCGCGTGTTAAGCGCCTTGTCGTCTTCGAAACCTCGATTCGCGCTGAAATAGCCGTAAGAGTATACTCAAACGGCCTCGTGTTGTCAAGGAAACGACCTCGAAGGCGTCCAAGGCTTGAGTTGTTGGCGCGAAAGCATATTACCTTTCAGTTATACTGCTATGGATGGTTCAATCAACTGCTCGGAAGCATGGAAACCACGCATGGGAGCCATGGCCGTTGCGGCGCAGGACGTGCGAGCGCTGTAGAGGTGTGTCGCGAAACGAGCTCGTTGGTTGGACGGGTTCTCACAATCGTGCTTGGCGGGTGTGCTGCCGAGGTTGAACGATAATAGATCTTAGTATAGGTATAATAAGTAATGTAAAGTATGAATATAGGGTGGACGGACGATAGGTTTCACACCCGGTTGTCATCACGGGACCGCCGTGGCATAGCGATTTGGCGTTCGTCGCCACATTTCGTTGCTGATTTCCGTCGCGATATGCTATAATCAACGGAATTCACTGGACGACCCGAGGATGAGGAACGATGAAGCGAACTTACCAGCCGAACGTTCGGCACAAAATGAAGACACACGGCTTTCGCGAGCGAATGAGTTCGAGCGACGGCCGGAACGTGATAAAACGGCGTCGCCTGAAGGGCCGCCACAAGCTGACTGTTACCCACACAGTTCGTATACCCAAGGGATAGGGCCGGCGGATGCTTCCGCGTATTGCCCGATTGAGACGAAACAGGGACTTTCGGGTTGTTTATGCCCAGAAGCGATCGTACGCGTGCGCAAACCTCGTGTTATATGTTCGCGTGCGCCACGAAAGCGACGTTGCGACCCGATCCGTTGGCAAAGCAGGTTCTACGTCGGGAACCCATCGTCATACCGATGGTGCGAGGCAGACGGCTGGTGCGCAACGAGCCCACAAGCCATCCGTTGATGGCAGTATGGTCTCCGGCAACTTAAGCAGCCGCATCGGGTTTGTGATTAGCAAGAAGGTGGCGAAGCGGTCGCACGATCGGAACAGACTTAAACGGCGCCTCAGAGAGGCATGTCGAGCCCGCCTGTTGCCTCGACTCACCGATCCGCCAGTCGACGTATTGCTTGTAGCGCGTTCCCCCGCAGTATCGGCGGAGTTCGCCCGTCTGGTTGCCGACATCGAGAGCCTCGGGCGGCAGGCGGGCCTGTTATGATTCAGCCATGACATGCCGGCCGTCACTGAATGCATCGTTTAGGCCGCCGGCGGGTAACGAATTGCTGCGCCGTTTGGTTGGGCGCTGTCGGGTCGAAGCCCGCCT
>JBKQWH010000316.1:0-5103 GCA_052139635.1 Capsulimonadaceae bacterium
TACGTCGTGGAATATCGTAGTCATAACTTACACTTTGTAATCAGTAGGTCGCGGGTTCGACTCCTGCAACCGGCACCAACATAACCAAAGGCTTAGAGATAATTCCGGTATAGCTGCTTTTATCAGCGGACCCCTAGCGGACCCACCGAAGCAATTTCGCACACGACAGCGAATGCCTGGTAAGCAGAAATTGGAAATTCGGGGAAAGCGACAATCGCCTACCTCATGCTGGGAACAGCTATAGCAATTGCGTTGGTGGCGATGTTGCCTCGACACACATGCGCTATCGGAATAAGAGCGGAAAACATATGCTCATTGCGAGCTTTTCTTATTTTGACCCATCGCTGCCATTCGTCCGCTCTGGTCAACTCCGCGGTCGGCCCTTCGTTGACCCTCTATCTCATCATCGCCCTCAGTTTCTTGAGGCGACAGCGCCTTAAGCTTGTCATTAAACCGTAGTCTCCGCCCCCTATGGAATACTGCCGCGAATGCGGCTTGTGTAACACTGGGGATAATCCGATGATGAACAAGTTGCTTTGTTCTGCGGCGATCGGCGCTCTGGCGCTCGCCGTCTCCGCCGGCGCCGGTCGCGCTGATAACGGTCAAGCCATCCGTCACGTGCTGCTCATCAGCATCGACGGGATGCACGCGCTAGATTTCATCAATTGCGCGAATGGCGTTGCAGGAGCGAGCGGGGGCAAACCCTATTGCCCGAATCTGGCCCGCCTTCAGAGCACAGGCGTCGATTACCTCGATGCATCGACGTCCAAGCCCTCCGACTCGTTTCCCGGACTCATGGCCATCATGAGCGGCGGGTCGCCCCGCACCGTGGGAGCGTTTTACGACGTGGCCTACGATCGGTACCTCGCTCCGCCGACCATCACGACGGGGAATGGCGTCGCGGGCGGCAGTTGCAACGCGAATCAGCCGAACGGCACCACAACTGAGTTCGATGAAGGCATCGATCTCGACAAGACGAAGCTCAATGGGGGCGCTCCCAACGGAGCAGACGGCGGCATCGCCTCGATCGACTACCGGAAACTGCCGCGGGATCCGGGCCATAATTGCGCGCCGGTTTATCCTTGGAACTTCGTGCGGACCAATACAATCTTCGGCGTGATCCATGCGGCCGGCGGCTACACGGCATGGTCCGACAAGCACCCTTCGTACTCGTCCGTCGCAGGTCCCGGCACCGGCAGCAATCTTGACGACTATTATTCGCCGGAAATCAATTCGATCCCGGTCGCGTTGCCGGGTGTGAGCGTGAACGGCGCTACTATGAGCTGTTCTCCGCTGCCCGATCAGACTGCGGTGTCCTCGTCGAACGCCTGGACCGACAGCTTCCAAAACATTCAGTGCTACGACACGCTGAAGGTCAATGCGACCCTCAACCAGATCATGGGCAGGAAGCATGACGGGAAGACTCCAGCGCCTGTGCCGACCATCTTCGGAATGAACTTCCAGGCCGTCAGCATCGGCCAGAAGCTGATCGAGAAGTCGCTGAACACGACAGGCGGTTATCTGGACAACCAGGGCACGCCTTCGACCGCGCTGCTGAGCGAAATCCAGTTCGTGGACGCTTCGATCGGCCAGATGATCGCCGCGCTGAAGAGCACGGGCCAATATAACTCGACTCTGATCGTCATCACGGCGAAGCACGGCCAGAGCCCGGTGGACTCCAGCCGCTACACGGGCATCGGCACTCCGGCCGGCAGTCCGATTTCGACGTCGCCGGCCACCATTCTGGCCAACAAGGGATGCCTGCCGTTCTCGGAGTCGCCCTTGAATCCAACCGGCATCGGACCGACGGAGGACGACGTTTCGCTGATCTGGCTCAACAGCAGCTGCACCACGACCCAGGCGGTTGTCGATCTCGAAACGGGCTCTCCCGCCTCGAGCAATGTCGCCGGCATCGGTCAGATCTTCTCCGGGCCCGGGATCACGCAGCTCTTCAATGCGCCCGGCGTGCCGCCTCTCGATCCGCGCACCCCGGATATCATTGTCACGCCCAATATCGGCGTCACCTACTCGGGCAGCTCGAAGAAACTGGCCGAGCATGGCGGATTCGCGCATGACGACACCAACGTTATGATGCTGCTCTCGAATCCGGGACTGCAGGCCGCTATCGTGACCAGTCCGGTCGAAACCATGCAGGTCGCTCCGACCATCTTGCAAGCCTTGGGGCTCAACCCGAACGCCTTGCAGACGGTGCAATTGGAAGGCACCCAGGTGCTTCCCGGCGTCTTCTCCAAGTGACAGTGATGCGAGGCGCTCGCTGTGACGCGGGCAGCGGTCCAAAAGTTACGAGAGCGCGGCGGCAACGCCGCGCTTTCTCCTTGGTGCGCCGCGATTGTCTCTGCCCGCCCTAGAACAGAGTCCGTTTGTGGCGCACTGCCGTCATTCCGGCGGCTTGATCGAATCTCCGCTTTCGACCCAAAGCAGCTCTTCGCATAGTGCAAAAGCACGCACCCCGAAGGCGCGTTACACCTTACACCAGTGGAAGTAGGTTCCACCCAGAGAAGTGTCGATTGCCCTGGTAGCTGACGAGCGGTTTGGTTGGGTAACTGGCTGGATCGAAGCCTCGTGACAAAGGCCGCCTTGGGTGCGGTTGAGCAATCCGACGGGCCGTAACGCGATTGAAGCCTGAGAAGGCGATGCGGATGCCGATCCGCCTACAAAACGGGGAAGGCAGCACGGATGGGAAGCAATCGACAAATGCACCCGTTCGATCCACCGGGGTCGTGGTCACGGCACGCCGGAAAGGTGATGCGGGTAATGGGGGAGACCCGTTTGGCATGAGGGTAGCAGCCTCGACGCCGTCTTGGATGCCGATGTCAGCGGGAGCCGGACAGGGTCGTAAGCCGGGTAGCGCCGGCAGGAGGAAAGGACCCTGACTTCTGGTGCGCTCGTGACGACGGGGATGCTGGGGTGATTGCCTTTGGCCTGCAAACACCCAATTGGCCGGACCTGGCGCGCGCCTAGGCGCGCGCCTTCGCCTGCCCGCTTACCGGAACAGGTCCGACATAACAGCTGTGTTAGCGTCACACGCGTGGTTCAGGCACGGTAGGCCCAAGGCCGCCTCGACCGTCTTCAGCAGCGAGAAGTGCGTGTAGAAGTTCGAGCTCTTCACGCCTTGGTGGCCGTAGTTCTTGTCGACGATCAGCGTGACCTGGTTCGTGATCGGCGAGATGCTGTAGTCGCTCTCGTCCCACACGATCACGATCGCGGACCGCTGTGTCGCCCACACTGGCGACGCCTTGATCGCGGTCACTAGCGCCTGGAGTTCCTGGTCGCCCACCGCCATCAGGCCCGGGTTCAGACCCACCAACGTGCCCTGGTCCTTCGGGTCACTCGCGCAGAACGGGTAGACAAAGGCACCGGTGGAAGGCGGCGCGCTGGAGGCAGCGTGCTGATCGTGGCACTGGTTCGGCACGATGTAGGAATAGGTCGGCACACGGCCAGTCGCCAGGTCCGCCCACAGTCCATCGGGGCCGTCGTAGCCGACGATGCCAGGGATCTTGCCATTGGCCGCGGTCGCCTCGACGCTGGCGAAATAGGCAAACGGGTTGTGCTTGACGCGATAGAGCGCGGCGATGTTACCGTCGGTCTCACCCTGCGCCTGCTCGGCGGCAGTGAAGGTGGACAGATTGCTGTAGTTGCCGTCGGCGGTGTTGACCCCGTCGGCTCCCGTGAGCGGCAGGCTCTCCTGATAGGTCTTCCAGCTCTTGTTCGCCTCGACGAGCTGGTTGGCGATGGTCTTGCCGACGGTGGGCGCCGCCGGATAGGAATGCGTTCCGTCGATTTCGATGATGCCCGGCGGGCCGCTCGTCTCGTTGGTGAAGTCGATCAACGGTGTCGGCGAGTCCATGCCGGCTCCGGCGATCGGGCAGTTGTTGATCGAGCTGGATTCGTTCGTGGCACCAGCGGGCGAAAGGGTGCTGGCGCAGGTGGTGCTGTGCCAGATCGGGCCGTTGTCGTTGAGGATGCCGAAGTTCGAACCACCGACGACTTCAAGGTAGTTGGTCAAGCTTGGGTGCGCGACCGCGAAATAGTTCGTCGCGAGGTTGGCGCTGGCCGCCTCGCCGTTGATGAACGGCATCGAGGGATTGCCGATCACCTCGGCGTAGCCATGGTTCTCCATCATGATGACGAAGACATGATCAAGCTGCGGAATGTCCGAAAGCGGGATCCCGCCTTCGTTGGCGAAAGCCGTACCGATCGTGGTCGACGCCAAAAGCACCAATGTTGCGGCGGCGAGTTTCATCATTGAACATCTCCATGGGTTTGGCTGGCGCGCGCGCGACGACATGCGCACCCCGCCATAGGACAATAATTCCCTAGCGGTGACGGTTTCGGGTCGACACTGCTAAAGTTCGATGAGATCAAGATTCCCCCGATGAGCGACAGATGCAAATTCCTGCGTCCTGCAACAACCGGATCGCATCGGGGCGCACGTCTCCTGCCGCCATCCACGTTCTCCCAGCATGGCGGTGATCCTCAATTAAATGCACTTGCGGCGCAATCTACGAACGGACGGAATCAAAGGTCTCGTTTGGGGATAAAGACAGCTATATGTGCAGTTTTTGTGAAAATGAGCTCGATTAATGGAATGGGTCACGCATCCCACAATTCCGATTGATTAAAAAACGCACTCGCTGGGGCGGGGGCGATGTCGGGAATGGTTGAATCGCCTAAACGCTTCCGCGACACCAATCAGCCTGTCGGCTCCAGAATATCTAGTGCCGGGAGGGAGCACACGATTTTCATGGTCTCCAGGCTAACGGTGATCACTCGGCAAAATAGTTTGAGCGGGTATGCGTTCTTTCTCGGGCGGGGTCACGCTCGGAAGCGATTTCACAGCCTTAGGGAAGATAAACCACCTGAGGACATTAGCCCGTGAAGCGCCAAAACGGAGTGCCCCCATACGAGGCAGCGCCGCAGAAGCGACATTCGGAAGCAAAAATGGCTTACGACGACATCAGGGCCGCCTGTTGTTCGGCAGTCTTCACCGGCACGAAGCGCATCGTCGGCCGGCTCATCGCCTCGCAAAGTGCCTCGGCGTCGGCGGTATCGTTCTTGCCGCGCTTCACATACGGCTTGACC
>JBKQWH010000317.1:0-19425 GCA_052139635.1 Capsulimonadaceae bacterium
GGTTCAGAGGTTCGAGCCAAATCTGGCCGTTTTCCACGCGAATTTCAAGCTCTTCACCTTCCCCCAAATTGCACTGTTCAAGTATTGCTTTAGGGATGCGCACTGCCTGACTGTTGCCCCACTTTACGAGTTGTGCCTTGGCTCCCGCCATAACTTACCTCTGGATTAGAGTATATACATGTGTATATCCTTGTTCAAGATGATTTTTCGCCGCTCCCGGCATTCCGTGTAGTACAGGGGATTCAGAGAAGCACGAGGCGGAATCTTGCGGCACTCTGTTCGGGCAGCAGAGACGAAAGGCTGGCGTCGAGAGTGGCCAGTCTTCCCTTCTTCTGGATCGCGAGCCCGAGCAAATAGGCGTCGGTAACTTGCTGGTGGGTTTTTATTCTCTATAAACTAACGCCCGAACAGGCTTCGCCTTCCTTTTTGGACGCGGGGCCTGAATGGCAAGTATACCGACATTCGCTTTATGACAAGGATTTGCATGGGAATAGATGAGCGTAAACTCCCCGGACAGGGAACCCGCAGGCTGCGCCAAATCACCCTGCGCCGCGTAGTGATCACCGGCCTGGGTGCCGTAACCCCCGTTGGGATTGGGGTCGAGGCGTTCTGGTCCGGCCTTCTTGCCGGTCGCAGTGGGGTTGGCCCAGTCACTCGGTTCGACTGCTCGGACATCGCCACGCGTATCGCCGCCGAGGTGAATGGCTTCAACCCCGAGGAGTTTATGGAGCGCCGCGATGTCAAAAGGATGGACCGATTTGTCCATCTGGCAATGGCGGCGGCGCGCATGGCGATCGAAGACTCAGGGCTGGTGATCGACGACTCTAACCGGGAACAAGTGGCCACGATTGTCGGTAGCGGGATTGGCGGCATCCTCACGTTCGAGGAACAGCACACGCGCCTGATTGCCGGCGGGCTGGGACGCGTCAGTCCATTTTTTGTCCCGGCCATGATCGGGAATATGGCTGCGGGCTACCTGGCGAAGACGTTTGGGGCGCAGGGACCGAGCGAGTCCGTTGTGACGGCCTGTGCCACGTCGACCAACGCAATCGGCGACGCGTACGGCCTGATCAGTCGCAGCGAGGCCAACTGCGCGATTGCGGGCGGGAGCGAGGCGGCGCTTTCTCCGAGCGCAATGGCGGGATTCTCCAACATGAAGGCCATGTCACGCCGAAACGACGATCCTGAGCATGCTTCCCGCCCGTTCGACGCTGGTAGGGATGGTTTCGTCCTGGGTGAGGGCAGCGGGATCGTGATCCTGGAGGAACTCGAATCTGCACTGGCTCGCGGCGCGCGTATTTACGCGGAGATCGTTGGTTACGGGATGAGCAACGATGCCTACGACATGGTTCACCCCGCTCCGGAAGGCGCCGGAGCGGCCAGAAGCATGGCGGCTGCCCTGCGGAGCGGCGACATCGCGCCGGAAAGCATCGGATACATCAATGCCCACGGTACGAGCACACCGGCCGGCGACGAGCTCGAGGTACAGGCTGTCAAGACGGTCTTTGGCGAGCACGCGTACAAACTGGCCATGTCGAGCACCAAGTCTATGACCGGACACCTACTCGGCGCCGCCGGCGCTGTGGAGATCATTGCGACAACCCTGGCGCTCCGGGACGGCATTCTGCCGCCAACGATGAACCTCGAAAACCCGAGCGAGGACTGCGACCTGGACTTTGTCGCCAATGCCTCTCGGAAGCATCAGGTCGAGTTCGGAATGTCGAACTCCTTCGGCTTCGGCGGCCACAACGCCACCATTATCCTGCAGCGATGGAGCGAGTCCTCGCGGTAATCTGTTCGCGTTGGGGCATGTGGACGTCTGAACGGTTAGTGACAGGGATGCCCACGGCGGAGTTCTGGAAGGATGGACGTTCCTCACCTCGACTCAATTGCGGCTGGCATTGATACCGGACGTGGCGACGAGTCCGTTGCACGCGTCCTTGTTGTCTTTAATCTCACTCCGGACGTCTTCGACGGCATTGCCGCCTTTCCCGCCGAAATCGGCTGGCCGGCAGACAAGGATCTTCCCGCAATTACGGTCCGACCGCTCGACGACCCCGCCGCTCCGGCATGTGGCGCCTTCATTTCATCGCCCACATTTGCCCCGGACGGCCCCGGACGCGTTCGCGTTTCGTTTAATCTCCTGTTTCCCGCAACGGACGTCCCGGCGGGCGGATGGCGCTGTTATTCGGCCGCCTACCAGCTCGACCGAAACGCCGGGCAATCCACGACCACGGCGGATGACCGTCCGCCAATCGGCTCCGTATTCGTGGTTGAAACCGGATTCCATTCTGGACATCTGAACATCGTTGGCACGAGTGCTCGACTGCGCAATCAATCTTCCCCGACCTGACAGGTCATGAGTCCACCGGGTTGGAGATCCCGGCATGTTAGGCCTTGACGGTACCGCGGCAGGCCTGTATAATAGAGTCTGTGCCATAATTCACAAATTGGCCTCGACGATTTTTCGATATTGACATGAAAACTCGCAACGGCTTCTTTTTCGCTTACTGTGTGAGTAGATTGGGTTAGTTACGCATTTGTCGGGCTTACGCAAATCTCTGCGCAGATAGATGGCGCATGCTTCGCCTGTTATGGCTGCCGCCTTCGATAGACGATGCCAACTAAGGGATAACGACGTTGAATAGCAGCCCGAGAGTGCCGATCCCGACCCTGGAACGGCTCGCTACATATCTACGCTACTTGATCGACCTCGACGCCTCGCACGTCGAGACGATCTCGTCCACCGACGTGGAGAAGCAGACCGGCATCAACGCGGCGCAGTTTCGCAAGGATCTCTCTTATTTCGGCGAGTTCGGAAAGCCCGGGGTAGGGTACAACGTCTACGAGTTGCAGGGGCGCATCGCCAGAATCCTGAAAATCGACCAGATGCAGCCGGTCATTGTGCTCGGGGCTGGTAACCTCGGGACGGCGCTCATCCGATACCCCGGCCTTCGCGAGCACAAGTTCAACATCGCCGGCGCGTTCGACAACGATCCAGGCAAAGTTGGCACGCGACTGGGAGACATCGTCGTCCAGCACGTCGGCGACCTTGGCGAGGACAACCAGACGCTCGGCGCCCGGATCGCCATCATCGCCGTCCCCGCATCCGCCGCCCAGTCCGTGGTCGACGACGCCATCGCCGCCGGTGTCCGCGTCATCCTCAACTTTGCCCCGATCATTCTTCGCGTTCCGGACCGCATCGTCGTTCGAAACGTCTCGTTCCTCCAGGAACTGGCCGTTCTCTCCTACCACCTCTCCAGCGACCCGGGCAAGTAGGTGCGGCGGCTTGCAGCTTGCAATGGCACGGGAGCTGTGAGATACTGGCCTTCTCTAACCCGTCCAAATGGTCTTACGCGTCCGACCGGTCTGACGTGTTCGACAAGTCCGGCTCCTGTTCTGGCGACACAGAGCTTGCACGCGGCCGCCATACGGTATAATGGGGCCGCATATCTATCCTGAACCGATTTACAAGCGGGCGTGAACGGCGAAACATGAAGCATGTGGTGAGCGTGAGTCTCGGGTCGTCCACGGGCGACTTCGAGCGCGAGATCCGGATCGGCGACGACGCCGTGCGGGTCGTACGGGAGGGAGTCGACGGCGATATCGAGCGCGCGAAGGAGCGTCTGCGGGACCTTGACGGCGTCGTCGATGCCATAGGCCTGGGCGGTATCGACATCACGATCCGGGTCGCCGGCAAGGAGTTTACAATTGGCGATGGGCTGAGGCTGGCGCAGGTGGTGCATCACACGCCGGTCGTTGACGGCAGCGGCCTGAAGGATACGCTTGAGCGCGATGCAGTCCGCAGACTTGCCGATCGAGGGCTGGCCGGGCCCGGAACGAAAGTGCTGATGGTGGGCTCGCTGGACCGGTTTGGCATGGCGGAGGAGTTTGTCGGGCTTGGGTGTGAGTGCGTTTTCGGGGACTTGATGTTTCACATCGGTATTGACTATCCGCTGCGCACCCTGGCCGATGTCGACGAGTATGCCGAGAAGATGCGATCTCGGCTGCTCACCGTGTCCTTTCACCTGCTCTATCCCACCGGTGACAAACAGCTTGAGCGCAAGCCGGACCCGCGGTTCCAGAAGTATTACGACGAGGCCCATATTATCGCCGGTGACAGGCACCTGATCCACCGGCACATGCCGGAAACTCTGCCGGGCAAAGGGATACTCACAACCACCACCCGCCCCGACACAATAGCTGCCTACCGGTCGGCCGGGGTGTCCTGGGTCTCCACGACCACGCCCGACCTCGACGGCGTCTCGGCGGGGACGAACTTGATGGAGGCGGCTCTGGTGGCGTCGACAGGCCGCCCCGTTCGCGAACTGACGCGCGGCGACTACCTGGCCTGTCTGAACCACCTCGGATGGCACAGCAGCTTTCACACTCTCGAAGGAGAATCATAGCGTATGGCATCGGTCGACGAAGTGCGCGACAGTTTGGTCTCGTTTGCCCGGAGCTGCAATGAGAATGAGAAGCTCGGCTTGATGAATAAGGATTGGAACCGGACTATCGGTATCCACGCGACAGACTTCGGCGTCGACTTCACCCTGGCAACCGCGGACGGCCGCGTTTCTCTTGCGGACGGCAAGCCGGCTGCGGCGGACATGCTGATCCGCGCCGACGCCGATGTGCTCACCGCCGTATTCTACGGCGAGGTGTCGCCTAACGAGCCGTACAACGAAGGTACCCTCCGCGTACAGGGCTCCGAGCAGGACATCCTTCACCTGGATTTCATCACCGCCATGCTCTGGGCGTAAACTCATGCCATTAGAACCTCAAGAATCGGGTGGCCTGAAACGAACCCTCGGATTGCGCACGGTCGTCTCGACCAGCGCCGGTCTGACGTTCGCATCCTCGACTTTTCTCGTGGTTGCCGTAATCGGACATAGCCTCGCCGGCGATGCGGCCTGGATCCCGATTACAATTGCCGGCCTGTTGTGCGCACTGGCAGCGGCCGCGTTCACGGAGCTAAACGGCCTTTATCCGTCGGCCGCCGGCATTCGACTCTGGATCCAGCGTGCGTTCGGCGAGAAGGCGGCGTTGATCACGTCGCTCACCTATATGTCGGTGGTGGCACTTGTCGTGGGAACCGAGGCGTACGTCCTGGCCGCGGTTCTGAGCGACGCGGTGCCGTCGATCGGCCCGCCCGTCTGGATCGCCGTGATGTTAATCGTGGCGACCGTGGCCAACCTCTGCGGCCTCAAGGTGGCCGGCACGTTGCAGGACGTCATCACGTATGCCGTCATCACGTCGATCCTGGTCATGTCGCTGTCCGCGCTGGCCCGCGTCCACTTTCACGTTCCAGGCCTCATGCATCCCGGCCCTGTGGGCAACGTGGCGACCCTGGTGGGATTCGCGATCTTCCTGTTCGTCGGCTTCGAGTGGGTCACCCCGCTGGCCGAGGAAGTGCGCGAGCCGCGCTCTATCCCATACGGGATGTTCATAGCCCTGGCAATCCTTGTCGTTTGCTACTCGCTGATCGCCACCGCCATGTTCGCCGACCCGGGCAACAAGGCCACCCTGTATGGCACCGACGCCGCACGATGCCCCATCCCGCACGTGCTGTTCGCCAGAACTGCGCTCGGTATGGCCGGCCGGGTGGCGATGGTGGTGACCAGCATCTGCATGTCGCTGACAACCTTCAACGCCGGCCTGATCAGCGTCAGCCGGTTCATGTACGCGAGTGCCCGCGAACACGTGCTGCCCACCTCGCTGGCTCGAATCTCGGCCCGGTTTCGGACGCCCTCCACCGCGGTCGTGACAGTCGGCGTACTGGCCCTGGCCGTCTCGTATTTCGTCTTCTTCACGCGGCAGTATGTCATCCTGGTCAACGTTGCGGCTGCCACCGAATCGCTGATTTACGGCACGGCCGCCGCATGCGTGGTCACGCTTCGCCGCCGCGAGCCGCGTGGGGAACGGCCGTTTCGAATGTGGGGAGGATTATGGCTTCCGGGTGTGACGTCGGTATTGTTCTTCGCCGTCGGCGTCGGCGTCTTCTTCACGACCCCCACGTTCGACTGCTGGGGTGCGGGAGTGCTCTTGCTGCTGGTGGCGACACTTTGGGCCGTCTATGTTCATCGTGTCGCGATGCCCCGCAAGGAACGCGTCAAGGTGGAGCAGGCCACTTTGCGGCGCAGTCGGAGACCGGTTGCCCCCAAAGTGGACTTGCCTGCCGAATCGGGAGCACCCGTCGACGAAGCGACTGTATAAGTTTTGAGGTCCATCGTGCATTTCAATGAACTCATGCAGACGTTGCAGGAACTTGAGCACGAGGATTGGGGCGAACCGAATTACCCGTCACATTTGGTCGCGGAGATTCATCGTTTACGTCGCGTTCCGCTGAGTGAGTTTACCGTCGAGAACCTCCGGATAATGATCGGACAGTCCTTCTCCTGTCATTATCTGGTACCGTTGGCGCTCGATCACCTGGAAATCGACCCGTGGGTCTCCGGAAATTGCTACGAGGGCGACTTGTTACGTGCCACGGTGAGACTTAATGCCCGATTCTGGGCGTCCCACCCCAAATTGCGGACTCGCATGGATCGGATTGCCGTGGAGGCGCTTCGTGTTATTCACGAGTCCCAGTCATCAGGAAATGATTCGGGTTACGATGGGGGCGTAATACTGGCTCTCAACGAATGGCTTTCTCGACAGACGTAGTTAGCAGTCATTCGGACGACAAGTATAACTAATCAAGGCACGCTCGTAGCGTAACGACGCGTGCAGCGCCGTTTGATCCTTGTGGGTTCATCTCGCCTCATCCCGGATGGGTCTAAGAGCCCGAGATGCACGACGGTCGAGTGCGGTTTTTCCGAAGTATGGCAACTTCCGCTTGAATCTCGCGGGGACTCCTGAGGGCGAGGAGTTGTCGATAGCTCGACGACTTTGTGCCTGCGGAATCACCGTTGCAAATAATTGGAAAAAGCGCTGCCGAAAATATCGCGACCATCGCAATCATCATTAACAACGTCCCAAGCGTGTATCCACGCGCATGCGTCATCTCTTACCGCCTCCGCAACCGTCTCCTTGGCGAATATTAACATGAATAACCTCTTTTACCCAAGTCTCGTGGTTTGTAAACCGGATGTAGCGTTAAAATGAGAATCTTTTGTCAGGAAACAACGCTCGTTCCCAGCAAATCCTCGACCGGATAGAAACGAGGAAGGACTCGCTGGCCGGCATGGCGAAGTAAGCATGCAATTATGTACTGGATACACGGCGATCTCATACTGCCCGACGGTGTTTGCTCGGGTCGGATCTCTATCGGGGATTCCGGCGGAATCGAAGGTGTCCGGCGTGATGCTGCCCTTCCTGCCGGTAGGCGCGCCGCCGATATCGACGCGGCCGGCTTCTGGGTGCTTCCCGGATTTATCGACATGCACGTTCATGGTGGCGGCGGAGCGGACTTCATGCACGGGACACCGGAGGCCGTGAGGACGGTTGCGCGGACACACGCCCGCTTCGGGACGACCACTCTGCTGGCGACCACGCTGACCGCGTCGCCCGCCGACACAGAGTCGGCCATTCGGTCCATTCGGGCCGTGTCGGAGGCCGGCAGGAAAGTTGACGAGTCCCGGATTGCCGGGATTCACCTGGAAGGTCCCTATATCTGTCCGGGGCGGCGCGGTGCTCAGCCGCTGGAGCATGTGCGACCTCCCGATGTGGATGAGTTCGAGCGCTGGATGGTGCGGACGCCCGGCCTAATCCGACAGATAACACTGGCTCCGGAGATGCCGGGGGCGGAGGATCTTGTGTCGGCTGCCGCGCGGGCGGGCGTGGTCATATCGATCGGCCATACGGATGCGACCGCGAAGCAGGTAGCGGCGGCCGTGGGGTGGGGGGCTCGGCAGGCGACCCATCTCTTTAATGCGATGCGGGGGGTCCATCACCGCGAGCCGGGAACGGCCGGCGCGGCGCTGTCCATGCCGGAGATCACGGCGGAACTCATTGCCGACGGGGTTCATGTCGATCCAATGATGGTGCGCCTGGCGGTGACCGCGAAGGGACCCGCCGGAATTGTCCTGATTACCGACGCGATCGAGGGCGCCGCGATGCCCGACGGAGATTATGCGCTGGGAGGTGCCCGGGTGATTGTCCGGAATGGTGTCGCCGCCTTCCCCGACGGAACCCTGGCCGGCAGCGTGCTCACGATGAATAGGGCCTTTCGCAACGTGATGGACTACGCGGTTATCGGCCCGGTCGCCGCATCCGGTCTCGCCTCCGCCAACGCCGCCCGCCAGCTCGGCATCCTGAGCCGGGCCGGCACCCTCGAAACAGGTAAGCCAGCCGACATTGTGATCCTGGACCCGATGACTGCGGAGGTCCATTGGACGATTATCGACGGCAAGGTTGCATACCGCCGATAATGCGAACTGATTCACTGGCGATGTTCCGGAAGCAGGCACCGCTCGATCTCCTCGATGGCGGCCTGCGCCCCCTCCCAACCGCCGACCACGACCTCACGGCCTTCGAGTTCGGTGTAGGTTGCGAAGAAATGCCGTATCTCCAGCAGGCGGTGTGGCGGCACGTCGGAGATATCGCATGTTTGCGCATATAGCGGATCGGCTACCGGCACGCAAAGGACCTTGTCGTCCTCCTCGCCTTCTTGGTGAAGCCTTAGAATCCCCACAGGCCGGACGCGCATTAGGCAGCCGGGGAATGTCGGCTGGTCGATGAGTACGACTACGTCGAGTTCGTCGCCGTCACCGGCCTTCGTGCCGGGGATGAACCCGTACTCGGCCGGATAGGCCACAGACTGGTAGAGCACGCGCGAGAGCGCGACCGCTTGCATCTCCTCGTTCCACTCGTACTTGTTTTTGCTGCCGCGCGGGATCTCGATCAGGGCCATCACGCTGTTGTCGCGCAGGCCGGGGTTTGCTTTCGCCTTGTCCATTCTGCTGTGTCCTTCCGGAAGAGTTTCGCGTCTCAGTGCTTGCGTATTCTACCCGCGACTGGTCGGAATGCGATGAGTATATTGCCCGCCATCGGTCACGCTATTGGCGTGAAAGCCATGCGTCGCGATTGAAACTATCTACGTGTCCGCCCGGCACTCAACGTGGTCTGTATAAACGATGGCATGCGAACGCTGCATTTGTGCGGCAGCAGGTTGCGAAAGCCCGACTGCACTTTTGTGCCGCGGGCCGTTGTTCCCTACAGGCGGACGTTCGGCCGTCGGCAACTGCCCAGGACAGAGGGGCGTCAAACGGGTTCCTCACGAGACCGGAGTCAGGTCATGCTCCCTGCGGATCGGCTCCGGCTCGGTGACCGAGCCCTTGCGCTCCAGCTTGCCCCAGCCAACCCGTTTGCCATAGAGGGCATGGTGGATGGACTTGATGATGACAATATATAGGAGCTGGCGGTAAGCGAAGCGCTGTAGCGGCATCCACGCCGCGAGGCTCGCGTCCTCGCCGTCGAGGCGTAGCGCGACGAGGGCGCCGATGATCTCGATGGTCGTGAAAACCGCCCAGTAAGACAGCAGCAGGGCGACACTGCTCTGATTGGGCATCGGTGTGATGTACTGGCCGTAAAACCATGTCCACAGAATACCGAGGTCCACAATCGGGGCGACCGCCTGAAACGCAATCTGGAAGATCCACAGCGACGGTTGTGCGACCATCCCGAACGCGCCGTAGCGGGGATTCAGGAGGGAATCACGGTGTTTCCACAGGCACTGCAGCGTGCCGAATGCCCAGCGGAAGCGCTGCTTGGCCAGACTGGTCCAATTTTCGGGAGCCTCGGTATAGGCGAGCGCCGAGTTGTCGGTGACAATTCGATAGCCTAGCTTTCGCACTTTGAAAGTGAGATCGGTGTCCTCGGCGAGCGTCTGCGACGAATACATGCCGGCCAGTGCCATTGCATCGCGCCGCCAGGCGCCGACTGCGCCCGGAACGACCGTAATGCAGTTCAGGTAGTCGAAGGCACGCCGGTCGAAGTTCTGGCTCGTGATGTACTCGACCGCCTGCCAGATTGTCCAGATATTGTTTCGATTGCCGACCTTGACATTCCCCGAGACCGCACCAACCGCGGGGTCCGCGAAATGCCGGACAAGGCGGCTGATGGTGTTGCCGGCGAAAATCGTGTCCGCGTCCAGGGCGACGATGATCTCGCCGCTGCATTCCTTGATCCCCGTATTCAGGGCAGACGCCTTTCCGCCGTTTGGCTTCCGGATCAGGCGAACCTGTGGATGATCTCCGTACGCCTCCCGAACGATATCGGACGTGCCATCAGCCGACCCATCGTCGACCACAACGATCTCGAGGTGGGGATAATCGCCGGCCAGGAGAGTCGAGATGGTTCTGGAGATCACCTTCTCCTCGTTATAAGCGGCGATCACGACACTGACCGCCGGCCGGTAGGCGGGATCGAAGACACGCTTGCGTTCGCGACGTGACTGGAGCACGGCCAGCGTGCCCATTGTCAGAATGCGGAAGATTCCCAAAAAGATCGCTGCAATGAAAACGGCGGCGAATGCCATGCCGAAGAAGGTCGCAATCGCGAACACAGCCCCGTCGTAGGCGACTTGAAGGCGCTGCGAGGCGCTCACCGGAGGAAATATCTTGGCGCGTGCCGCAGTCGCAGACAGGCCGGGATACACCAGGGCCGAAACCGGAACAAACGTATATCCGCGCGCCCGAAGGCCCTCAATAATGCGCGGAAGAGCGTTCACGGTTTGCTGTCTGGTCAACCCGCCGGCGTCGTGCATGAGCACGCAATTGCCGTTGCTGGCGTTCCCGATCACGCGACTAACGATCTGGTCGGCGGTGACTCCCGGGAACCAGTCGGTCGGGTCGATCTGCTCGCCGATGAACAGATAGCCGAGTTTGTTCGCCTCCAGAATGGGCACGAAGTCGGCCTCGGATGTCGGCTCGGAGTCGGCGCGGTTGGGGGCTCGGAAGAGACGCGTGGCATGCCCGGTGATGACCTCGATCATGCGCTGCGTCGCATCTAACTCCAGCTTCATGCGCAGCGGAGATACCGTTTCCATCTCGGGATGTGTAAAGGAGTGGTTACCGATTTCCATGCCGAGACTCCACTCGCGGGCCACCAGACTCGGATGAGCCTCGGCGTTCTCGCCGACCACAAAGAAGGTTGCCGGAACGTGGTTCCGCTCCAGGACGTCGAGAATCTGCGGTGTCCACCGGGGATCAGGCCCGTCGTCAAAGGTCAGCGCAATTCGCTTCTGCACGTTCTCGCCCGTGACCTGGTTGACAAGACCCTGCCGCTGAATGACCCATTGAGACGGGTAGGTAATGAAGCTTTCAGCCGTAATCATGCCGGTCTTTTCGTCCATGCTGATCGTTCGATATCCCGGTGTGTGCGGCCGCACCACCTGGAGCACGTCACCCTGACCGACGAGCGTTGTTCCGAAATAGTTGTAGTCGACATCGGACAATTCGCTCGGAACAAACGAGAAGACGGCGGCATCGCCTCCGCGGTTGAAGAACTTCCAGACACTCGGGTCCTCGAGGCCGACCCGCCACAGTGCCGCGCCGAGCGGATGGTAAGGCGCCGCCGCGCGCATTTCGTTGTACGCGGTAGTTGCGTCCTCGATCCAAACGTCGTGCTTGATCTCGCGGTCGCCCTGTCCCAGGGAATCGTCGAAGTATGTGAAGTGCGGATTGAGGCTGGCCCGGTCGATGGAGATAATGCCGTCTTGACCGTCACGGGATTCCTGAGCCGTGATGCACGCCTCGGCAAAACCGACCGGTGTCGCGGACTCCGAGCCGGATACCCAGTCATAGCCATAGTTGGCCAGCCCGATTACGACCTTATTGCTCGGAACCCGGGCCATGAAATCGCCCAACTCCTGCTCAAACCAGCTCTGCGAGGCGACAGGACCGGCTGTTGTCCCGTCGGAGTTTTCGTCGTAGAGCATCGGGATGAGAAAGTCGTTAATACCCGCAAGTTGCGTGAGGTCATAACTGTCGCTGTCCAACTCGATATCCTGGGTCACCAGGAGGCCGTGCGGGCGGAGAGCGGCTGCTGTCTCCTTCATGAAGGCGGTGATTCCGGCCCGGTCGGCCGGATTGTCGGTCTCGAGGTCAATGTTGATGCCCTGGTAGCCCCCGCCAAGGACGAACTTGAGGCATTTGGCGATGACCGCGTGGCGGTTTGACGGACTATTGACCAGATTGTGCACAAGCTTGGTGGGAAAGCTGCCATCTCCGGCGTTCTGAAGCACGGGCAGAATCGCCACACCGTTGGCACGTGCCAGACGGATAGCTGTGTCGTCATACGTGGGAGCAATGGGACTGCTGCCGACGTGTGAGGAACTGAGATCCTGTATCACTTGCACGTCACTTGCGCTCGCGCTCAACTGGAGCCAGACCGCCAGGAGATGGGTTGTATCTTGAATGTGGTGCTGCAGGGTGTCGATGCCGTCCTTTTCCTCGCTGTTAACGTAAAAGGCGGCGCGGACCGGGCCTCGAATACCGGCTGGCGCGGCTGCGATCTGAGGCAGCGCGGACTCGGCGATGATGTTAGCCTGCAGGCGTCGCTTCGCATCTTGAACTGCGTCGTTGTGGCGCAGCACGAACCGCATCAGTTGGTGGGTCAGCGGATCGACAGAGGTGCGGGGCGCCAGCCGGCGGAGCGGCGCACGGGACGCAATTCGGCCCGTGATGCTCGAGCCGTGCAAAGTCGGGTTGCGGGCGATGCTGACCAGGAAGACGATCGAGCCGATGATGGCAAGGAAGGTCGTCAGCACGGCCGCTGCCGTCAGGATGCCGTCGCGCCGCTGGGTTTCGTCGAAGAAGATCGGTGTTTGTTGCAGGTTGTCGTCGTTCACGTTGGCTCCGTCATTGGAACTAAAGGACTAAAGAGTGCGGTTTCAACCGCCGGGTACTTGCGCACCCCTGCAGCCGATATAGTACGGCCGCCTCGCCGGGCAGGCGTCACCTTCGCGTTCGCTCCAGCGTCGACCGCGGATATCGTCCGGACCGGTTTTCGATCGTTACAGGCGCGGCCCTACCGCCTTACTTCGCCTTCGCAACACTGCGCTCCGGCTTCAGCCTGCGGGCCGCTAAATCGGGAACTAACCATGTTAGCGATAGTGTTGCTAAAATAGTTCCGAACCGGATGATCATTTTGTGCCGTGGGAAGATCCGCAGCCAGAGTGCCGTCTTGTTTGACGTTACCGTTTAATCCGGACCATGAACTCGAGTGTAGGCACGAGTCGAGCTTCATCGGTTAGGGTGAATAATAGACCTTATAGTCGATTGACAATCCTGGAAAAGGTGGCTGTTGGGGAGGTTTGTGAAATTTGACTCAAATTGCGGTTGACTTGGCGGTTGGCGATGTGATATACTCAAGCCCGGAAATTCGGGGGCGGACACAGACGATTTGCGTGCCTAACCGAGGCCCGCAGTGACGAGGGCTGGCATGGCCGATGACTACGAAAGCGCCGCATCATCCGGGGACGGGGATGAGCACATGCCGGCTGGCTTGCCGGACCGCGATCCACTGCCGCCACCTCCTGAGGTTCACTACACGCGGCCACGGTCGGCAGCGCGTAATAATCCCGATGTACCTGATAACAGGCGGTACGATGTAAACGCCGGCGGCGGATCGCCGGCTTCGGCGGGTCGGCCCGTGGGACTGGCAAGTGGCGTTTCACTGGCTGCAGCCGTATTGGCCGGATACTGGATCGGATCGCAGATCGACGAGCGCTTGCACACGGTCGGCATTCCCTGGGCCACCCTGTCGTTTGTACTGCTCGGTACGTTTGTAGGGTTTTATAATTTATTTCGAATGTTGAACGGGTCCAAAGGGCCAGGGTCGAAATGATCGCATCAAAACCGAACGTTTCCGGAAGCGCCGAGGAGCCGTCGTACGCAGGCGAGCCGCTGGGTACTCACATTCGCAGGATTGTGGGTGTGGCGGCGTGGTCCCTGGCGCCGTTTGTTGCACTATTGCTGGTGTTCGGCAAGCTGTATCTCGCGGTTAGCATGATCGCTGGCGGCGTTGTCAGTCTGGTCGTGTTTACCTCCTTGAGGATCATGGTAAACGCGCTGATTGGGACGTCGTCGCACTCGACGCCGGACAACTCGTCGATGGTGCGGTTCGCGGCCGCCTCCATCATCAAATTTGTCGTCGCCGCGGGCGCGGTCACCGTGATGTATGTGCTGCACGTGCAACTGCTTGCCTTGCTGGCCGGTTTTGTTGTGGTCCAGACGGCCGTGAGCCTTGCCGTCGCACGCGGGGCCAGGCGGTAAGCTGCGCTTCGACCTTCCCGAAGCGGGAGACTAAAGAGTTGTCGGACTTGTCTGACACGTCCGACCTGTCTGACTTGTCAGACCGGTCTGACGGGTGCGGAGGCAGCGCGTTCGTGCCTAATCCCTAGGTCCTAGGTCCTAAATCATGGGTCCTGTGTCCTTATAGATCGGAGTGTTCGTTGCATGGAGCTACTGTCTCCCTGGGTCTACCTGGCGTATATTGTCATCTGTTCGGCGCTGCTCATCATCTGCGGCGCGGCGATTGTCGCCAGGCCCAAAAAGGTACCCGGTCGCGTGCAGAACTTTGTCGAATGGATTTCGGAAGGGCTGCGTGGCCAGTTCCTCAACGGGCTGGGACCAGGCGGCGAAAAGCACCTTCCCCTGATCTTCGGACTGTTCTGGTACATCGTCTTCTGCAATCTGATTGAGCTCGTCCCGATTTTCAAGGCGACAACGTCGAATCCCAGCGACACAATCGGGCTCGGTCTGATTGTCTTCGTATACGTGCAGGCCGTCGGAATTCGGTCGAAGGGGCTCTGGTCCTACCTTAAGCACTTTAAGGGGCCCACGATCACCCCGTTTTTGCTCGGCTTGGTGATGGCGTGCCTCTTTATCCCAATCGAGGTCATCGGTGAGATCATCAAGCCGTTTACGCTCGGGATGCGCCTTTTCGGAAACATCTACGCCGAGGACATCATGCATGAAATGGCCGCGAAGCTCGATCTCAACTATTTCGTGCCGGTGGCTCAGGTTCTGATATGCGCACTTCAGGTCTTCACTGGCTTGATTCAGGCGTATATCTTCTCGCTTCTTTCCTGTGCATACATCGGTTTGATGTCCGAGACTCACGACGATCACGGGCACGCGCCAGACAGCCATGCGACGCCGGCTGCTGCCTAGTGTCCTAACGATAATCACTACTAAGGAGAAACATTGTGGCAAGTATCTATTTCGGTTTAGTTGCGCTTGGAATGGCGCTTATGCTGCCTTTGGCCGCGATCGGATGCGGCATCGGCGAGGGACTGATTTTCGCGTCGGTGATCCAGGGCATCGCCCGTCAACCGGAGGCCACGGCGGCAATCGACCAAAAGATGTACATCACGTTCGCACTTGTCGAGGCGCTGTTCATCATCACCCTGGTCTTTTTCTTTATCATGAGCAGCCACCTGCCGACACCCACACAGGTCAATGCTTTGCTGGCCAAGTAACGAGAGGCAAACGAACATTCGCTGCAACTCTTGATTTCCGGAAGGGATTTGTCCCATGAACCGGACCCTTACGGGCTGGTTGAGCGGAGAGATTGTGCACGAGTGTTGAAGAAGGGCTCACGGGTAAACCGGATGACGGGTAAAGGCAAATGACTACCTTATTACACTCGCTCGGCATAACACTGCCACTTCTGCTCGAGCAGATTGCCGGCTTCATTGTGTTCGCCGTGCTGTTTTGGCGATTCGCGCAAAAGCCGCTGCTGAACCTTCTTGACCAGCGCCAGGCCGACATTCAGTCCACCTACGACCAGCTCGATGCCGACCGCGAGGAGATGGTCAACACTCGCAACGATTACGAGAAACGGCTCGCCGACATTGAGGCGGAAGCACGCGAGAGGATCCAGGAGGCCGTCAAGGAAGCTCAGTCTCTGCGCGATCAGATCATCGTCGAGGCACGCCAACAGGCCGAATCCATTGTCGAACAGGGGCGCACGGAAAGCCTGCGCGAGCGCGAGAAGGTGTTTACCGAGATGCGCCGGGACATCGTGGCCCTCTCGATCTCCGTCGCCGGCAAGGTCGTCGGCGAGAAGCTTGACGCGCAGCGGCACGCAAGGCTCGTGGACGACTTTATCGATCTTGTTGGAAGCGGAAGCATCGAGCGGATCGGCCAGAACGGAACGGGGGCGCGATGAAGGACACGCGGGTAGCAAAGCGATATGCGGCCGCCCTGTTCGAGGTGGCCAAACGCAGCGATATCCTGGATTCCGTGGCGGAAGACCTGCTCACGATCGAGCGGATCCTGAGCGACAGTGCTATTCTTCGGTCGGCTCTGACAGAGCCGCTTATGGCCGAGGAACGGAAGGAGCGCCTCGTGGGCGACGCCTTTGGGGATCGCATCACCGCGACAACGCTTAACTTCCTCAAGCTGCTCATCCGCAAGCGGCGCGCGGAATTGCTCGACGTGACCTTTCGGGAGTTCCGCATTCTCTCCGACGAGCATAACAATATTGTATCGGCCACCGCGAGCACCGCGGTGCCCCTGACCCCTGACCAACTAACCCGGCTAACGAAGGGATTGGAGAAGCTCACCGGCAAGCACATCATCCTGACGGCCACTGTGGACCCGGGGATCATTGCGGGAGTGGTCGTTCGCATCGGCGACCGCATTGTCGACGGTAGCGTCATGGGCCGGCTTCATCGACTGGAGCAGCATTTGCTAGGCAACAGAACACTGGGAGGAGCAATTTAGTGGCCATTAAACCCGAAGAGATCACGTCCGTCCTCGAACGTGAACTCGAGGCCTACAAGGCGGATATCGAGGAAGTGGGAGTCGGCACGATCTTGCAGGTCGGCGACGGCATCGCGCGCATCTACGGTTTGGCCGACGCCATGGTCGGTGAACTCCTCGAGTTTCCCGGCGGCGTGCAGGGCATGGCGCTGAATCTGGAGGAGGACAGCGTCGCCGCAGTCCTTCTTGGCGATGAAGCGGGCATCCGGGAGGGCGACACCGTCAAACGAACCGGCAAGATCGTTCAGATTCCCGTCGGCGAGGCGCTCGTTGGCAGGGTTGTCAATGCGATTGGGCAGCCGATCGACGGCAAAGGTCCCGTCAATTCCACCGAGTTCCGCCTGCTCGAGACGAACGCCCCCGGCGTCGTCGACCGGCAGCCGGTCAAGGAGCCCCTGCAGACCGGCATCAAGGCCATCGACTCCATGATCCCGATTGGCCGCGGCCAGCGCGAGCTGATCATCGGCGACCGCGGCACCGGCAAGACCGCCATTGCCCTCGATACGATCCTCAACCAGCGTGACACCGACGTCTTCTGTATCTACGTCGCGATCGGACAGAAGACCAGCACGGTCGCCAATGTCCTGCGGGTTCTCGAACAGCACGGCGCCATGGAGTACACCACGGTCGTCGCGGCCACCGCGAACGATCCGGCCTCCCAGCAGTACATCGCTCCCTACGCCGGAGCCTGCATCGGGGAATGGTTCCGCGATAACGGCAAGCACGCCCTGATCATTTACGACGATCTTTCCAAGCAGGCCGTGGCCTACCGCCAGGTTTCCCTGCTTCTGCGCCGCCCGCCCGGCCGCGAGGCGTACCCGGGAGACGTCTTCTACCTGCACTCCCGCTTGCTGGAGCGCGCGGCCAAGCTTTCGGACAAGAAGGGTGGGGGATCGCTCACGGCGCTGCCGATTATCGAGACGCAGGCTGGCGACGTGTCCGCGTACATCCCGACCAACGTCATCTCGATCACTGACGGTCAGATATTTCTCGAGTCCGACCTGTTCTACTCGGGCGTTCGCCCCGCCGTCAATGTCGGCATCTCCGTCTCTCGCGTCGGCGGCAATGCGCAGACCAAGGCCATGAAGCACAAGCAGGTGGCCGGAACCCTCAAGCTCAACCTGGCCCAGTTTCGCGAGGTGCAGGCGTTCTCCCAGTTCGCGTCGGACCTCGACAAGGCCACTCAGGCCCAGCTCAGCCGAGGTCTGCGTCTGGTCGAGATCCTCAAGCAACCGCAGTACAGCCCGCTCCCACTCGAGAAGCAGGTGCCCGCCATCTACGCCGCCAACTCCGGCGCGCTCGATGACATCCCCGTTGACACCATCAGCCGCTTTGAAAGTGAGTTCCTGGCCTTTCTCGCCCAGAAGTATCCGGAAGTCCAGGAGACTATCGCCCGCGACAAGGCGCTGACCGACACCACGATCGCCACTCTGAATAAGGCAATCAAGGACTTCAAGACCCAGTTCAAGGCCGCACAATAACTTCTCCCGCCCTCCGGCCTCACCGGCCGGAGGGCACGCACTCCCGCAGGTCGCACTGATCCGGCCCAACATGGTCCCCCGCGCTGATTATCATGACAGGGTCTGACACGCCAGACCGGTCCGACCCGTCCCGCTCGCGCTTAAGGTACACTCTGGACATATAACAACCAGGGAGACGGATTACGTGAACCCAGCCGATCTGGAAAGTCTACTCGCCAGGCTAAACGACGTCGAAGATGACAGTGATCCGCTCCTCCAACAGGTCATCGAACTCGGTCCGGAGGCTGTTGACGGCCTGATATCGTTGTTGGGCATCAATGACTATTTGGTTGCGGTCTATCCCTGCTTCTTGCTCGGGGAGATCGGCGATCCGAGGGCGATCCAGCCGCTCATTCGGGCGCTCGACCACATGGATACCAGGCACGTGGCGCCGCAAGCGAGAGCTGCCCTGGTCAAGTTCGGCCAACCTGCCCTCGAAGCGGTTCTTTCGGAATTGGCGAATCCCGACGAAGGTGTTCGTCGCGCGTGCATTTCGGCGCTGCCTGCGTTCCGTGATCCCGCGGCGATTCCCGCGCTCATACCCATAGTGACCGGTTCGGACGGTGTGTCCAGCCTGATGGCGGCGGAGTCTCTGATCCGGCTGGGCGAGTTTCAGTACCTTGACGTGTTTGCGGAGCCCCTCAGTCACGTTGATGAAGCCTTTGCCGAATACGGCAAGGGGAATTGGTCCTTTCACGACCACAACGACGCATACTATGCCAACTTTGCGTTTTGGGCCATAGCAAGACTCGTAAGGGATGGTGTTGGCGTGGCGAACATTCGCGACCGAGTTGCCCCGCATCTTCTACGGTTTGTTATTGCCCACAACACTCCACCGCCTTTGCCGGCAAGGGCAAACGCGGTGCACGAGATGCTGCGCCAGAGTCGAGCGATTCTTCAAGAACTGGGTGTGAGGATTGAGGCCGTCGACCGGCCTTGATGCGACGGAGTTGCGATAATCCCCGTTTCGCGCCACATCCGCCACATTTGATGACGCTGTTCGGGCTCCTCCCTGCCGGCTGATTTTGAACGCGGCCGGCACGCCGTGGTGCAGTTTCACCGGGCTCCCGCAGCCCAACTACTGAGGAACCGAAATTGGGGCGTTTTCAAGTTGGCTTCTAAACCCGTAAGGCAAGCCATAATTCGGGTCCTGCCTGTACTACGCCGCGAAGCTGCTGTTAAAGCTCGAT
>JBKQWH010000318.1:0-3250 GCA_052139635.1 Capsulimonadaceae bacterium
TTCCAACCGGTTCTTGAGAACTTTGCCGCGACGGCAAAGGGTCCGCCAGGTTTTGAGCTGCAGTACCTGAGGCGGCTGATTGAACGGGCCGCATGGTTGCTGGAGGGACATGGGGGGAAGGTGACCTGCCTGGCGGTCTCGCGCCGGGAAGGGAGGCTCGTCTCGGGAGATTCCTCCGGCCAAGTGATCGTTTGGGACCTTGACCGCAGGATTCCCCGGTACTGCCATGGGAAGCACACCGCCCCGGTGTGCAAGGTCGCGATCGTCGCCGGCGACGAGACGGGTCGGGGGACTGTTGCCAGCCTGAGCGCGCAAAGGGGTGAATCCGTGGAACTCAAGCTGTGGGATGCGGCTACCGGCGCACTCATCACCACGCTGCATTCCGGGTCGCTCCAGGACCCCGACATTCAGTTTTCCCCCGATGGATCATTTCTGACTCTCCGCGGGCTCTCGCCTGACGATCAGGGGGGACAGTCGTACATCTGGAAGCTCAACTCCGCCAGTCCACCAGCCCAGCCCTCCGCGAATCTTCCGGGAACCTTCCAGCAGGTATTCTCACCGGACGGCAAGCTGCTGGCCGTCGGCGGAGGCGACGGGACGGTCCGGCTCCACGTCATGGCTGACGCTGGAAATGTCCATGAACCGCCAGCGCTCGAGCAACGGCCCGGAGGCCGGGTGACTGCGCTCGCCTTCTCTCGCGACGGCAGCCGGCTGGCCGCCGGCCGCCAGGATCGCGGTCTGACGGTCTGGGAGGTCGCGACCGGGCGGATCCTCGATCATTACACCGATCAGGATGGCCCGATCGTCTTTGTCGATTTCTGCCTGGATGGCAAGGCCCTGGTCGGCTGCGAAGGCACGACCGTACTCTGGACGCGTCCTCTCGATCAGCCCGGTCCCAGGCGATTGCTGCCCGGGTTGGAAAGCCACATCAACTCCGTCTGCCTCTCGTCGAATGGCCAGTTCCTGGCAGCCGCGGGGCGCAACCAACCGGTGATCATCTGGAACCTCTCCTCGGGGACCAAGGAACGATCTTACCTGGCCAATAACCGGTCAGTTGAGCAGGTTGAGTTCACCCCTGACAACAAATCCTTGATTCTCGGCTGCAAGGACCGACAGATCCGTGTCTGGCGACTTCTCGACACACCGGAACTGAGGCGGTCGCTCGCCGGACATCAGAAAGAGGCGTGGGCGCTCGCCTTCTCCCCCGACGGAGCGCTCTTGGCATCCGGTTCCGACGATCACACCATCAAGCTCTGGGATGTCGACTCGGAGCGTGAATTGCTCACCCTGACAGGTCACTCGCAGACCGTCACCGCGCTGGCATTCTTCCACCAGGGCGATCGGCTGGCCAGCGTGAGCCTGGACGGAAAGGTCATTCTCTGGGACCTGACTCGAACGGGTCCTGATCGGCGTCAAATCCTTGCCAGCTCGAGCGTGCTGCACGCCCACGACGACCGCCTTCGCGCGGTGAGCGTCTCGTCGGATGGCCAGCATCTGGCCGCGGCAGGCTCGAAGGGATTGATCTATATCTGTGACGTCGCGGCGCGGGAAATCCAGTTCGATCTCGCGGGTCACACGGCCCCTGTTTATGCCCTGGCTTACTCGCCGAACCCCTGGGTCCTGGCATCCGCATCGGCCGATGGGACCGTGCGCTGGTGGGACCCGAACTCGGGCGCAGAGCTCAAGGCTCGAAACGATAAAAAGCCCTTCGCGGGAGACATGAGATCAGTCGCCTTCACTGCTGATGGCATGCAGATGGCCGCTGGCGGAGATCCTCGAAATGTGACTCTCTGGTCGATGAATTCGTGGGAAGTCACGAGGACGATGATCGGTCACCCTTTGACCGTTCGCGCGGTGGCCTTTTCACCGGACTTCAAAACCATTGCCACGGGATGCGACGATGAGAAAGTGCGGCTCTGGGACACGGTCACCGGGCAGCAATTCTACGCCCTTCTGGGACATTCGGACCGGATCAATGCTGTTGCTTTCTCGCCGGATGGCAAGACCCTCGCCTCGTGCGACCACAAGGGGAAGATCCTGTTGTGGAAGACGAGGGACCCCGCACGCCCCTCCTCCGTTATCGCCCGCTGAGAGCCGTCGAGCCGGAAACAGCATCGATCATTCCCGCTGAAACGACGCATCCGAGCGGTTCCAGGCGAGCGCCGTGAGGCAGCCGCAAAGCTCGAGTGGGACACCAAGCCGCACCTGGATGGCGAGCGCCGGCCATCGAAAGGCCGACCACGGGGACATCAATCGATCCCCGGCGACCTCGAATACTTATCGCCGCAGCCCTTGAAGCCCGAGGCCGCCTTCACCGTGTTGCCATGCATCGGATCGCACGACCACACGACGCGCCGCCCCTCCGTCTTCACCGCGCGGATCAGCGCCGGCAGATATTCGCCCACCTTGTCGGCGCCGAAGCGGCAGATCAGCGTCAGGCGCCCCGGCTCATTGTCGGGGTTTAGAATGTCGATCAGCCGGATCAGTTCCCCCGGCGCCAGCGTCGGCCCGCATTTGAGGCCGATCGGGTTTTCCACGCCTCGCGCATATTCGATATGCGCGTGGTCCGGCTGGCGCGTGCGATCGCCGATCCAGATCATATGGCCGGATGTTGCGTAATGATCGCCGGTTGTTGAATCGACACGCGTCAGCGCCTCTTCGAAGCCGAGCAACAGCGCCTCATGCGAGGTGTAGAAATCGGTCTGCCGCAACTCCTGATGCGACTCCGGGTCGAGCCCGATCGCGCGCATGAACCCAAGCGTCTCTGTGATGCGGTCGGCGAGCTCCTGATAGCGCGCGGATTGTGGGCTGTCCTTGATGAAAGAGAGCATCCATTGATGCGCGTTTTCGAGATTGGCGTAGCCGCCGGTGGCAAAAGCGCGTAGCAAATTCAGCGTCGCCGCCGACTGGCGATAGGCGTCGAGCTGGCGCACGGGGTCCGGCACGCGCGCCGCCGCGTCAAAGGCGATGTCATTGACGATATCGCCGCGATAGCTTGGCAGCGACACGCCGCCGACGGTCTCGTTGGGCGACGAGCGGGGCTTGGCGAACTGCCCCGCGATGCGCCCGACCTTCACCACGGGGAGAGCGGCGGCGAAGGTCGCGACGACCGACATCTGCAAAAAGACGCGGAAGAAATCGCGGATATTGTCGGCCGAATGCTCGGCGAAGGCTTCGGCGCAATCGCCGCCCTGCAGCAAGAAGGCTTCGCCGTCGGCGACCTTGCCCAGCATGCGCTTCAATTTGCGCG
>JBKQWH010000319.1:0-3190 GCA_052139635.1 Capsulimonadaceae bacterium
CCGCCGCCCGCCGCCGGCAAGTCCGAGGGCCTGCACTTTGACGGCCGGGACGGGTCGTACGTCGAGATCCCCACTCTGGACATGTTTCTGATGCCTTCGCGCTACGAGCCGTGCGGCCTGAACCAGATCTACTCGCTCAAGTACGGCACCGTCCCCATCGTGCGCGCTACCGGCGGCTTGGACGACACCATCGAAGAGTGGGACGCGGCGAAGGGAACCGGGACCGGCTTCAAGTTCGAGGGCTACGATGCGAAGGATCTGCTGACTGAGATTGACCGCGCGCTCGAAGCCTTTCGCGATAAGGAAGGCTGGACGCGGCTGATGCGCAACGGCATGGCGCAGGAGTACGGCTGGCCGGCCTCGGCGAGGGAATACGTGCGCGTGTACGAAGAGGCGGCGCAACGCAGAGCGTAACCAAAGCCCCGCGCGCTTCATCGGCCGAGATGAGGCAGGAATCCCCGCGATTTTCTGCCGAAAGGCCGCTCTCGCCGACCTCGATCTCCCAATCGGATGCATGTGGAAAAGCCGTGCCCAAATTCCCTCAAAAAAAACTCCGCACAGCGGGTCAATTGGCTTTACATTAAATTCTGATTCACTTCAAAAAGGAGCGAATGGGATGGTTTTCTCGTAGCTCGCTCGAAAGGCATTTTGATGGAAAGACTCTGCCGCGCTACGCGGCCCTCAAGGCGAATGGCCTTTAGATGGTTTCTCCTCTCTTGTTGGCTGGCGGCGGCCGCTGCCTGTCCCATTTCCGCACAATCTACATTCGGTTCCATTCTCGGCATGGTGCGCGACTCGACCGGCGCCATCATCCAGGGTGCGCGGGTGACGCTCGAGAATACCGGAACTCAAGCCACGCAGGTGGCGACGGTGGACGAAAGCGGCGACTACGCGTTCCGCAACGTCGAGGTGGGCGCCTATAAGCTGACCATCGCGGCGCCGGGCTTTCAAACCGAGGCGTTGCCACAGATTGCACTGGGCGCGCGCGAGACGCGGCGCATCGATGTGACACTGCGCCCCGGATCGCAAAGCCAGACCGTCGAGGTCCGCGAGGACGAAGCTCCCGTCATCACCACCGATGTTTCCAATCTTGCCCAAACCAAACTCGGCAACGAACTGGTCGATCTTCCCGTCGCGATTTATTCGCGCTCGGCCGGCTCCACAAGCCCCATTTCGACGCTTACCACCGAATCCGGCGTGCAGACCGACGACAGCGGAAACCTGGAAGTGATGGGCGCAACCTCCGCGCTGCTCAGCGTCACCATCGACGGCATCGCCGCTCTGGGCGTCGAATACTCCGGCCCGGTGAACGAGATGTTCCCTTCGTTCAACTCTATCGAGGAGATTCGCGTCTCGGAGTCGAACAACAACGCCGAGTTCTCCGGCGTGGCCGACATCACCACCATCTCCAAGGCCGGCACCGTGCAATTTCACGGTGGCCTCTTTGAGAATCATGAAAATACGGTTTTCAACTCGAACGATGTCTTCGCTCCGTCAAAGCCGCGCATCATCATGAACGATTTCGGCGGTACTCTCGGGGGGCCGCTGCGCATTCCCTATCTCACCGGATCGTCCGACCGCACCTTTTTCTTCGCCAGCTACGAAGGCCTGCGCTTGCCGCGCGAAACGCCAATGGTGCTGAGCGTTCCCTCGGAAGCCATGCGGGCTGGCAATCTGACCAGCTACCTGAACAACCAGGGAATCACTACGGTCTACAGTCCCGACGGCAGCGAACTCACCTCGACCGATCCCGGCGATCCCTTGTATAACACCCCGGTTCCCGTTGGCTCCGTCCCCGCCAGCGTGCTCAAGTATCTCTTTCCCGAGCCCAATTATGGCTCCGCGGATTCCTTCGCGAACAACTACCAGATCAACTTTCCCTCGCCGATCTCAGCCAACCAGGGCGACATTCGCCTGGACCACACCATCTCTTCGCGGCAATCGGTTTTTGCGCGCTTCTCTTACAAGAACCGCCAGGTGATCACGGCGCCCTCGTCCAACTGCCTCTACGCCTACTGCGCCGAGGCCGGCAGTCCGCTGCAGGGCGGCTACAACACGCCGGAGATCGACGAGGGACTCACCTTTGCGCACAATTTCATCTTCAATCAGAATCTGCTGAACGAGTTTCGCGGCGGCTTTAACATGCAGCACGCCTCCGAGACGCAGTACTACTCCACGAATGATTTGCTTTCGGAGACTGGCTTCGCGTCGGTGATTCCCGATCCCGACACTCAGTGGGCCGAAGCGCCGGAGATTCTCATCAACGGCTTCATGTCCACCGGCGCGGGTAATCCGGGCATGCAGCGCGGCCAGATTGTGCAACTGCTCGACAACGTCACCTGGACCCGCCACAATCACACCTTCAAGTTTGGCTTCGACTTCAAGCGCATCTCCGACCACGACGACAATGTCTACGGCAACTACCGCTCCGGTTGGTATGTCTTCAACGGGACCTCGGACGTGGTGCAGTCGATCGGCGATCCCTACACGGCCTTTCTGCTCGGCTATCCCGACTACACCGAGGTCAGCTCCACCAACGACGCCACCATGGACGGACTTGGTTACGCTTACGCCGTCTTTGCCCAGGACGACTGGAAGGCGACGCAGAATCTCACGTTCAATCTTGGGCTGCGCTACGAGATGCACCCGCCGGTCAACGAGATCCATGGCAACACGGCCAACTTCAAGCCCGATTGGACAGGCATTGGAAGCGACGGCGTGTCCACTGTGAGCGGAGCGGTGGTCGTTCCCAACGCGCAGGCGATGCAAAATGCTTCGCAAGAGTTCAAGGCGGGCATCGCTCCCACGCCGATCCTCACCGCCGCCGAGGTGGGTCTGCCCGAGGCGCTGCACACTTCCAGCCGCACCGACATCGGTCCGCGCCTGGGCTTTGCATGGCGTCCGCGCGGCAACGACAAGACCGTGATTCGCGGCGGCTGGGGCCGCTTCATCGAGACGCCGCTGGGCTTTTCGCTGGTGGCTGGATGGGCCGTGGCTTCAAGTTACGTGCCGACTTACAATCAGGACTTCGGCTCCGATGGCGTTACTCCGCTGCTCTCGTTTTCCAATCCCTTCAATTCCGCGACCACCGCGACCGGCGGCTTTTACTACGCCTATCCTCTCCACAACAAGGATCCGTCGGTCCAGCAGTGGAACCTGACCGTCGAACAGAACATCGGCCTGAGCAACG
>JBKQWH010000320.1:0-6915 GCA_052139635.1 Capsulimonadaceae bacterium
TCGCGCCCGATGGAAGCAAAGAGCTTGGGGTCGGGCCGCAGGACCGAGGGGACGCTGGGGTCGGCAAAGAAGCCGTGGGTGGCGATATGCGCCCAGCGGGCGCGGGGCAGGTCGCGGAGGACCCGGGCGGTTCCCGCTTCGGCACCCTGGAGGCGAACCAGGGTGCGCGGACCGGCCAGCCGCACGACGGCGTTCAGCTCCTGAAGCGTGCCGGGCAGCTCCTGCCAGCCGTCGCCCCGGCCGCGCTCGGTCTCGGCCAGCCGCGAAGCGAGCAGGTCGATCCGGGTCTTCTCGTCATCGATGGGCTTAGGCGCCTGGTCGTAGGCGACGCCGCCGACGGCAAGCAAGACGTCGCGGTCGTCGGCCTTGCGTGTAGGCGCGGTGAGCCGGTCGAGCAAGAAGGGGGCGTGGGGCACCGTGGCCAGGGCGTACTGCTCCAGGAGCACGGTTCCCGGTCGATCGCCGGGAAGGGCAGCCCAGGGGATCGCAGTCAGTCGCCCGTCGGGGGCGATGATGACGGTGTTGGTGTCGCGCGGGACCTGCTTGGCTAGCGGTTCCCAGACTAACCGCCGCAGACTCTCCGCGGCCGGGCTGGGTTGCCTGGCGGCAATCGCGCGCCGCCACGAATCGGCCGCCTCGTGGATCGGCTGGGCCAGCCCGAGGTCAACCTGCTGCACAGGCCGGCCCTTGGCCAGAACATAGCCGATGTAGTTCGGCGTCCAGCGCTCACCTTTCTTTCCCTTGACCTGCGGATCCTGCTCGAAGCGCCAGTGGTGGACCAGGTCGAGAACCACGGTATGCTCGGGGAGCGCTTGGGCAAGTTTCGTATGAGGGCTTTTCTCGAGCGCCTTCTTGCGGCCAAACTCGGGGATCGCCCCGGCCAGTTGTCGCTCGAGCCGCTCCTTGTCGGCCGTGAGCTGCTGGAGCTGCTGGAGCCGCTCGGGGTGATCGCGGCCGTCGGCGGTGGCCAGCATCGACCGGGCGAGCTGGCTGCGCGTGTCGCGCCAGGCCTCCAGGTTGTGGCGGGTGGCGAGGTCGAGGGTGGCCAGTGGAAAGAGTGCCGCCTGGCGCTGCCGGAGGACGCGGGTCAGGGCGGCCTTGCCGCGCCAGACCCGCGCGTAGGTCGAATCATCACTCCCGGGCAGGTGAAGGGAGGCCGAGATCAGAAGGTCGCGGGTAACAGGGAGCTGCGCCAGGTAGTTCCGCGATTCGGCCTCGGAAGTGGCGGCAAGCAGGATGTCTGCCAGATCTTGTTGCATGTCAACGGCCTGCTGGAGCACTGGCCGCGCCTCGGCGTCGGCGCGCTGAGCGTGGAACAGGGCGCCCAGGTTGGCCAAGCTGTCGGCCAGCGAGGGGTGCCCCTGCGGAAACTGGGCCTTGGGGTAGAGGGCCTGGAACATCCCCAGTGCCCGCTCATAATACGCCCGCGCCTCGCCGTAGGCACCCTGGTCCGCGAGCAGGTCGCCCAGGCTGTTCACGCTGAATGCCAGGTCGGGGTGTCCCAGCGCGTACTGCTCCTTGGGGTAGAGGGCCTGTCTCAGGACCGTCGCGGATGTTACCGAGAACCCCCTCGCGAACAGCACAGCATCCAGGCGTTCGATGCCGGCGAGCTCGGTGGGTTCGATATCCATCAGCATTACCTACCAGTAATTGTCGAACAACTCGCTGACAGAGTCGTCTTTGTGAATTCGGCAGATGGCATTGGCCAGGAGCGGCGCTACGGATAGGACGGTGGTCTTGGTACTTTTGGCTTGTTTGGCGGATGTGAGCGGGATGGTGTCGGTGACAACGAGCTCCGAGATGGCCGACTGTTCGATTCTCTCGATGGCCGGGCCGGAAAGGACCGCGTGGGTACAGCAGGCAACCACGCTCTTCGCGCCCCGGTTCATCAGCGCCGCGGCGCCCGATACGATGCTGCCGCCCGTGTCTATCATGTCGTCGACCATGATGCAGTTCTTGCCGCTTACGTCGCCGATGACGTCGACAATCTCCACTTTGTTGGGCTCCGGGCGCCGTTTGGCGATGATCGCAATCGGGGAGCGCAGTGTTTCGGCCATCCCGCGGGCACGGGAGACGCCACCGACATCGGGGGACACGACGACCGTATCGCCGTCGGTCATCCCCTTGTCGGCAAAGAAGGAGCCGAGCAGCGGTCCGGCAAACAAATGGTCGAGCGGAATCTGAAAGAAGCCCTGAATTTGGCCGGCATGCAGGTCCACGGCAAGAACGCGATGCGCTCCCGCGGTGGTGATCAGGTCGGCCACCAACCTGGCGGTAACCGGCTCGCGCGGCTTGATCTTCTTATCCTGGCGTGAGTAGCCGTAATACGGGATGACGAGCGTGATTCGCTTGGCCGAGGCGCGTCGAAAGGCGTCCACCAGGATCAGTAGCTCCATCATGTTGTCATTCACCGGCGAACAAGTCGACTGTATGATGAAGACATCCATCCCGCGGACGCTCTCCTCGACTTTCACGCGGATCTCGCCGTCGGCGAACCTCGACATCAGGAGTTGCCCCTGCGGCAAGTCGAGCTGCTGGGCGATTCGTCCGGCCAGCTCCGGATTAGCGCTACCACTAAAGATGCGCAATGTCGAGTCAGTTATCATCCCATCCCCCAAATAGGCCCGACTTGTTCGTAATGCAAAAGTGCCGCATTCGTTTATGAATGTGAACAATCGAGGTTGCGATTCTATTGATCGCTTTTAACATGGCCGGGTTTGAACATCCGGCACTTTGGCCGGCAGAACTAATGCACTTTGCGGGTGCGTTCCGTGCGTTCGGCGACCCAGCCTTCTTTGATAACCTGGCGCGCACGGCCAATCGCGAGCGCACCTTCCGGAACGTCGTCGGTGATTGTCGACCCGGCCGCAGTATATGCGTTATCCGCAATCGTGACAGGCGCGACAAGCGTGTTATTAGTACCGATAAAGGCGTTGTTGCCGATGGAGGTCGGTTGCTTCGGCTCGCCGGGACCGGTAAAGTTACAGGTGACTACCCCGGCCGCGATATTGGTGCGCGCGCCCACATCCGCATCGCCCAGGTACGCCAGATGGCCTACCGAGGTCCCGTCGCCGATAATCGCCTGCTTGAGCTCGACGAAGTCCCCGATCTTCACGCTCTTTCCGACGACATTCCCGGGCCTGAGGTTCGCGTAGGGCCCGATTCGGGTCTCATCGCCAACTTCGCTCGCTACAACGTAGGAATCGCGAACGCAGACGCCGTTGCCGATCCTCGCGTCGCTGATGCGGGCGCCGGGACCGATCTGGCAGTCCTCGCCGATATCGGTGACACCGCTCAACATTGTAAAGGGATGGATGGTCGTATCCTGGCCGATTCGGACGCTTGCCTCGATAAAAGTGGTGGCCGGATCAATAATCGTCACGCCGTTATGCTGATGGGTGCGCAGAATGCGTTCACGCAGCGTCTGGCCAAGCTCGGCGAGCTCGATCCGGTTGTTCACGCCGCGCACGACATCGGGGTCGGGAGAAACGAGGGCCTCGACGATCTCTGACTGGTCGGCAAACATCCCAATGACATCGGTAAGGTAGTACTCGCCCTGCTGGTTGTTCGGACGCACATCGCGGAGGGCTGTGAACAGGCGCTTCGGCTCAAATACGTAGACGGAGGTGCCGATTTCGCCGATTTTAAGCTGTTCGGGCGTGGCGTCCTTGGCCTCAACGATGGCGCGTACCTGACGTGAGGCGGGATCGCGAACAATGCGGCCGTACGCGCCGGCATCGTCGAGCACCGCGGTCAAGAGTGTCGCGGCCGCGCGCATCTTCACATGATGTTCGATCAGCGATTGAAGCAGGTAGCCGGATACCAGCGGAGCATCGCCCGGCATCACCAGCACCGGCCCGGTCCACCCGGCGAGGAACTCCTCCACCATCCGGACCGCGTGACCGGTTCCCTTCTGCTCGGCCTGCAGTACGTATTCGAAGTCGGGGCCCATCGCCTCGCGGACATCATCCGACTGGTGACCGACGACTATGATCGTACGCTCGGCCCCGGCTGCCTGAACCGCCTCGACCGCAAACCGAAGCAGAGGCTTGCCGAGAAGGGTATGGAGTGCCTTCGGCGTCTTCGACTTCATCCGCGTGCTTTTGCCCGCGGCTAGTATGACTGCCGCGACATTTGTGACGACGGAGTTTGGCGAATCGGACATGACGACTCCTTGAGGATCGTTGCCGCAGCCGGCGATACGCGCCGGACAAAGGCGCTAAGATTATATCTCCCTGGCCGGCGCGAGTCAACCCAACGTTCGCGGGTTGTCCATCCGCAACGATGGCCGGCGCCACAATAGCCGTACTCGACCGCGCGGACTCGCAGCCGAGGGCGTAATGTTCGCCCCCTTCGCTACGCACCGCATGAGACGTGGAAAGGCGCTCGACCGTCGCGAATTTCGCCGTCGATCTCGCCAAGCCACACTGGTATCCGTATCAGCATCGTATAGCGGCGGTGAACTCCGACATGCCAGGGCCCCCTGAACTCGGAGGCGCCTCAGAGCCGGGCGCTGCTAGTGCATCGCGTTAATCTTCGCCACCTGCGCCCGCTGGGCGGGGGTGAAGATGGCCTGGACTTTCGTCCGGAAGGTAGCCTGAAGCGCCACAAGCTGCTTCATTTTATCGCCCTGGGCGAGGCTCTTATTATTCATGATCGCCTGATACTGCGATTTGGCGTCGTTGCTGATAGCCTGGATCTGAGACTTCTGAGCCGCGGTGAGCGAAGCCTCGAGCTTCTGTCGCTGCTGCATGTATTCGGCCCGCATCGCGTCCTGCTTCGCCTGCATCTGGTTCACTTTGGCCCGTTGTGCGGGGGTCAGGATCGCCATCCATTTAACTCGCATGTCGGCTTGCATCTGCTGAGCCTGATTCATCTGCTGCTGCGTAGTCAGTGACTTGTTGTTCCGCAATGCGGCGAATTGAGACATCGCCTGCTGGTTGAGGGCCGTTATTTTCTTTTGCTGGTCCGGGGTGAGACCCAGGGGATTAGCAACCGGGTGGACAACTGGCGCCGGAGCGGACGTTGGGGGGGCGGCAATCGATGCGGCCGGGTGCGAGCAGAAGAGAAGGGCCGAGAGGGCTGCGGCCACGACAATGTGTGTTTTCAATGATCATTCCTCCGTCTTGGCCTAAAGTGTACCCCAGCCGGGCCGAATATTGGCCGCACGGAGTTCCTCAGGCGCACTCCAATAATCGCGATTGGAGAGCGTGGTTTCGTTTTCGGTGCGGTCTACTGAGATTCCTCGCGCCGCGAAAGCTTTCGTGACACTAACGCACGGCGAGTAGGGGTACAATTAAGGAAGGAGAGCACACTGTGGTGCCACTTCCCGAATAGAAGTCGCCGCGGAGCGACGCCTCGTCAGGTCCTGAGGACGATTCTCCACGGCAGTGAGTTCCTTCGTGGTTCCAATCGGAATTCGGAATTCTTTACATGGATTATCAGGATTTACAGAATTAAGAGAATTTCCGGAAGTCCTGAAAATCATTTTAATCCTGATAATCCTTGTAATCCATGCAAAAAAGAATTCTCGAACACCGGATAGGCCGGACTCCGGAATTCGACGTTTAGCGCTCAGTTGCGCGTGATATTATCGCTCCAAAATACTTCAATGAACAAGGCGGGATTGGCCATGGACGAGGCTGAGGTCTACGATCTAATCATCATCGGCGCCGGCCCGGCCGGCCTCGCGGCGTCCTGCGCGGCGCAAGACGCCGGCATGGCGTATGTAGTTCTCGAGCGGCGTGGGATCGTCCAGTCGTTTGTCGAGCACCCTCAGCAGCTTCGCTACTTCTCTCCGGCTGACGAGATCGCTATTGCGGGCATCCCATTTCCGGTGGCGGGCGGTCACAAACCGACACGTGAGGATGCACTCGCTTATTTTCGCGGGGTAGCCGCGTCCCGCGCGTTGAACCTGGCGCCCTGGGAAGAGGTGGTTGACGTCGAGGCTCTCGATCCCACCGGTCCGGGATACCGCATTCGCTCGCGCCGCCACACGACCGGCGACGAGCGTATCCGGGAGTGCAGGTACTTGCTTGTCGCCACCGGCACGTTCCAAAACCCGCGCCGCCTGTGCGCTCAGGGGGCAGACCTTCCCAAAGTCATGGCCCGCCTGGACGATCCCACGCCCTATTTCGCCTCGGACGTTCTGGTGGTCGGCGGAGGCAACTCGGCGGCCACGGCGGCGATGACGCTCGCCGACGCCGGCGCGCGTGTCACGCTGGCGATGCGACGGCCGCCGGCCGATTTTCAGAGCCATTTGCGCCCCTTCATCGTACGCGACCTGAAAATCATGGCCGACGAGCGTCGACTGACGCTGCTGGATGGTGTTGTGGTTCAGTCGATTTCTCCGGCTGAGGTCGTTCTGGCGCGTACGGCGTACGGCGCGCCTGCCGAATACAACTCGGAACGGATTATCGTGCCGAACGACTTTGTGTTTGCCATGATTGGCCACACGGCCGACCCTCGCCTGTTTCGAACCCTGGGCCTGACGCTTGCCGCCGACGGCTTGCCCGAATACAACGTCAACACCGCCGAGACATCCCGCCCGGGCGTGTTCGTGGCCGGCGCCCTTTGCCGCGCCAATATTATCATCGAGTCTCGTCGAAGCGCCGTCGCCATTGTCGAGCGCATCAAGGCCGCTCGACGGCTCCAGCTCGATTCTTGAGAATTCGCCTGACTCTGCCGCAGGCTCTCGTCCACTGGTTTGCCGCGGCCGCATCGGACGATATATAGCGTCTGATGTGGGGTATTTGGGGCACGTTTCAGGGTATTTTGCCGGCCGCTTGATTGTTTTGATTGTGCGATTCTTTCAAGCTTTAACAGCAGCTTCGCGGCGTAGTACAGGAAGGAACCGAATTATGGCTTGCCTTACGGGTTTAGAAGCCAACTTGAAAACGCCCCAATTTCGGTTCC
>JBKQWH010000321.1:0-4074 GCA_052139635.1 Capsulimonadaceae bacterium
CCTCCCCGGCCCTCCCCGCAAGCGGAGAGGGAGTTGCGGAATTCGACCCGTCGATCAGTCCAGCGGTAAATCCTTTTCCATCAGCACCTCCTTTGTATAGATCAGGTCCTTACGTTCGGCCTCCGAAAACTCAAAAACGTCCTTGAGTTGAATTGCCTGAGTGGGACATGCTTGCTCGAAATACCCGCAGAAGATGTCTCCCGTCCAGTATCCCCAAGCTTGTATATCTTTATGTCTGATCTCGACTTAACGTGCCGTTAATCAAAAGCAGATAATCTTAACACGGATTTAATGATCGAAGGAGGAGATAACGGGCACCTGGCGACCCCGTGATTTAACATAGATTTAACATTCCCTTTACACTCCCTTTACATGCGGAGAGGGGCACCAATGGTAGAATAACCGTGTCTTGATGAGAGACACATGCCAAATGTCATTCCGATCCGCTGAGTCGCATTGCGACCGACCCGTCTAGCCAATTCCTGTATCAAAAGAGTCCTTTCAATTTGCAAGTTCCGGCGATTCACGCTCGGCATTACGCATTAGCCTCTCTAACTTTGGGGAACACGAAGGAGACTGTAATGTACACAACCCGCTGCAAGGGATTAACCTTGATTGAAAATCTCGTCGTCATCGCCATTATCGCGATTCTCGCTGCGACACTATTCCCGGTATTCGCCCAGGCTCGTGAGACGGCTCGCCAGACCGCATCGATCAACAACCTGAAGCTGATTGATTCTGCCACCCCGGAGCACAAGCAGGACTACGACGATTCCTCCTACGGCCACCGCGATAACCTCCCGGCCAGCGTGTCCAACGCGCTAAAGCAGACCAGCGGCGGTCCGGTTCCGAACCGGACGGACAATGCTCGCGGTGAACAGGATTCAACGCAGATGAGCGTGAGTATGTCAAGCCGTTCACGTGCCGCAACCAGCCCGACAAACGACGTTCCCGTGATCCTGATTCTTGCTGCTGCATTCGTCGTTGCCGCACCAATCGTAGTTGCTGTTACAGTGCCCTTCTTGAGGAATCGCTCCGTGGACGTCAAGGTACATCTGAAAATAGATTAAAATGCCGATACTATGCATGCCAGCATGCAATTATTGCTGGCATGCCTGATTCCTTGGACTCATAATATGCCGCTAATCCATAATTTAACATAGATTTAACACTCCCTTTACACTCCCTTTACATGCGGAGAGGGGCACCAATGGTAGAATAACCGTGTCTTGATGAGAGACACATGCGAAATGTCATTCCGATCCGCTGGGTCGCAATTGCGACCGACCCGTCTAACCACTATATGTTTCTGCATCGAAAAAGATCGCTCATTCATGCTGTGACGTCCGGCCAACCACGACCGGACCAACGCTGTTGAGGGCTCATTCACGTGGGCCGCGCCGCCTCAAAGAGGCAACCTCCTCCAAGCAAAGGCTTGGGGGCATCACAAAGGAGTATAGTAATGCAAGGCACCCGCAATAAGGGTTTTACCCTTATCGAACTTCTCGTCGTCATAGCCATTATCGCGATTCTCGCTGCGATCCTCTTCCCAGTGTTCGCCCAGGCCCGTGAGAAGGCTCGCCAGATCGCCTGTATCAACAACCTGAAGCAGATTGGTCTTGCCACCCTGCAGTATAATCAGGACTATGATGACTATTTCTACGCTCACCGCTACAACCTGCCCTCCGGCGTAACCAACCCGCTGCTGCAGGAAAATGGCGGCCCGGTCCCGGACACCGTCCTCACCGCCACCAAGCCCTTCGCCTCCGGCAAGGAATTCTGGATCTCCATGCTTCAGCCGTACACCAAGAGCTACGGCGTCTTCCTCTGCCCGGACTCGCCGACTGGCTGGACCGGTTACAACACCGACGGCAATAGCTGCGGCGGCTACCCGACCAACGAAGCGATCTCCGGCTGCAAGGGCGTCGGCTACGGCGGCGAGGACAGCTACGGCCACAACGACGTCTTCCTGAGCCCGGCCGGCGCGTTCAACACGTCCAACGGCGCTCCGCAGCCGATCTCCCTCGAGATGGTCGCTCGCCCGTCGTCCACGATCATGGTCGTTGACGCTTCCTACTACGGCGCCGCCTTCGACGTCGACAACATGAGCGGTCAGCTCCTCAATTACGGCGGCCAGTACAACCCGGCCGGCGACCAGTCTGTTTACCAGAAGGAAGATGGCTCGAACGGCGACCAGTACGATAACTACTGGAAGAACCTTGGCAACTCGGTCTGGGGCTGGGACATCAACACCGCCACCAACGCCTTCCAGGGCGCGACCGGCCCGAACGAGGGTTCTCCGACCATTCCCGCCATCCAGCTTATCGACGAGCGCCACAATGGCTACCTCAACGCCCAGTTCGTTGACGGCCACTGCAAGGCCATCCGCGCCGAGCGTGTTGTTGGCGACGTGTGCCTGTGGGCCATCGACCGGATCCCCGGCGGCAACCCGAGCGCCCACACCTTCTGCAACTAAGCTCAAGTATCCGCAATATCTCGCAAGGCGGCAACCCGCCAACAAGACCAGCCTGCAACCCGGTTGCAGGCTGGTTCTTTGTCTTGAACTGTGATGCAGATGATTAAATGATGAAGATGATTAAGAACCAGTCTCATAACCACGTGTTGCTCATCTGAGTGCCGAGCAATAGGAGGTATGACGGGAGTAGCCCGAACTGAATTCGGAGAAGTAGGAGTAGGATTTAACCACGGAAAGCACCGAAAGCACGGAAATTTCTGAATTCAGGAATGGCATCTGGAAAAGCAGATAGGCCTGCGGAATTCGACGCCGGCGCGAGACACGCCCGCTCAGGGCAGCCGGCGTGGCACCCAACTTGAATTCGACGTAATGCCATTGGCACCGGGCTACGCCGAATTGGGCGCAGATCACTGACAGCATTCGGTCAAGGCAGGCGCTTGGCGGCCTGCCAGACGGCTTCCATCTCGGCGAGCGACAATTGGTCCACCGCGCGCCCGGTTGCGGCCGCATGTTCCTCGATATGACGAAAGCGGTTGGAAAACCGCACAGTCATCTCGCGAAGGGCCTGCTCGGGGTCGATCTTGAGGTGACGCGCGACGTTCACCAGGGTGAAGAGCAGGTCGCCAAACTCCGCACCGGCGCGGTCGGAATCTCCAACTGCGAGCTCAGCGCGCAGCTCGTTCAGTTCTTCCTCGACCTTATCGAGGACCCCGTCTACTCCCGGCCACTCGAATCCGACTTTCACGACACGCCGGGAGACTTCGAGCGCTCGCATCAGGGCCGGAAGATCCCGCGGAATGCCGTCCAGGATGGAGCGGCGGTCCTCGTTGCCTTTCTCGGCGCGCTTGATCGCCTCCCAATTGACCAGGACCTGGTCCGCGTTTTCCACGTAGACATCGCCGAAGACGTGCGGGTGCCGGCGAACAAGCTTGTCGACGATGAGTTGAACGACATCGTCGATACCGAAGTCTCCGGCCTCGCCGGCCAGCCTGGCGTGAAATACGACCTGAAGCATCAGATCGCCAAGCTCCTCGGCAATCTTCATGGGCACGCCCGCGTCAATCGCCTCGATTGCTTCGTAGGCCTCCTCGACGAGATAGCGCCGCAGGGTGAGGGGGGTTTGTTCCAGGTCCCACGGACAGCCGCCGTCAGGATCGCGCAAGCGTGCCATCACCTCGACCAGGGACGCGAAATCGGAGAGGCCGTCGCGAAACGGAATCGGGTCGAGACTGCGGATGCGGGTTTCGATACCGGCCGCCTGCGCGGCGGCGTATAGTCGTATCGACGCGGGGTCGGTGAGCACCGGATGGCCGGGGACAAGATACACGACATCGCTTTCGGCTGCGAGTTGCAATAGACGGTCGGTGATATCGGTCAACCTGGCGGTCGGCGTCGGGTACTCGACATCGTCGAAGTAATGCTGAAATTCGACGCCGGCCTCGGAGCAAAGCCGCGCCAGCGCCGCGTTCCACGCATCCCACGTGCCACCGGTCAGGCCCCCCGTGTGTGGAGGTATAGACCCGGGGGCGGTCAGCCGGCTCGTGCGCGCTGCTCGAACCGGAGCAGCGCGCAGCAGGTCGATTGCCCCCAGCGTCAGG
>JBKQWH010000322.1:0-2683 GCA_052139635.1 Capsulimonadaceae bacterium
TAAACAACCTCTCTCTGTTTGTTCATTACATCGTCGAACTCGATGATACGGCACGACATATAACGGACTGGCCGGCAACAATTTCGGCACGGTTTTTCGCATCACGCTAACCGGCGTGACAGCGATCCTGCACAGGTTTGGCGACGGAACGGTGCCCAACGACGGAACCTATCCCACCTCGCCGATCATTCAGGCGAGCGATGGTAATTTCTATGGAACCACTCAAAGCGGCGGATCTGCGGGGGATGGCGCGGTATTCCGCTGCAGCATGTCCGGCGCCGTCTCGATACTGCATAACTTTAACGACGGGACTGTGGCCTTCGACGGGTCAACTCCCGACGCCGCACTCGTTCAGGCAACCGACAGAAACCTCTACGGCACCACGTCCTCCGGCGGCTATGCGGGATACGGTACCGCCTTCCGAATAAGCCTGGCGGGCTCGCTGACCAACCTGCATGAGTTCTATGACGGGTCGGTGACGAGTGACGGCGCCTATCCGGATACTCCGCTGCTTCAAGGGACCAACGGTACGCTCTACGGTACATCCGAAGACGGCGGCGCCGGCTACGGGACTTTCTTCCAAATCGACATCGCCGTGACACCCGCCGCGCCGACGCCGCCGACTGCGCTGGCCGCAATGCCCGGGAACGCGCAAGTCGCGCTTTCATGGAACGCTGGTGTCGGCGAGGTGTCGACGAGTTACGACGTCTTCCGCGGAACGGCGACCGGAGGCGAGAGCGCCACGGCGATTGCTACCGGCATCACCGCCACCAGTTACATCAACACCGGCCTGACAAACGGCACGGCCTACTACTACAAGGTGGCAGGCGTCGATAGCGCGGGCACATCGGGCAAGTCCAATGAAGCCTCGGCCACACCGTCAGCCGCTCTGCCGGCCGTCCCGGCCGGTTTGACTGCCACGCCGGGCAACGCGAAGGTCACACTGGCCTGGACCGCCGCCAGCGGCGCGACGAGCTACAATGTGTACAGCGGAACGGCTTCCGGAGGCGAGAGCTCTACTCCGATCGCAACAGGAGTTACGACGGCCAGCTACTCGAACACGGGCCTCACAAACGGCACGGCGTATTTCTACGTTGTGAGGGCCGTCGACAGCTCGGGGACATCGGGGCCGTCGAACGAGGCATCAGCCACGCCGTGGACCGGCGTTCCGTCGACCCCGAACGGCCTGGCCGCTACGGCCGGCAATGCGCAGGTTGGATTGACCTGGCTTGCCGCACCCGGGGCCACGACATACGCCGTCTACATGGCGACAGCGAGCGGGGGTGAGGGATCCACGCCGGTGGCGACCGGGGTCACCACCACAAGCTACACGCGGACCGGCTTGACAAACGGCACGGAATACTACTTTGAGATCGCCTCGGTCGATTCCAGCGGCACCTCGAGCCAGTCCGCCGAGGTGTCGGCCACGCCGCTCGCCGGCCCGTCCACGGCGCCGCTCGGCCTGTCGGCCACGTCGTCCACCGGCCAACTGATCTTGAACTGGTCCCCGACTGGTACTGCGACCTCCTACAATGTCTATATTGGCACGGCATCCGGAGGTGAGGGGGCGATACCGCTTGCATATACCACAAGCACCACGGCGATCATCCCGGACCTGACAAATCTGGATCCCTACTATTTCGAGGTCGCGGCCGTGAACGGTGATGGGTTGGGCTCGATGTCCAACGAAGCTTCAAACGAGCCGATTTTGGAAACCGTCATCCATAACTTCAATGACGGGTCCGTGGCAAACGACGGCTATAACTCGTTCAACGTGATCCAGGCCAGCAACGGCAAGTTTTACGGAACCACCGAGTATGGCGGGTCGGCTAACGATGGAACGGTGTTCGAGTTCAATTCCTCCGGGACCGAGACTATCCTCCATAGCTTTGGCGACGGCTCAGTGGCAAACGACGGAAACATGCCCGATGACGGCGTCGTCCTTGCGAGCGACGGCAATTTGTACGGCACCACGACGTACGGCGGGTCGGCCAACGACGGCACCGTGTTCCGCATCACGACAGCAGGTGTCTTAACAATCTTGCACAGCTTTGGCGACGGCTCGGTGCTGCATGACGGGATCTATCCCGACGCTTCGATCGTTCAGGCGAGCGACGGCAACTTCTACGGCACAACATATAATGGCGGAACGTCCAATGACGGCACCGAATATCGTATCACGCCCGCGGGAGTCGTCACGATTTTGCACAACTTCGACGATGGAACAGTGCCAAATGAGGGATACAATCCGAGTTGGAGACTGATTCAGGGGAGCGATGGCAACTTATACGGAACCACGAGAGCGGGAGGGTCAGCAGGTGGAGGCACTGTCTATCGCACCGCGCTCGATGGCGTTACGGTGGTCCTCCATAACTTCGGCGACGGCTCGGTGGCGAACGATGGGACCGACCCGGCGTGCGCTCTCGTTCAGGCGAGCGACGGCAACCTCTACGGAACGACGTATTCCGGCGGGTCAGTGAATAACGGTACGGCGTTCCGCATCACGCCGTCCGGTGTGACCACTATCCTCCATAGTTTTGCCGACGGTACGGTGCCCTTTGACGGGGCTAATCCAGAATCCGGCCTGATCCAGGCGACCGACGGAAACCTCTACGGGGGTACCTGGGATGGCGGCTATGGTAACGAGGGGGCTGCCTTCCGGATGGAGCTTTCCGGCAACGAG
>JBKQWH010000323.1:0-3456 GCA_052139635.1 Capsulimonadaceae bacterium
GGCACCGTCACCTTCGACCTCTACAACAACTCGAGCGCGACCGGCACGCCGCTGTTCACCGACACTGAGACGCTCTCCGGCGGGGACCGACGCACGGCCACCTCGAAGGGCTACACGGCGACGGCGACGGCGACCGACTACTGGGTCGCCACCTACAACGGCGATAGCAACAACAACTCGGTCAGCAGCGGCGCCGCATCCGAGCCGGTGACCATCATCGCCACGGCCAGCCCGGCGATCAACACCGCCCAGCAGCAGCACAGCGCCACTGTGGGCAGTTCGATCGCCGACAAGGCGACCGTCATCGGCGGGGACAAGCCGACCGGCACCGTCACCTTCAACCTCTACAGCAACTCGAGCGGGACCGGCACGCCGGTGTTCACCGACACCAAGAAGCTCTCCGGCAGCACGGCCACCTCGAAGGGCTACATCGCGACCGCGGCCGGCACCGACTACTGGGTCGTTACCTACAGCGGCGATAGCAACAACAAGTCGGCCACCAGCGGCACCACCGCCGAGCCGGTGACCATCACTCCTCGGACTGGCTGAGGGCCTCAGTGAGTGACACGGGTCCAGGTGCCGTCGTCGCGCCACTGGGCGAAGTGGTCGTAGACGGTACTCTGGGCCGGCAGGTCGTGCGGCACCAGGTCCCACTGGCCAGAAGAAAAGCAGAAGAAGAGGACAGTCTTCATGCAGCCATGCTGCTTCCAAGCCTAGGAAAATAGGTCGTCTGCACAATCTGGACATCGTGATTAAGCGTCCTGGGGACCTATTTTCATGGGTGCGTGGCTGGGGCGGAACGCCCCAGGCGCGCCGGCGCCGGCTTTGGCCCGCGATCGCGCCGGGGCCCTCCTGTGGCGTCGCGTCCGCTCCGCCACAGCTACGCGAACGCGAGACGCGAACGCGCACGCGCAGGATCGGCTTGCCCTTGAGAGCGCTCCGTCGTTCACCGCGAGGCCCTCAGCCTCAACCTCAGCCCGCTGGGACCCATTCCGGGGGAATCCGATCCGGGATCAAGTCGCACGTGGGCGTCCCCTCGAACTCGAACCAGCCGGCGCTGGACCAGCGATAGTCCGAGGCACGCACAACAAGTCCCCGGCGAACGGGGTTCTCGTGGATGTAATGGATCCTGGGCAAGAGCGCCTTCGGCTCCCAGAGATTGAGGTCGAAGCCGCCGCCGGACTGCCAGAAGAGGCGCTCGGTCCGCGCCCCTCGCCGTCGAGTGATCCGGGGAAGCCACTCCGGGGCGTGTTCCACCAGGTAGCTCACGGCGCGTCGGCCGACGGGCTCCTTGATCGCCTTGAGGATTTCGCCCATGTCGTAAATCGGCTGCCGCGGCCAGACGATCAAATGCACATGCTCGGGCATGAAGACAAACGCCCACAGAGCGAAATCCTGTTCCTTCCGGGCCGCGTCGATGGCCTCGCAAAGCCACCGGCAGGATCGTTCGGCGGCCAGGAAGCGATGGCGGTGATAGCAGGTGAACGTCAGCTCGTGGGCCTCGCCGGGCTCGTTGCAGGATCGACGATGACGACGATGAGGATGAGGAGGATAACGGCCCCGCGACGACATGGCAGGAATCCTCGGGTGTCGATGTCGAGCCCTATTCATTGTCGCTGCCATCCCGCGCCCGCGTCGAGGCTTCCCCTTCTGGTGTTGCTTCGATCCAACACGGTGATGCGAAGGGACTGCGTGGCTGGGGCGGAACGCCCCAGGGGCGCCAGGCGGCGGCGCGCAGCGGCACACGCGACACGCGCACGCAGGGCGGCGGCTCTTCGTCTGCGTGGCGCCGCCCCGCGGCTGCGCCGAGGCCCTCCTGTCTGTGGCGTCGCTGGCGCTCCGCCACAGCCACGCGACCCACATGGTATTGCTCCGATCCAACACAACGATGCGAGTGGACTGCGTGGCTGGGGCGGAACGCCCCAGGGGCACAGGCCCGCGGCCGCGCCGGAGCCCTCCTGTGGCGTCGCCTGCGCTCCGCCACAGCCACGCAGAGAGTCGGCCGCGTGGCTGGGGCGGAAACGCCCCAGGGGCACAGGCCCGCGGTCGCGCCACGGCCCTCCTGTGGTGTCGCTGCCGCTCCGCCACAGCCACGCGCCCTCGAGCTCGGTTGGGTTCGCAGTCTGAGTCGATGACCTCGCCGATGGCCTTAATAACGTCCCTCAATCGCGCAGTATCGAGCCGCCCAATCATGGCGGAGGCGATGTCGATCTCTCCCTTCTCCAAGGCGTAGATCGTCTCACACTGTGCCGCACAAACGCTCGGCATGCCGAGCTCACCTGCCTGGAACGGCACACAATTCGGGAGCTTGGAACGGATCGCGAAACGCTTCGTCGTACAAAGGACCATCACAACATAATTTCCCTGGTTCAGGCTTTCCCGCGATACAACGATACCGGGACGACGTTCAGTTGCCAGGTCGACCCAATAAATCTCGCCCGGCTCCATCAGTAGGGATTCTCCTTCATCCACGAAGCTGCTGCTTGCCGGCCAAGTTTCGATAAGGCCGCTTTCTCGCGCATCTCGTCGAGCGTTTCTTGAAGGACCGACTCCGTGCTTTCCCCCTGAGCTGCAAGAACAACGACGACGTCCCCGCCGAGCTCTGGAACAAACACGCGGACAGGGTATCCTTGCTTCAAAACGCTGGCTTGTTCGTCGGTCAACTCGATCATGGTCACCTTCCTCAAGGAATGATACCAGATCCGTGGACGAGAAAGTCAGCCCGGCATGGCATTCTGGCAAACGCTGAGGACTTAAAACCCCCAGTGTCTGCCATCCAAGGAAATGCTCCATTCGCTCAATTCGCGAGGGAGGATTCCTCTTCGTAACGCGACGGTCCCTGTAGGGGACGTCCGAGGCGGATCATCGCCTCTCGGTAGCGTCTTTTCCGGCCATCCTCGTGCTCCCGGGCTTGGTGGAACGCTGCAAGTGCTCCGGCGGGCTTGTCGAAGACGAGTGGCTCGTCACTCGACCACATGCATCTCTCAACCTCGAACAAGCAACCGGCCGACGAGTCGACGATGATCCACCCCAAGTCTCGACGCTCGATGCGGCGCCCTCTTCGAGAGAAATTGGCATGCCGGTCCGGGCGGCTTGCTCGGCCTCCGGGAGCCGGCAGGATTCCGGGACCTCGCCGTTTTCGTCCCGGGCCGCAGCTCCATGGGGAGCAGCTTGGTTTCCATCCGGCCAGGCTGGGTGCTTATTACCCCGGCAAGAAAGACCATCACAAACGGGTAACCACCGAACGACCCCACCCTACGGGCGGGAGTTGCCCCCGGGAAGGACACGGAAAGGGGAAGTTGATTCGGATAGGAGTTACGCAGTTGTACAGTTTTTTGTATAGGAGATGGACGAGATGGGCCTTGCCGCGCAAGTGCCATCTTGCCCATGTTCCGGCGCAATCGGCCGACTGTATATTTGTAGATTAACTGCGTAACTCCTATCGGATTCTCTTTT
>JBKQWH010000324.1:0-2684 GCA_052139635.1 Capsulimonadaceae bacterium
TATTCCGCGACCGTCGGATGAGTATTCATTGCGCGCTCGATGACGGTGTAAGGCGCCTTGGTATACATGAAGTCCAGCAGAACGTGAATCACTTCAACGCCTCCGACTCCAAGAATCGCAGCCCCCAGAATCTGTTTCGTTTCTGCATCGACGCAAATTTTGATGAACCCTTGTGTCTCGCCTTTTTCGGAGGCCCGGCTTACTTGACTCATCGGAAATTTCGCAGCGAGGGCAGGTTGCCCGGACTTTCGCACGTCTGCGTCGGTCATGCCGCATCGCCCCAGCGGGGGGTCAATATAGAGCGCGTAGGCCTGGATCCGGTCGGAAACTCGGCGGTGGTCGGCGTTAAAGAGATTGTCCGCAACAATCTCGTAGTCATTGTAGGAAGTATGCGTGAAGGCGCCGCGGCCGTTGCAGTCCCCCAACGCCCAGATGCCGGGCACGTTCGTTTGCAGTTGTTCATCAACCGTTACGTAGCCGCGCTGGTCTGAGGCAACGCCAGCGTGGTTCAGACCCAGGTCGCTGGTGTTGGGAATGCGTCCCACAGCCAGAAGCACGTCGGTGCCCACTACCTCCGGCGGACCTTCTTCGCACGTGAGTCCGACGGCGACACCGCCGTCGCGTTTCTCCAGCGAGATACATTTCGCATTCAGGCGGATGTTTATGCCTTCGGCCTTCAGGATTTCGAGCACAGCCTGGGAAATGTCTTCGTCCTCCCGTCCGATCAGGCGCGGGCCCATTTCCACTATCGTGACTTCGCTCCCGAGCCGGCGATAGATCTGAGCAAACTCCAGCCCGACATAGCTTCCGCCGACGATGATCAAATGCTGCGGCAGGAAATTGATGTCCATGATCGAAGAGTTGGTGAGAAACGGGACGTCGCGAATGCCCGGCATCTCTGGAATCCGAGCGCGCCCACCGACGTTGATAAAGATTCGCTCGGCTTGCAGAGCTTCATCGCCGACGACGACAGTGTTCGACGACTGGAAGCGGGCTTGGCCCCGTATGACCGTACAGTTGTTCGTTCCTCGAAGCCATTCCTCCACTCCCTTGCTGGACGTCGTGGAGGCTGCATCCTTACGGGCTTTGACTCGCGCGATATCGACGCGCATATCACCAATGGAGAATCCGTATTCCGTACCTCGACGCGCGACATGGATCGCATAGGCACTGGCCACGAGCGTCTTTGTCGGGGTGCACCCTGTATTCACGCATGTTCCGCCAAATTTACCGCGCTCGATGATGGCGACAGTTTTACCGGCGCCTGCAAACCGCGCCGCCAGCGGCGGTCCAGCCTGGCCCGTCCCGATAATGATTGCGTCGAATTGCTTCATGGCGCGGTCAGTGTGCCCCTTCTATGTGGAGCTTGGCGTCTTTCGATGCCTCTTCGGGGGTCTCGCCGTCCTGACGCGCGACGATGTAGGCGGCATACCAGTCCGACCAGTTGTGCTTCGGAGCGGTAGGTTCGTATTCGCCATGATGCTTTTCAGTTTCTTGCAGGAGTTCGCTCAGAGTCGCGACATCCAAGTTACCGAGCCCTCGGCCGGGGAGCCGCAATGTGACTTCCTGAATCAGCCATCCGTTGCCGTCGGGATCATGAAATGTGGCGAACGAGCCGTACGTGGCATGCTCGAGTGCCGGGCCGCCGATGCGGCCGCTGCCGTCGATCTGGAACTGTGCGCCCGGCGTTCCGGGGTGGAATACCTCACTCACCTCGATACCGCGTGCGACGAGATCTTTGCGGGCAGCGGCAACATCGGAAACGATCAGGTAGAGGCCCTGAGCCGATCCCGGCGCAGCCGATGTCATCTTCCTGCCGAACTGAACCGAACATCCTGAGCCGGGAGGCGTGAACTGAACGACGCGGAAGCCGTTGTCATACGGAAAGTCGGCGTCGAGCCGCCACCCCAGTTTGGTGTAGAACTCCTTCGAGCGGTCGGCATCCGCGACCGGGATGACGGCCACCTCGAACTTCATGTCGACTCTCTCGACGCTAGTGCCGCTGATCGCATCCCGTTTCGGAGACACGCGCAGAGTGGCCATGCTTCCTCCCTATTCCTTAGCCAAATGGCAAGCCGGGCTCTTAGGCACTCGCCGGAACCCTTCGACTGGACACAAATTCATTAGGCCAGAATCAAGATGACGAATCTATTGGACAAACGTATCGATTACGAACGAATAATGAATTCGACGTATGGGACAAAGGGGCGCGTACTCAAGGGCCCAACACCAAGGTATCGCCCATACCATCGTCCAATTGATTGGCCTGGGTCGCCCCGGATTTAATGTTTTGAGCACGACCGATTCAAGCGGACGGACGGCATTGCGAAAGGCCTGTCAAAAGGAAATGAAAGGATGGAAAAAACATGGCGGAAGCTACCTGGAAACCTCACGAGAAACACGGACGGCTCACAAAGCAAAGCGACTTACCAGACAGCGTGTACGCGTTTCCGAAGCAGCGCAAAGAGCCGCTGACCGACGCGCAACATGTGCGTAACGCGGTCGCGCGATTCGATCAGGTCATCGACGTCTCCGATGCCGACCGGGCTTTGGCGTTCGCGAACATCGAAAAAGCTGCAACCTTCTACGGCGTTAACCTCGCGGAAACGTCATGGCACGAATTGGGTATTCATCCTCAAAAAAATAGAAAAGAGGCTGCCGCCAAAGGGGTCTTGACGCGCGAG
>JBKQWH010000325.1:0-28412 GCA_052139635.1 Capsulimonadaceae bacterium
AAAGGCCCAAAAAGCGGCTCTTTCTACCAGTTTTGGTCCGGGCGTGCGCATGAATGGAATGGTGGCAAGGTATGAACGCCGAAATAATCAATGCACTCAAGCAACTCGAGAAAGAGAAGGAGATTCCGTTTGAGATACTGCTCAAGACTCTCGAGGTGGCACTGGGGAAGGCGTATAAGAAGCATTACGGAATTCCTGGCGACGTCATTGTAAAGATCGACCAGACCAAGCACGCAATCAAATACACGTGCGAGAAAGTCGTCGTCGAGACCGTTGTTAACGAGCACGCCGAGATGTCCCTCGTACAGGCCCGCAAGATCAATCCGATGGCAACGATCGGCGATCAGATTGCCGTAGCGGTTACGCCTGAGAATTTCGGCCGCATCGCGGCGCAAACGGCGCGACAGGTGATGATGCAGGAGTTCCGAGAGACCGAGCGTGATCGGATATTCAACGAGTACAATACGTGTGTCGGCGAAGTCCGGACAGGGGTTGTGCAGCGGCATGACAACGGCAACGTTTACATTAATCTGGGGAAACACGAGGCGCTGCTGCCTTTGCAGGAACAGGTACCGACTGAGCCCTATCGCTTTAACGATAGGATAAAGGTATACTTGTTAGAAGTGAGGCAGCTCAATCGCGGCCCACAAATCATCGTCTCACGCTCGCACCCCAGCCTGATTCGCCGATTGTTTGAGCTTGAAGTACCGGAAATTGCCGATGGAACGGTCGTGATCAAGAGTGTTGCCCGTGAGGCGGGTGCGCGCTCGAAGATCGCCGTCATGTCCGACGACGACAAGATTGATCCGGTAGGCGCCTGCGTGGGTCACCGTGGCGCCCGGGTTCAAGCTGTCGTGTCTGAGCTTTACGACGAAAAGATCGACATTGTTCGTTGGAACCCGAACGTCCAGCAGTTCGTTGCGGAATCGCTTTCGCCGGCAAAGAGCGTGCACGTCCGGGTCAATGAGGAGAAGAAGTCCTGCTTCGTGCTTGTGCCGGATAATATGCTCTCGCTCGCGATCGGCAAGTCCGGACAGAACGTTCGGCTGGCGGCCCGGCTTACGGGCTGGCGGATCGACATACGGTCCGAATCCCAGGAGGCGAAAGCTGCATTTGCCAAGGCCGCCGAAGAAGTCGAGCTAGAGGACAGGGCACGTATCGTGGCCGCTGGAGGGCGCGTCGAGGGCGAGGCAGCTTTGCCGACCGACGAGTCCGGGCGCGCGGTGTCGTATGGCGACGAGGTGATGATTACCGCGGACATGCTGCGCAATCTTAACTTCGACAACGACGACGATTAATGCGCTGATGGCGGCGAGCCGTGTTTGACCCCGGCTGCGCCGGGTAAGGACTTTCATCGGGGCACGTGATGAAGAAGCGCCACATCCCGTTGCGTACATGTGTTGTTTGCCGGCAGTCGTCCGACAAGCGCACGCTGTTGCGCGTGATCCGAACTCCGGGGGAGGCGCCTCGGATTGAGTTTGACAGGACGGGAAAAGCAAACGGGCGCGGGGCCTATGTTTGCGCTGAGGCCGAGTGCATCGCAAAGGCCCTGAAGCAGAAACGGTTCGAGCGTTCGCTCAGCGTCAGCAGCGTGCCCGAGGGATTGGCCGCCGAATTGATGACGGCAGTACCGGTTCCGAATGGGCCGGATAATCAGATGACCGATCGGGACGGGCAGTTGAAATGATGCCATGATGGCCGTTCGTCCGTCCCGACGGTCGCGGACTCGGATGCATGCGAAGCATAAATCCAGGAGTGTAACCGTTATGAAATAGCGAGTAAAGTAATTGAGAGGTGAATTGACTCTATGTCCGGTGTGCGAATTTATGACCTTGCGAAAGAATTAAAAGTTACCAACGGCGACTTGTTGGACATGTTGAAAGGGCTGGGTGAGACCGGCAAGACGGCCTCCAGCACGATCAACGACAGCACGGCCGAAGCGTTGCGCAAGCTGGCTGTTGCGCACGCGAAAGCGCCTGTGGCACAGGGTGCGCCAAAATCCGCTGCGCCTCGGAACGGGAGCAAGGCTCCTGTCTCAAAAGGCCCGTCGGCGTCCATATCCGCGACAGCGTCGTCGTCGGGAGAATCCATCGCCGAAAATGCTGCGTTCGTGCCGCAGGGACCGGTAAACGTACCGGACATCGTGTCTCTCAAAGACTTTGCGGACCTGATCCGCGTGCCCGCTCCCAGTATCCAGAAGAAACTGATGGGACTCGGAGTCCTTGCCTCGCTCAATCAGAAGTTGAGCCCGGAGGTCGTCACCCGTCTCGCAAAGAGTTATGGTGTCACCGTAAACATTGTTTCGTCTGCTCCGCCCAAGGTGGTGGTTGCCGCGCCGGCCCCGACCGTCAGACCTGCCGCTCCGCAGGTGGCCGTAGTGGCCGCAAAACCCCGCCAGAAGCCCGCCGGCCCTGTCTCTCGTCCTCCGGTCGTCACCATCATGGGGCACGTTGACCATGGCAAAACCACGCTTCTGGACGCGATTCGCAACAGCCGCGTCGTGGACAACGAGTTCGGCGGAATCACGCAGCACATCGGCGCTTACCAGGTAGAGGTCGATGATCCCGAGACGGGCGGTAAGCGGAAGATTACCTTCCTGGACACGCCCGGCCACGAAGCTTTTACCGCGATGCGCGCCCGCGGCGCACAGGTCACCGACATCGCTGTCCTCGTTGTGGCCGCCGACGACGGCATCATGCCGCAAACGGTCGAGGCGATCAATCACGCTCGCGCCGCGCAGGTTCCCATTATCGTGGCGGTCAATAAGATCGATAAGGAAGGCGCGAATCCGACACGGGTCCTGACCCAGTTGACCGAATACAACATCTTGCCCGAAGCGTATGGCGGTGACGTGCAAACAGTCGAGGTTTCCGCAAAAGAGCAGCTTGGTCTGGATGACCTGCTCGAGAAGATTATTCTCGTAGCGGATCTGGAAGTCGACCCCAAGGCCGACCCGACTGCGCCGGCGACCGCGACCGTCATCGAGGCGCAGGTTGACCGCGGACGAGGCGCGGTGGCGACGATACTCGTCGAGCAGGGCACGGTAAAGATGGGCGACGCCGTCGTTGCCGGCTCGGCCTTCGGCAAGATCAAGGCCATGGTCGATGATCGCGGAAAACGAGTTCTGTCGATGGGCCCGGGCGGTCCGGTCGAGATACTCGGCTTAAACAGCCTTCCGTTCGCAGGTGATCGGCTCGAGGTCGTAAAGGACGAGCGCACTGCGCGCCAGATCGCTGACGGAAGAGCCGACGAGGATCGCATTTCCAAGCTGACGTTCCGCTCGGCAATGACCCTCGAGGACATGCAGCGTAAGATCAAGGAAGGACAGACCAAGACCCTGAACATGATTATCAAGGGGGATGTCCAGGGATCGGTTGAGGCGATTCGCCAGTCGCTGGAGAAGATCGACCATCCCGAGGTCAAGGTTCGCTTCCTCATGACTGCCGTTGGAGGGGTCACGGAGTCCGATGTTCAGCTTGCCAGCGCGTCCGGCGCGATTATCTTCGGGTTTAACGTCAAGGTCGATCCATCGGCCTCACGGATGGCCGAGGCCGAGCACATTGAAATTCGGGAGTACCGGGTCATCTACGACCTGTTCGACGACGTTAAGAAGGCCATGGCGGGCCTGCTGGATCCGATTTATGAGGAGAGCCCGCTTGGATCGGCCGAGGTTCGCGCTATCTTTCGGCTGCCAAGGTCGGGTGGAACGATTGCGGGCAGCTATATCAGCGACGGCAAGTTCGTTCGTGGGGGCCTGGTGCGGGTGCGCCGTGCCAACAAGCTCATTTTCGACGGCAAGATCGATTCTGTCCGGCGCGAAAAGGACGACGTGAAGGAAGTGGCCCAGGGTTACGAGTGCGGCATCCTCATCCCCGGGTACGAGCCTGTCGAGGGCGACAAGATTGAGTGCTTCGAGATGCGGCGTATCGAGCGGACGCTCTGATACGCGGTCGCCACGGGCGTGGAATTTGCATTTTCGAGAGCCGATGTATTGACGGCAGGCGTTCGTTTAGCACCCTCTTTGCCGGGAGAGGGCGGGGTGAGGGATCATGCCGCATACGGTCGTCGGATTGCTGACAGCCCGGTTAAGAATCGAGGGCGCTCAATCGCTCAAGGACAAGCGTCAGGTGCTGCGCAGTCTGGTTGCACATCTCCGTAACGAGTTCAACGTGTCCGTAGCGGAGGTGGACACCCAGGATCTCTGGCAGGTGGCGACGATAGCGGTTGCGCACGTCGCGAGCGACGGCCGATTCGTGAACGAAGTGCTCGACAAGGTCGTGGACCATATCGAGCGCGATCCGCGAGCCGAACTCGAACACGACGAGATCGAAATGCTCTGAATCCGGTTTTGTGAGCCATGCATCGCTCTGATACGTATGGCGTAACGCGACTGGCTCACGCAGCTAAGCGGCAAACTGCGTGCCGGCGCGAGGCAGCGCCGGTGTGCGAATCTCACCAAAGGGGTGAAGGAATATGCCAGGTACACGAAAGCAGCGACTGCAGGAGACGCTGCGAGAGGAGCTGTCGGAAGTGATCCGTCGCGAGATGCGGGACCCGCGGTTCAACGAAGGTCTTTTGTCCATCACGGATGTTGAGGTGTCGACCGATCTCAAGCATGCGGTCGTCTTTTTCAGCGTCCTCGGCGATGAACAGGCGCGGAAGGATGCGCACACGGCATTGCGTGGGGCGGGAGGGGTTCTGCGCGCGGAACTGGGCCGTACAAAGGTCTTCAAGAACGTTCCGGAACTCTCATTCAAGTACGACGAGGCTATCGAGCGCGGAAGCCACATGTTCGAGGTTCTCGAACGGGTCAGGCGCGAGGACGCGGCTCGGGAAGTCGTCGAAGCCGTCGAGGAGGCCGAATGACACAGGCCCTCCTGCCGCTTTCACAGTCCATTCCGCTGGCGGTGGCTGCCATCCGGTCGGCGGAGACGATTGTGATGGCCTGTCACGTCAACCCGGACGGCGATGCGCTCGGGTCGATGGTTGGGCTAGCACTCGGGCTCGCTCCGCTCGGCAAGACACTGACCCTGCTCTCCGCCGACGGCGTCCCTGAGATGTACCGGTTTCTTCCCGGCGTTGACCTCATTCAAACGACCTCCAACACCGAAAGCTTCGACCTTGCGATTGTCCTCGACAGTGGCGACCTCGAGCGTGTCGGCTCGTCCGTTCTTCCCGTCGTCGGCCGCGCACGTCGGATGATCGACATCGACCACCATTCTTCGGGGACTTTCGGCGATATTGTCGTTCTGGAGAGCGTTGCCGCGTCCACGTGCGAGATCGTTTATGACGTGCTCCTTCAGCTTGGCGTGCCGCTAACCCCGGAGATCGCCACCTGTCTCTTCACCGGCGTGATCACCGACACCGGGTCGTTTCGGTTCCAGAACGTGACACCCAGTACGTTTCGGATCGCAGCAAACCTGATCGAGCATGGAGCGCCGCCGGCCTATGTCTCGGAGCGTGTCTTCGACAACCGCTCGCTCGCCGCGACCAGGCTGCTCGGCGCGGCCCTTAACTCGCTGCATTATACGGAGGACGAACGGATCGTGTGGGCGACAATCACTGCCGCCGACTTCATACGATGCGGGGCCAGCGATGCGGACACAGAGGGGATTGTGAATTTCGCACGCGGCGTGCGCGGAGCCGATGTCGGCATGCTCCTTCGGGAAGTGGGCGACGGCTCTGTGCGGATTTCGCTGCGGTCGCAGGACACGGTCAACGTCGCCAATGTCGCCAAGGAGTTTGGTGGCGGCGGCCACCGTATGGCCGCGGGCTGCACCCTGCCGCCGCCGCTTGCCCAGGCCGAGTCTCGCATTGTCGAAGCAGTCCGGCGGGCACTGGACCATGCCGGCGGACCGCCGGTAACCGACGGTTGAAACCGCGTCAAGAGGACAACATCCGCCTTCGCGGATACTGGCACGGCTGCTACCGGGTCATTTTCTTAGCTTGACGCCATTTTCCCCTCCCGCTTCGGGAGGCGACGCGTGGCGTCGGGGTGGGTTTCTTGAACGGTATTCTCAATATCGACAAACCGGCCGGGATGACCTCGCATGACGTGGTTGCGCGCGTCCGGAGAATCGCCCATGAAAAGCGGGTGGGGCACGCGGGAACGCTTGATCCCGACGCCACGGGAGTGCTGGTAGTAGCTCTGGGTAGCGCAACGAGGATTGTCGACCTGGTCACCGAGGCGGGGAAGCGATACTGGTGCACTCTGGCGCTCGGGATCGAGACGGACACCGAAGACAGCTCGGGGACGGTGATTGGTATCGTCAATGCCGAGCGCGTGTCTCACATGGCCGTGGAGAAGGTGCTCTCCGACTTCGTCGGGGACATCCTCCAGGTTCCCCCCATGGTGAGCGCCGTCCACCATGAGGGCAAGCGGCTCTACGAGTTGGCCCGGGAGGGTGTGACTGTGGATCGCCCGGCGCGTCCGGTGCGAATCGATTCCATCGACCTGCTGGACTTCGCTCCGGGACGTGTGGCACGGGCCGTGCTGGAGGTAGCCTGTGGAAAGGGAACCTATATCCGGACACTTTGCGCCGACATTGGACGCGCGCTGGGAACGGGCGGCCATATGGAGAGTCTGCGGCGAACGGCCGTTGGCGCTTTTGATATCGAGAGCGCCGTTCCCCTTGATGCCCTGACGCCGGCAAACATTGCCAGCCATCTGATGCGTGCTGTGGACGCGCTTTCGAGCATGCCGATCGTGACCGCCGGCGGAACGGATGCAGCCGACCTGAGCCATGGGAGGGCGATTCCCGCGGCGCTGGACGAGGCCTTTGACGGGCAGGTCGTGGCGATTGTCGACGGCGGCGGCGAGCTGCTGGCGCTCGCGCATCCGGATGCGGGCTTGCTGCGGCCTTTCAAGGTGTTCGCCGGTTGACGAGAATCGATTACAAACGGCCTATGAATGTCTATCACGGAATCGATCATCTGGGTCTTAAGAACACTTCCGTCGCCATTGGCGTGTTCGACGGTGTTCATTTGGGACATCAGGCCGTGATTCGGGCCGCGGTCAGTCATGCTCGGGACCGTGGCCAGCCGGCGTTGTCCGTGGTATTTACGTTTGACGTCCATCCGATGACCCTCATCGCCCCGGACCGCACGCCCGCGGCCATATCCACCCTCAAGCAGCGGTTGGATCTGATCGAGGAATACGGCGGTGGTGTCGATTCGGTTGTGGCAGTGAGGTTCAACGCCGAATTTGCGAACCTGTCGCCGGAACAATTCGTGAGGGACGTCCTACATGAACGCCTGGACGCCTTTCAAGTCTGTATCGGGCCGGACTTTCGCTATGGCCATGAGCGTGCCGGGACCGTCGACACGCTCAGGGCAGCCGGCGGTCGTTACGGTTTCGCGGTCGCCGTTATCCCGCCGGTCGAGATCGGCGGGTGCGGAGTGCGAAGTACCCGCATTCGAAATCTTATCCTCGAAGGAGATATCGAATCGGCAACGGCGCTGCTCGGCCATCGGTACGCGATAGCCGGAGTGGTCGTAGAGGGGAAGAAGCTGGGCCGGACGATCGGCTATCCGACGGCGAACGTCGTTCTCAGTGAGCCCACACAGATCCTGCCTGCGGACGGAGTCTATTCGGGAGTCACGAAGGTGGAAGCGAGCTGGTTCCGGTCCGCTGTCAGTGTGGGCACGAATCCGACAACCGACACGGACGGCCGCCGCAAGGTCGAGGCATACTTGATGGACGGCTTCGACGCCGATATTTACGGGCGTGCTGTTGAAATCGAGTTTGGCGCCAGGGTGCGCGGCCAAATCGCATTTTCGAGCATCGATGCCCTCAAGGCACAGATTGAGGCGGACGTTGCGGAAATCGAGCGGCGGACCGCTCCCGTCTGATCAGATGGATCGGCGCCACGCCGGTCGCTTTGGACGGGCATGAGCGCGCGTCGTCAAGGAAGCTAGCATGGATAAATGGCTGCGCCTGCTGGTGATATTGTCGTCCTTTCTGGTGATGTTCGTGCTAATCGGCCTCATTCTGCATGTTCTCGGCCGAATTGCGCATACGCTTGTCTTGTTCGGGATGGGCACTCTCCTCGCTTACGCTCTAGATCCGCTGGTCGAGAAGCTCCGCACCGTGCGACTTCCCGCGAGTGACCGGACACTCAGTCGAGGCGCAAGCGTGGCTGCTGTTGTGCTCGGGTTCCTGCTGGGTTCCGTGGTCGCTTGTTGGGCGCTGAGCGGATTCGTGTCCCGTCAGGTCGCCACGCTGCAGGCGGATCTGCCGATGTACCGCAACGAGTTGACGGCTAAGGCAGGGCAGTTGGATGTGTGGCTCGCGCACCGGCATATCCGGTTTAGCGTCCGGGACAGCATTGCCCATCCTCCACACCAGTTCGTCGAATTCGGGGCGCGCGTCGCCGGGGAGATCCTCCCGCTCCTTGCGCATTTCGCAGCTACAATGGCCGAGTCCGTTATCGTGCTGCTGGTTGCGGTCTACATGCTCGTTTATAGCGCGGAAATGCGGGAGCGGTTTAATGCAAAGCTTGACCCGGACCTGCGGCCCCGCGCCGAAGCGTGGCAAACCGACGTCAACCGGATTCTGGGCGGATTCGTGCGCGGTCAGCTCGCCATCGCCGTGGTGATGGGTCTCTGCGCCGCCCTCGTCTGCCTCGGGGTGGGCATCCGGCTCTGGCTCCTGATAGGCCTGATCGTTGTCGGTGCGGCACTGATCCCTGTGTTCGGTCCCTATATCGGCGTCATCCCCGCCGTTCTCGCCGCCCTCGTCGGGCCGACCCATTTCCACAACCCGGTCGCGGCAGCAGTCACGGTTACAGTCCTGTTCGTCCTCTTCAACGAGGCCGGCTCGAAGTGGCTCTATCCGAAACTGGTCGGTGGCGCGCTCGGCCTGCACGAGGTGCTCGTGTTGTTTGTCCTCTTTGCCGGCCTCGAGGTCGGCGGTGTCCTCGGCGTGCTCTTCGCCGCCCCTCTCACCGCTCTGGCATTCGTCAGTGTCGTCCACCTTTACCGCTACTGGCAGCAAATCCCGGACATGCCCCTCGCCGTCCTGCCTACCACAAAGGTCCCCGTATCGTCCGAGCGACTCGTCCGGCATTCACGGCATTAAGGAAAATGGGGGACGGCTCACTGCTCCCCTGGCCGTCACGATAGGTAGAATCGAATGCGCTATTGGTTTTCTATATTGCTGCTTCTGGCGCAGACGTGGGCACTTTCGACGATCACGCGATGTGCCGCAACAATGCGAGGCACGCCTGCAAGCTCAATCCATCGCGCTATCTCATCCGCAAATCGGCTTGCGGACAGGTATTGGCGGTCGGAGCACTATGACGCGACTTCCTCGCGATGCTACCCGATCAGTATTAAGCCTCCCTTACGAGTTGTCTGGAGAGCACGTATTCCAGCGGTGAGCGGCCCTTTTGTTGGGGATAACGAAGCGCTGTACTTCGTTGCCACGAAGGACGGTAGCAACTTCAATGTGACAGCCCTGAGCTGCAAGAACGGGAATCAACTGTGGACGAAGTACGTCAGTTACGGTGCTCCGAGACACATGATTGTAGACGGCACCGGGATTGTCCTCGTTGCGGGCAACCACACCGGCGAGACGGTTTTGCGTCTCGATGCGCGCACCGGAAGTTCCACACGTCTCCTCGCGGGTTCGACGTATTCGATCTCGCCACTCGCACTGCTTCCAAACGGCAACATGATCTGCTGTGCGGGGCCTTACATGGGGTTCAGCAGTCTTCATGAGTTTAATCCGGTAACCGGAGGCCTTGTCAGGACAACACCGGTAACTGTCGGTCATTGGTACGCGGGTGAGTATTTTGCTCCGACAAGCATATTCGTGGTCAGACCCCATCAAGATTATCTGGTGTTGGCGGGGCCTCGGACAGTAGCAACGCTGAGGTACACCCCGGTCGCGTCCCACTGGGAGGCCACGTATGACGCGGATGGCGTGGCTACCGGCCAGGACGAGGTATTCGTTCTATTCTATCCGCGCCTGAGAGCGTACGATCTGAAGTTGCACGAGATTTGGACCGCCCAAATCAGTCCGGCGGTTAACGATCAGAATTCTTCTTATAATCTCTCCACGTTTCAAGGCTGGCCGTATACTGACCTCGTTATCGGTCGCGATCCGTTCTGCTCCGCGCTCATATCGAGCCGTTACGTGATCATCGATGACGGATGGCACTTGCATGCCTATGACTTGAAGTCGGGCAAGCAAGTTTGGATGACCAGAGTTGGCCGAGGTGACTATAATGATAGTTACGTTGCCCCAATAATATGCGGGCAATATGTCTATGCGGTCGAGGTCCGGAGGCACAACGGCGAAACCGGCGCTTTCCTGTCTGCATTCCGATTGTCTGACGGACGTTCGGTCTGGTCGATGGGAATTCCGCGCGGCTATGTGGCCGAGTCTGTCATTGCGGACGACGGGTTCTTATACTTATCGATCGAAGACAGACAGACGCAGACTCACGATCTCATCAAGCTGAGCGGAGGAGTTACACAGAAATGAGGGACTACGCCATCGTCAACTCCCTGGCGAAGACTCCGGCCGCATCGACGACGCCGGCGGGCGGGTCGACCCAGCGGCCGTCGGAGCGGATGAGGGAAATCAGCTCCTCGACGCCGCGCTCCTGGGGGACATTCTTGACGGGTGTGCGGCCGCGGTAGAGAGTGATGACACCTCCGCCCTTGCCGACATAGCCGTAGTCGGCGTCGGCCATTTCACCGGGGCCGTTGACGATGCAGCCCATCACGGCGATGTCGAGGCCAACCAGATGCTGCGTCGCGGCCTTAACGCGGCGCAGTACCGATGTCAGCTCAAACTTGGTCCGGCCGCAGGACGGGCACGCGATGAACTCCACCTTGGTCTTGCGCAGGCCGAGCGACTGGAGGATGTCGTAGCAGACCGGGATCTCAGCTATCGGATCTTCGGCCAGGCTGACACGGATCGTATCGCCGATCCCCTCGGCAAGGAGCGTCCCGATGCCGGCCGTGCTCTTGATGCGGGCATAATCGCCATCGCCCGCCTCGGTCACGCCCAGGTGCAGAGGATAGTCCATTCCGAGCTCGTCCATTCGCCGTGCCATCAGGCGGTTCGCGGCCAGCATCACGGGAACGCGCGATGCCTTGAGGGAGATAATCAGGTTCCGGTAGTCATGCGCCTCGCAAATACGGATGTATTCGATGGCGCTTTCGACCATGCCCTCGGGAGTGTCGCCGTACATGACCGTGAGCCGCTCGGCGAGGCTGCCGTGGTTGACACCAATTCGCATCGCAATATCCCGATCCCGGCAGACGCGAATAACTGGAAGGAGCGATTCCCTGATGGCATCGAGTTCCTCGGCAATCTCGGCGTCCGTATAATCCTCGGTCCTTTGCCGCGGCTTTCGGAACACAAACAGCCCCGGATTGATTCGGACCTTGTCGACAAACCCGGCGACCGCGACGGCGATGTCGCTCCCCTGATGGTGAACATCGGCCACCAGCGGGACGGTATACCCGCGCCGCCGGACTTCCGACTGAATCTCGTCCAGACAATGCGCCTCGGCCAGGGTGGGGGTGGTCACGCGCACGATCTCGCATCCCGCCTCGTGCATAGTGATAATCTGCTCGACACAACCCGCCACGTTGCGAGTCTCTTCGGTGATCATACTTTGCACGACAATCGGGCGCCTGCCGCCAACGGTCACCGGCCCGACCCGCACCTCACGCGTGCGGCGGCGTTCAAACACTGTTTCCACCAATCCTGACCTCCTGCTATGTACTCGCACTCGTTCGTCCCTTCACTCAACAGGTGACTGTCGTGCGGGCATCCTCATTATACTCGGTTCGCCAACCGCCGGCCAAACTCATCGCCGTCCCGTTTCGGGAAGGTCGACGCATTGCGTCGGAGTGGGTTCCGTGGGCCGGGAGTTAGGGCCGACCGGGTATAGTAACTCCGTGAATTCTCGCAGCAAGACCGAGGGCACGGAGAACGAATCGTTCGACAGCGTCGCCCCCTACTATGAACACTTGATGTCGTCTGTTCCGTACGAGCACTGGCTCTGCTATCTCGAGCAACTCTGGGACGAGCACCGTTTGCCGAGCCGGCGGGTCCTCGACCTCGCGTGCGGCACGGGCACAATATCGAGGATGCTGGCAGGCCGCGGCCGGGAGGTTGTCGGGGTTGACCTTTCGGACCCGATGCTGGCGATCGCCCGCGAACTCGCGGATGAGGCCGGCGTATCCGTGCCGTTTTACCGGCAGGATGCCGCCGACCTCGACGTTCCCGGACAGTTCGATTCGGTGATTTCGCTCTTCGACAGCCTCAACTATATCCTGCAGCCGGACAGACTGGCTGAGGCCTTCCGGCGATCCTGCATCGCGCTGCGACCTGGCGGAGCGTTGATCTTCGATCTGAACACGGAGTACGCGTTCGAGGAGGGTATGTTCAACCAGAGCTGTTCGCGACGCGGCGAGGCGCTTCACTATCGATGGCGATCTCGATACGACCCGAAGGGAAGGATCTGCACGGTTACCATGAACTTTTCCTACGACAGGGGCGACGGCAGCCGCGAGAAGTTCAAGGAAGTTCACCGGCAGCGGGCCTACGGCAAGAATGACATCATGAAATCGCTTGTAGCGGCCGGGTTCAGTGATTGCGTGGCATACGACGCCTATACGACCAATCCCCCCCATCGAAGGTCGGACCGGATCTTCTACCTCGCATTGAAAGAGGCATAGTCTTGACAGAGAAACAGCGGCCCGCGCACTGTGCTTGGCCGCTGTCCTCAACCGTCACATCGTCATTCCTGCCGCGGGCCAGGCGTCTGCCTGTCATCTTCGCGGCATTGCTGCCGTCACACGGATCTATTCCGCGGTTTCCTCAGTTCCCGAGGCCGATCCGGCCGCCTGTGCCCGCTGAATTGCGATCTCTTCCCGCCGCAGATGCTCGCGAATCTCGTCCGCCGAGTCGCTGGTGGAATCCTGCTTGATGCGCTCATAAACCGCACGAACTCGATCCTCGCGCTGTGCTGTCGCCGTTGACATAATGAGTCTCCTTTGTGCAGAGATTGAACAGTGTCATTCGGATTATACCATTGACCGAGCCCGCCTAAACGCGGACACGCAAGATCCCGCCGCGTTTCTGCTTGCCCGTTGGGGCAAAGTACGCCGGTTTGGGGATGCTTCGGCTCGACCCTCTGTGGTAATGTACGTGTATCCAAATGCTGGGAGGATGCCGACGTGGCTTACGTTATTACCGACGCATGTATAAACGACAACCTTTGTGCGCCAGAATGTCCGGAAGAGTGCATAAAGCACGGTGTCGTCGAGTTCCAGGGAGTCAAGTACGATCAGTACTTCATTGATGCAAGCACTTGCGGCGATTGTGGGCTGTGCGAGACGATGTGTCCGAACTCGGCCATCCTGAGTGATACCGACCTTACGGCGTCAGAGAAGCACTTCGTTGGAGCGAGTGCCGCTTTCTATGCCCAATAGGGGCGAAAACCTCAGGCCGCGCGGGTTCACGCAGGGACTGGCAAAATGCCCGGCGTCTCCGGAGATCGGAGATGCCGGGCTTCTCTTGTGTGCCCGGCTCGACTTATGAGGCTCGTCCTAAATCATTCGCATCGCAGTTCAAGACAAACTCATCATTTCATGATTCTCGCCACAGTTCCAGACGAATTTGGCGTGAAGTATGCGATAATACGTTTAAGATCGTGATCAACGAATTCGTGGCGGTGAACGGATATAAGTGGCCGGAAGTGGGTATAATGTCCGCTTGGTCCGGTGCCGATGAAGCGGGAAACACTTAGCCCGATTACCTGCCCGTACGCTTCTGACTCTCTCCGGACGATAATGGCGTGGGTACGCCAGGACACGCCGGTTACTCACGTTCATGCATTGCCGGAGAGCGCAAGTGGGTTTGGCACAAACCGTTGACAACCTGCCCGTTGATGTCCTTCTATCCATTTTGGACACGAGTCTCGACGTCCTGTCACGTTTCGACCGTGACCTCCGCTACACGTTTATCAACGAGACCGGGGCCCGGTTGACCGGTATACCACGAGCGTCGTACCTTGGGAAAACGCTTCGCGAACTGGACTTTCCGGAAGGTGTGTGCAGTCAGTGGGAGGACGCGCTACGCCGCACGTTCGCGTCGGCCGAGCCCTATATTATCGAGTACTCCCTCGAACTACCCTCCGGACGCCGCTATTTTGAGGGAACGACTTACCCGGACCTGGGACTCGACGGCGCTGTGTCGAGTGTGATCACGGTCGCCCGCGATATCACCGACCGGGTGACTGCCGGAACCGCGATTCGCGAAGGGCAGGAAATCCTGCGCCTGGCCGTCGACTTTGCCGCAATCGGAACCTGGGATTTTTATCCAGCCACAGGAGAGATCAAGACCGACCGGCGCTGTCGCAAGCTGCTCGGGCTGCCCACGGATTCCCCGATCGATTACAAGCTCTTCCTTGAGCGAATGCATCCCGTAGACCGCCAGGCCGTGGATAGAATGGTCCACCGCGCCCTTGACCCGAGTTTGCCCGATGATATCGACTTCGAATGTCGCACGGTCGGGGTGGGGGACGCTAAACCGCGCTGGGTGATCGCACGGGGACGCGCCTTCTTCGACGACGAGCGCCGGGTTGCGCTCCGGCTCATCGGCACAACCATGGATGTCACCCATAAGAAGGAGACCGAAGGCGCGCTTGACGCGAGCGAGGCCCGGTTGCGGCTGGCATTCGACGCGGCTGCGATGGGAACCTGGGAATGGGAGGTCGCTACAGGCAGGATGACCTGGACCGGGCGTTTGGAAGAGATCCACGGGATGGCCCCGGGCTCGTTCGACGGCCGGTTCGAGACTTACATGCGCCGAATCCATCCGGAAGACCGCGACCGCGCCCTGCATGCCATCGGACATTCCATCGAGAGTGGCGAGGACATGAACGTTGAGTTTCGGGTCATATTTCCCGACGGAGATGTGCGCTGGGTGGCCGAAAACGGCCGCCCCGTCAAACCGCCCGGGGCCACCCGCGTGGAGCGGATGGTCGGAATCGGTTGGGATATTACCGCCCACAAACGGGCCGAGGAGATTGCACGCGGGCGGGCTGAGCGCGAAGCACTGCTGAACCGGATCGGCCAGATGCTGCGGCGGGCTGTCGACGTCGACGAACTCCGCCTGCAGGTTGCGATTGCGCTCGGCGAAGGCCTGGGCGCGGACCGCTGCTATTTTATCAACTATGACCCATCCGCGGACCGATCCGTTGTCGGGCCCGAATGGCGCCGGGAGGACTTACCGCCGCTATCCGGAAAATACCGGATAAGCGAGATTGTCCGCGACATCACCACACTCTATTCTCCGGGGCGGCCGTCGATCGTGACCGACACCGAGGATGACCCGCGATACATGCCCAACGTCCTCCCCAGGATCGGCTGCCGGGCAATCCTTGCCGCCGGGCTTTTCAGTGGCGGGCACATCACTTCGGCACTGGCTGTGGCGATGGCCTCGGCCCCCCGCCAGTGGACGCCGGAAGAAGGAGAGCTACTCCAGTCGGCGGCGGCCCTCCTGCAGTCCGCGGTCGACGCGGCCAGGGCGCGGGATCGGGACCGCAACATCGCGAACCGGCTACAGGACGCTCTGCGTCCGGCCCTGCCCGGGAAAGTTCCGGGCCTCGACGTTACCACGTACTACCAGCCGGCGCTTGAGGAGGCGGAGATTGGCGGCGACTTCTTCGATGTCTTCGCGCTCGAGCCGGACCGGCATGCCCTGGTTGTGGCGGATCTGTCCGGGAAGGGCCTGCAGGCGGCCGCTCAGATTGCAACGCTGCGTCACATGCTTCGGACCGTGCTTTATCAGCAGCCGCACGGACTGCGTGACGCGGTCGAGGAGCTGAACAATATGATCGCGAACCACGACTTGCTGTCAGGGTTTGCGACAATGTTCGTTGGAATATTCGATTCGAACACGCGTACAATCGACTATATCTCGTGTGGGCAGGAACCGGCGCTAGTCTGGCACGCCCAAACGTGTGAAGTGGAGCAAGTGGGGCCAACCGGCCCTGTTGTCGGCGCATTCCCCGGCGTGCCCTTCGAGCAGGACACCATCTTTCTCAAGCCGGGCGATGTGATTGCCTGGTTTACGGACGGGCTGACCGAATCCGGAACGAACCGGGCAGAAACACTCGGTATAGACGGGGTATCGCAGATTTTCTCGGCAAGCCTGCGGCGTAAGAACATCACCGCCGCCACGGTGGCCGAGGACATGATCGCCGGCGTCCTAAATCGTGTTACGCCGGCCGGGATCAGGGATGACGTGTGCTTGCTCGTCGCACGTGTGGATGGCGGAGAGGTCAAACGCAAACGCTTCCGTCGCGCCAAGCGTACGAAGCGTCGACAAACCGGCGAAACAATCTTCGAAAGGTCGACCGTAGCTACAACCGCGGTTTCGATCGCTCAGACACGTTAGCAGACCATTGAGCCATGACGCCTGCTCTTAGTCCGCCTATTTTGATTCCGATAATATATATTATGTTGTATAGACGGGGCAGCCGTTGAGATGGGACAAACTCGACGGGTTACGAATGGGTCTAGTTTGCCACAACGCCTTCCGAGTACAACGCGGCTACCACGGCTTGCTGGATTCCCAGCGAAGTCACCGCGGAAGTCGTCAGGCATTGCGGACAGACGATGCCGAGCGCGGTTATCTCGAGCTGGCAGCAGACGTAATCCTGGAGTGCGAGTTCCACCACAAACGGGAGCGGTTCGAGCAGTGTTACATCTACTTCCGTATCGCACCGGCGACAGAAATGATGCCTGGTGAGGAGCCCCCGTCGCCGGGTAAAGAAGTTTTGCCGGTGGAATACCTCCCGCTTGATCGTGTCCATCAGGTGAGGATCGACGCAACTCCTCCCGGAGCCGTCCGGGTGGTTGATAACGGGTAGGTTGCGAATCGTGGCGACGGTGAACCCGACCTGACCGATCATCTCAGGAATGAAGATAACATGATTCCTGGCTGCTGGTGTCTCCACTCTGCTCATAGACGTCTCCTGACGACCAAGTGCCTCGCTCGCGCGACGCCGGCCGTGCGTTCGCTCGAGTGCGTTCAACATGTCAGACAGTGTCGCGACATCGCGGTGATTTGACGCCGTTCACGAATGGCTCGGACTTCGGAGCAATCCGCACGATTCGTATGATTGTACCGCAGCCTGCCCGCTTTGTTCCGAGGAATGTTCGGACGGCAATAAGCCATGTCGACTCACTACGATATCGCTTCTCAGTGGACGGATAGTTCGTCTCCACGGAGAAATATGAGGGATTAGGAACTCCCAACGACGACGGAAAGAACGGACGAAACCGAAATCGAATAGCGATCCCATTATTCCCAAATTTCCGTCCTTTCCGTTGTAAGAAGTCCTAACTCCTGCCTCCTCTTCTTATTAATCAATGGCGGAAATGGCGATTCCCGGTCAAGAGCATTGCCATGTTGTAGTTATCCGCCATCTCGATCGACTCGGCGTCCTTCTTGGACCCGCCCGGTTGAATGATGGCCGCGATACCGGCCTCGCCGGCCGCCTCCGGCCCATCCGCGAACGGGAAGAAGGCGTCCGATGCGAGTACGGCCCCGCGGGCTTTCTCGCCGGCCTGCTCCACGGCCAGACGCACGCTCTGGACCCGATTCATCTGCCCGGCCCCCACCCCGATCAACTGCCGATCCCTGGCGATCACAATGGCGTTGGACTTGACATGCTTCACGGCCCGCCAGGCGAACAACAGGTCATCCATCTCCTGAGAAGTCGGCCCGCGACGACTCACCGTGGTCAGGTCCTGCCGGCCCACGGTCTTGCGGTCCTCGGTCTGGACAAGAAGTCCCCCGGTCACACGCTTGTAGTCGAAGCCTTCGATCTGGTCTCCTGCCGGGAGCGGGCATTCCAGCAAAATAAGATTGGCGCCCCATTGCTTCTTCTCCGTCAGGATCTTGAACGCACCGGCATCATATCCCGGGGCGATAATAGCCTCGAAGAAGGTGTTCTTTCCGGTAATCATCTCGGCCGTCGCCACGTCGATGGGGCGAGTCGTGGCGAGAATTCCGCCGAACGCGGAGATCGGATCGCCGGCCCGCGCGCGCTGGAACGCATCCGCCAGAGTCGCCGCCACCGCAAGGCCGCACGGATTGGTATGCTTGATGATCGCCACCGCCGAGTCGTGGTCGGAGGCAAATTCGCGTACGAGGTTGTACGCTGCATTCAAGTCGTAAATGTTGTTGAACGAAAGTTCCTTTCCGTGCAGCTTGCGCGCAGTGGCCACCGTGCCTTCGGCGACACCGGGCTCGCGGTAGAAGGCGGCTTTCTGGTGCGGGTTCTCCCCGTACCGAAGGTCGTGCACTTTCTCGAAAGTGACGCTCAGGACATCCGGGAATACCGCCTGATCGGCGCCGTCGGCCAGGGCGAAGTAGCGTGCTATACCGGCGTCGTAAGCCGCGGTGTGCGCGAACGCAGCTCCGGCGAGTCGACGCAGCGTTTCCGGACTGAGCACGCCGTCGCGTGTTTGCAGTTCATCGAGGACCGCGGGATAGCTGTCCGGCGAGACGACCACGGCGACCGAGGCGTGGTTCTTGGCCGCCGAACGCACCATCGACGGGCCCCCGATGTCGATGTTCTCAATGGCGTCCTCACGCGTGACGCCAGGCTTCGCAACCGTGCGTGCGAAAGGATACAGATTGACGACAACCATGTCGATCGGATTAATTCCGAGTTCGGCAATGGCGGCCATATGCTCAGGCTTGCTGCGATCCGCAAGGATGCCTCCGTGCACGGCCGGATGCAGCGTCTTGACCCGTCCTTCCAGCATCTCGGGGAAGTGTGTTACATCGGAGATGGGTGTGATGGGAATCCCGGCCTCCGCCAGCGCGGCCGCGGTTCCCCCCGTCGAAATGACCTCGATCCCCAGGTCGGAGAGCCCGCGGGCGAAGTCGATCAATCCAGTCTTATCCGACACGCTCAAAAGCGCTCGTTCAACGCGACGCATACAAATGGTATCTCCTCATTCACGAAAGGGTTGCGCAGGATTCGGCAGCAGCGAGGTGCGAGTTGGCCGGCCACGTCATTACACCGGAGCGTCCTGCGAAACATCAGTTATCGTCAGTGTGCCCAGGCGCACGGCGAATTTCGCCCTGTGGATCAGGAACGATATCCGAACGGTCAGCGGTTCCCCGGGGTAGCTCCCCGTAAGCGCCAGTCCCGCTAACCCCGTTGGAGGCGCCTTGCGGCGTCGTCCAACAGCGACCATATTGTAGCACGCAGTCGATTTCTAAGTCAAATCCGCGTGTTTCCCGGACAAATGCCGCAATATGGTCGAACAAGAGTGCGTACCCATGTAGAAAACTGCCCTGGATGCCGGTAAAATGTTAAGATAGGGTCATCTGCACGATAAGTGGCCCAATCGCACAAAAATACCGTACATTATAGAGAGAATGGCAAAAGTCCGTTAAACCGGTAACGCTCAGCCGAGAATCTCATGCTGCCCCGCGGATCAGGTGACCGGCAGGCTTGCGCGGGAACCGATTTCCGCCAGCCGTGGTGATTGCTCAGGCGGGAGGATATTTGCGGGAATCTCTCTGGAATAGATTAAGCAGGAATCGAACACCCGGATGAAGAACCGGGATTCGACGTAACGCGGTTGGCACCGGGTTGACCTCGACACGCTTGTAACCGATGAAGTTCGTTTCGCAACGAAGGAGAATTGCTCAGTGAGCAGCAGCTTGAACGTCCGGGTGTCCCTCAGTCACCCCTATATTCCCTCGTCGACGTATCTTGAAGAACCGCAATATGCGCTTTTGGACATACATCCCTCGCTGTCCGAGTCGGATTCCGGGCGCCCGCCGCTTAACCTGGCGTTCGTCATAGATTCGTCGGCAACAATGCACCACTTCCAATTCAGCGACGATGAGCGCGAGTACTGGATCGGTGTCGCGTCCTCCCGCAACGAGTTGGAGCGCGGTAAAGCCGATGAGCGCGATGCCATCTACTGGACAGGACAGACCCTGCGCGAGATGCAGGCGGTTGCGCGCAAGCCAATGGTCATCGTAACCGAGGCGCTCAAGAATCTCTTTATCACGCTCCAGCATTCCGACCGCGTTTCGGTCATCGCCTTCGCGGACAAGGTCCACCCTCTGTTCGGAGATCAAGATTGGACCGCGTTCCCGGAACGCTGCTCGCGCCAGCTCGATTTGCTGCGTGATCAAACACTGCCGGTGGATATTGGGACCGGAACGTACATGGCCGACGCAGTGTTGAAGGCCGGCGAGTATCTGTCCCGAAACAAGACCACGCAATCGGTGAACCGTCTCATCATCATCACCGACGGGATCGTCCAGGACCCGATGGTTACCCTGAACAACATCTCCTCACTGCAGGAAACCGGATATGCGATTACAACGGTCGGGGTCGGCGAAGAGTTTGACGAGGAATTCCTGATCCGCGTGGCCGACAATTCCCGTGGCGAGTACCACTATGCGTCGACCGCCGACGATATCACCGAATGTCTCCAGAACGAGTTAAACGCCCTGCAGGCGACATCGGTAACGGATATGTATATGGCGGTTCGCGGCGTTAACGGCTCCGTTGTTCAGGAAATGTTCATGGTGCGCCCGGCGATGAGCCTGTTCGATGAGATTTTCACCGAGGAAGACTGGCTCCGCGCGCGCATCGGCGACGTTTCCACGACGAGCCCGCTCGGGGTTCTGGTGCAGTTCGTTCCGGCAAACGCGGCCAACGGAACTCGAAATATCGCCGAGATCCACATCACCTACTCCTATCCGACCGCAGCCTTCGGGATCAGCAAGGGCAATGAGAAGGTTCTCATCACGGGTGAGTTTACCAGCGACCCTTCGATGATCGCCAAATCGAATCCGACCGTGATCGATCTGGTCGATCGATTTTGCGTGTACCGCTATGAGCGGGAGGCCCAGCGGGCGCAGGAGAAGGGCGATCTGGCCACGGCGAAGGAGAAGCTCGGCCAGGCAACCAAACAGCTCCGGCAGCTTGGCGAAACGGCGCTGGCCGACGATATGGAGGCGCAAATCGCTTCGATCGGCACCCGCCAGGGTAACCCGACGCGTGTTAAACGGATAAAGTCCACCACGCGCCGCCTGGCGAGCATGTCGACGCTTCCGCCGGAGTCGTGAATGGTTCAGGCAGCCGGGTGCGAGCGCCTGAGACTGCATTGTCGTGGGGGCGCGGCGGAGTCCCGCCTCCGATACGGTCGTTGCGAAGCAGCAGGCCGAAAGGATTTTCTGACCGATTATGCAAGACTGGCAGTTGGGACTAAGGGCATTTCGCGAAGGCAGGATGCGTGAGGCGGCCGACCGGCTCCGAGCGGCAGCCGGCGATCGCGAGCGCACGGTGATGCAAGTTGTGCGATTCCAGACGCTCGCGTTTCTGGGCGCCGCCATGTATGCCCTGGGGTACTCGCACGATGCCGTCGATGCGTTCGAGGATGCCGTTCGCCTGGCGCCCAAGCCCGGCGCTCCCGCCGATCTGAGCGTCAACCTGGCTAACGCATATCTTGCGGTCGGGCGTCGTGACGAGGCTCGCACGGCTCTGCTCCATGCACTGGGAACGGCCCCGGGCCACGTTGAGGCCCGGATGATGCTGCAGCGCCTCGAGAGCAGCCCGGCCGACGAGCCGATTGTCGGCTCCGTCCTCGGGGAATCTCCGGAGGGAGTCAAGACCTACCTGCGTACACTCACCTTCGCGCGTGTCTCCTCCGGGGGGTTCGATCCTGCGCAGGTGCGGCAGGCACTCGCACAGCTTGAGCGGTACATCGACTTTCTGGCCTCGCAGATCACCCAGCGCGACGAGACCATTGCCAAGATGGACACCGACATGGAGCGATATCGCATGATGGAGGACCGCTACATCCAGAGCATGAGCGAAAAGAGCCTGCACGACGATCCGCTTTATCGGCCTCCGACTCCCGCCGGTTCGCCGGTCCAGCCCTCCGCGCCCCAGGGAGATGACGAGCCCGAACTCACCCCCATCGAGCGGCTGTTCCGCAACAAACGTTGAACAGACGTGTTTCCATGCAAGGCGAGGCGCAGGCATAAGTGCAGATACGAGTTCCGTCGTATCGCGTTGGGAGGAACTCCCGGCTGTGAACCAATTTATTCTGTGTCTTGGCGTCGCACTGGTGCTGGTCCCGACCTCCACGCCGGTTCTGAGCGATGCGCCCGCGCTGACCGCACCGACCCCTCCCCTTGCAGCGCCCGTCGTTCCGGCGGAGGTGCGCGGCATGTGGGTTGTACGGTCCAGCATCACGACCCCGGATGCCATCGAGCACGTCGTCGATAATGCGCGCTCACACCATTTCAACACGCTCTTCGTACAGGTGCGCGGACGTGGGGACGCAATGTATCGGTCCAGCCTGGAACCTCGAGCCAAAGACCTTGCCGGCCAGCCGGTCGACTTCGATCCTCTCGGGACCATCCTCACACGCGCCCACGCCGCCGGAATTGCGGTGCACGCCTGGGTCGACTGCTGCTACATTTGGGGAGAGGAGGACCGCCCCGACGACCCGACGCATATTGTCAACGCTCATCCGGACTGGCTGGCACGGGATTCTTGCGGGCAGGTCACGTTTGGCCGTTCGAAGGAGTGCGAGGGCGTCTTCATGACGCCGTCGAATCCGGCCGCGTGCCGGCACCTGCGCGACGTCATCCTCGAAATCGTCCGCAACTACGACATCGACGGCGTCCATCTCGACTACATCCGCTACCCAAACGAACGATACGACTATTCACATGCGGCGCTCGCCGCGTTTCAGGCCGCAATGGTCGGGCAGACATCTCCGTCGATGCGGGCCAGCCTGTATCGGGCGCAGAAGGTCGACCGGCTCGCGTATCCCCATATGTTTCCGAATGAGTATGACGACTTCCGCCGCGGCCAGATCACCGACCTGGTTTGCGACATCAGCCGCGATGTCAAGGCGGCCAAGCCGTGGGTAGTCATGTCGGCGGCAGTGTTTGCGGATTACAATGACGCGTACGTCCGGCGCGGGCAGGATTGGAAGGAGTGGCTGCGTCGGGGAGCCCTCGACGCGGTCGTCCCGATGGCCTACGGCGACAGCACCGCGCTTGTCTCCGAGCAGGTCGCCGGTGCTGTCGACGCTGCCCATGCGGCCGGCCGGATGGCCTTCGCCGGTATCGGCGCCTGGCACATCTCCGCTGCATCGACTGTCGCCAAGATCGAGGCCGCCCGCACGCTCGACGCCGACGGCGAGGTCCTGTTTAGCTACGGCGGCATGACCCGCGACGGGGCAACGAACGGGTATCTCGACAAGGTCGAATCCGCCTGCTACCCCGGGCCCGCCGCCCCACCCCCGATGCCCTGGCTCGGCTCCCGCACAGCAGCCTCACCATCACCCCCTGGCGACACCGCCACAATCGGAACGCGCGGTTGAATCCGTGTTGCTCATCCGTGTTGCTCATCGGAGTAAATCCTGCCAATGAGGGTATTCTAGAATCGGCCGATCGGTCGATGCGCACCGGTTGTAACTGTGAGACAATGATGTCGTGAGAATTCAAACACAAGCTGTCTGTCTGTCCGCCCTGACGATGGTCGTCATGGCGTCGGCGCCGGCCACCGGATGCGCGGGGGCCAACCAGAGGGTTGCCGCTCTGGGCCGGCACTTGTCGTGTGTGTGCCGCGTCCCGGTCGAGGACACTCCGGCGGTGATCGTCATTCCGGGGCATCCCTGCACAATTATCCGAACCCACCGCGTCGATCCGCAATCGATCTTCTTGCCGTCTCAGCCGCAGTCTTTGGTTGTGCCCAATTGCAAAGTGCGGCCTAATCCCGCAGACCGAGCAGTGACCGTCCGTTCCGCCCGGCACGACACGAGATGCCGGGCGCGACGTGCCGTGTGAAGCGGCATCTCATGTGAGATCGAAAGACCTTACTTTGGGCCACGCTTGACTCACGCATCGCTGCATAACCACGTTACCGTCGGAGCGGTTCATGGTATGATGGATGCGCAATGATCACACGTCATCCCGCGGGACGTACTCGGTCGAGGAGAAGATCGAGCATGCAAGAGATACGGAAACGAGAATGACCCCGATGACCACCTTCCAAGCCAGTGCGGGAGACACTCCGCCTGTTTGAACGTGGGCGCCGTCGAGCGGATGGGGTGCGAGGGCGCGGAGGTAGACCATGAGGCACATCATCTTGAAATTGCCCGGCAGATTGGGCAGCCACGATTCCACGCCGAATGTATAAACCAGTCCCATGACAAGCGGGCGGCGAAATGCCGTTGCAAACAGGAGAAACAACCCGCCGTAGGCGAGGCATCCGACCGGCAGGACGATCAGGTCGCGGCCAAAGGACGTGTGCCAGGGATCTCCCGACCGGCTCGTGGCGGTGACCAGGAACAACAGCAAGGCCGAGAGCCACACGGCCAGCGTGGTGGCGAGAAAGGCTGCCGCGTACTTCATCAGCAGAATCCGCCAGCGAGGCACGGGCCGGGTCAGCAGGTAGACGATGGATTTTTGCTCGACTTCCTCGGTTACCAGGTTCGTGCCGAATACGCACGCCAGCATCACCAGCACGAATCCGAAGATGAATGTCTCGGACAGTTGGTTGTACACCGGCGCCCTGGCAAACTGGCCGGCCGGCGCGGCGGCCCGCCAGAGCAACGCAACCAGCAGAGGAAGCGCAGCCACGACGACAACGGCGATTAGCCGCTTGATGCGAAACATGTTCTTGAGAGTAGCGCGCAGGATTTGAAGGTCGTTCATGGTCAGCCCTGTACCAGATACCTGAAAACGGCTTCCAGGTTATTGTCCGGCGAATCGAACCTGTCGATCACGAAGCCGTGCTGAAGGACGATGTCCGGAAACTGCGCATAGAACAACCCCGGCGCGCGCGTCTCTACCTCCACGAAGCGATCGTTGGTGCTGTCGAACCGGACGCTCAGGACGAACGGAAGATCCAGCAGTCCCTTCGCAATGGCCCGCGCCTGCGCGCTCGTGATCGCAATCCGATGCGGGTGGGCATCGATCAGCCCTCGAATATGATAGATGTCGCCCTGCGCCACCAGCCGGCCGGTGTGGATCAGCAAGATGTTGCGCGTGAGCTGTTCTACCTCGTGAAGGATGTGGCTCGATACGACGATGCACTTGCCGGCGCCGGCGAACTGCGTGAGAAGCTGGCTCATCTCGCGGCGTCCAAGGGGGTCCAGGCCATTCAGCGGCTCATCCAGGATGAGGATGTCGGGGTCATGGACGATACACTGGGCGAGCTTGATGCGCTGGCGCATGCCCTTCGAGTAACCGCCGATTTTCCGTCCGGCATTCGCGGTCATTCCGGCACGATCGATCGCGGCGCCGACTCGCTCCTTGAGAATCGCGCCGTTCAGGCCGGACATGCCGCCGAGAAAGGTCACAAACTCGAGGCCGGTCAGTTCGTCGTAGCAATTCTCAATCTCCGGGCAGTAGCCAAGCCGCTTGTACACGTTCGGGTTTGCGAACGGCATCTCACCCAACACGGTCACCCGCCCACGTGTGGGACGCAACTGGCCGGTGATGAGCTTGAGCATGGTCGACTTCCCGGCGCCGTTGCTCCCGAGCAAAGCCGTGATTCCGGGACCGATCGCGCAAGACACGTCGTACAGCCCGAGAACCTGACCATACCAGCGGGAGGCCCCTTCCAAAAGGATCATCCGCGCACCACCTCCACAGCATTGATGCGCGCCCTGGCCGCCATGATGCCGAGCCCGCTCAACAGGACGCACAGGCCGAGCATCTCCCAGAAGAAGGCATGCGGCAGGGCAGGCGGCGGCGAGGAAAACGGGCTTCCCGGCTCATGCGCATTGTAAACGACCTGAGCCAGGCCATTCGCGGCCCCGAACACGGAGAGGTGAACGACAAGCAGGCCGGACACGTGATGGAATCTCAGTTGCAGGTCCCCGAAGATCGAGGCGACCAGATAGGTGAACAAGCACAAACCGGCGTACGCCGCGCCCGCGATGCGTCCCGACGTTGACCACGCCGAAAACCCGACCAGCAGGCTGGCATGTACTACGGCGGGAATGGCCGTGGCGATGATCAACCTCCAGATCAGAGCCGGCTCGGCCTTCAAGAATCCGCCCCCGAACAATCCAAGCGCCGAAAACGAGTAGATCAAGGCCGCAGGAGCGATGGAGACAACGTAAAGCGGCAGGAAGACCCCGATCCACTTGCCGAACAGATAATCCCCCTTGGTGATCGGCTTCGAAAGATACATCATCAGCGCATTGGCGCGCAGGTCTCCGGCGATGCAGTCCGTTCCGACGACGAGGGCGATGAAGAATAGCATGAAGTCCTGGCCCTGCAGGGCCGAATAGAATTGCCAGACGTAGGGCAGGCTCTGCGCCTGCCCGCCGGCCCCGGACATCATGGTGCCCATCTCGATACCGACGCCTGCGCCGACATACGGAAACATGGCGGCGATGCATAAGATCCAAAAGACCGGCTTGTGAAACACAGTGCGAATTACGGAAAGAGCGACGATCCACCAGCGCAGCGCCCGCGTGCGAACAGGCCCGTCGTAGTTTCTATATGTCCTATCGGCGATGGGGGACGCCGTGAAGGCGCCGTTGGGTGTGCCGGATGGGTTCAACTTGCGGCCTCGATAAAGACGTCGTCGAGCGAGCGAAGTGCGGGGCGAAAACCGCGCACTTGCGCGCCGGATTCTCGTCCGGCCTCGAACAGCAGGCGGCCGATATCCATTTGGGCGCCGGCCGGTACTTCGACGCGGTAGGTCGTGCCCGCCTGCCGCACAGCGTTCGCGCCTCGCTTTCGAAGCACCGTCTCAAAGGCGTCGACCGCAGCCAGTAGATCGACATCCACCTGAACTGTGTTCGTGGCGCGCAAGGCGGCCATTGCGCCACGTGTCGCGACCCGTCCGCCGCGCAAGACGATGACGTAGTCGCAGCAGTATTCCACATCGGGCATGAGATGAGACGAGACGATGACATTCACGCCCTTTCCGTGTGATATGTCGCGAATCAGGTGCAGCATCTCCTCGCGTCCGGCCGGATCGAGGCCATTTGTAGGCTCGTCGAGGAAGACAAGCCGGGGACCGTGGACGAGGGCCTGTGCCAGCTTAATCCGCTGCTTCATGCCGGTGGAATAGGTCTCGACGTTGCGATATCGGACCTCGCCGAGCCCCACGTACTCGAGCACCTCGTGCGCGCGGCCAAGCGCCGCACTGGCCGGCATGCCGGAAAGCTCGCCCGCATAGGCCACGAACGTCACCGCATTCATCCCCGGAATATGGCAGTCCACCTCGGGCATCAGTCCGACCTGCTGTCGGATCTGCATGCTCTGCGCCGCCGCATTCAGGTCCAACACAGCGATGCTGCCCCGGGTTGGGCTAACGAAGCCGAGAAGGCTCTTAATCAGGGTTGTCTTGCCGGCGCCGTTTGGCCCGAGCAGCCCAACACATCCTTCGGGGATCTCCATCTCCAAAGAATCGATTGCGGTCTTCGCGCCATAGCGTACGGTCAACCCGGACACGGCCACCACAGCCATAAGATCATCCTTCGCAGTTCGGCAAAGCCGCCGTCACGCTTGCGCGCAGCCGTGCTGCCGCACGAACATGCGCCGTCGTTGACAAGTATACTTTCTCGGCCCCGGAATTGTCCAGTGATGCCGGATCGACCATTTTGTTCCCGTTGGCCGGAATCATCACCCTACCCCTTTTGCGTAAATCTGCTCGAGTATGATCGGGTCCCTGATCTCGTCGTCCTTCGCGAGCAGGAGGACCTTCGAGACGACCTCGGCGGTGCGGGGGTCGCTGTCCATGAAGGGGAGGAAGATGCGCCCGCGGTGCTGGGAGTGGACCGGGACAATGCAGAGGTGGCCGCCGGGAAGGCGGTGGACGTTCGCGCTGCCGAGATGGACAGAATAGGTGCCGAGCTTTCCGTCGATGAGAACATGGTGGTCGTCCTTGACGCGGACGTTGGCGAGCTTGAGGAGGGACGCGGCCTCGCGCACGAGTGCGGCGCGCATCTCCACGGTCGACGCGCTCGCTTCCGGGTCGACTCCGCCCTGGTGGGCGACGCTGACAACGAGGTCGAGGTCCCGCATGGCCTCGCTGAAGACGCGCGGAGGGACATCGGCCAGGGGAATTGCGATGTACTCGCCGCGCTTGACGGCGGAGACGGTGTCGATGGTCAGGCCCTCGACCTCGGCCGGGGTCGTGTAGCCGTAGTCGAAGGTCACCAGGATGGTGAGGCCCTCGGCGTGGAACGTGCGCCGCACGTCGCCCTCTTCCGGGTGCCCCACCCATCCACGCTTGCCGAAAAGGGCCATCGCCTGGCTCTTGTTGACCTGCGATGAGAAGCCAAGTGTCGAAACAGGTCAAGGATGCGCCCGGTCCGTACCCGGTGTTTACCAAATATGAACGGCCGGG
>JBKQWH010000326.1:0-3533 GCA_052139635.1 Capsulimonadaceae bacterium
ATCGCCCCGGGGCTGATCCGCATCGAGGTCGAGCGCGTGGGCCCCGCCCTGAGACTCGAGGTGAGCGACAACGGCCGCGGCCTGGACACCACCGGGGAGGGCGTGTTCCGGGAGGGGGTCGGCTTGGTAGCTGCGCGCGACCATGTATCGCCAGTGCGTGGAATGGGGCGCGAACCTGCACGCGGGCGACGGCTTCGGATTCGTGATGTGCGTGATCTGGCTGTGCGCCAATCACTATATGTCGATCGGCGGGACGCATACGCTCGCGCATGCGATGGCGAGCGCGGCGCTGGCGGCGGGCGCGGACCTTCGTTACAACAGCCCGGTCGTCGAAATTCTGAATTCAGGCGGACGCGCAACCGGCGTGCGGCTCAAGGACGGGCGCACGATCGAGGCGCGCAAACTGGTCGCCTCCAACGCCGATCCGAAAACCACCTTCGTCGATCTCATCGGCTGGGACAAGCTGAGCGATTTCAGAAAAGAGCGGATGTCGAACTGGCGGTTTGGACCTGAGCACGTGCTCGGCACGCCGTCGTTCGCGTTGCGGACGGCGCCCGACTACAAATCCGCGCGTCACAATCCCGACATCAACAAGTGCTTCTACACCATCGTCGGATTCGAAAATGCCCAGGAGGTTTCCGACTATATCCTGCAGGCCTACGGCGGCCAGATTCCCGACCTGCCCGGCGCCGGCACCTGGGTCAACTCGCTGTGGGATCCCAGCCAGGCGCCGCCGGGACTGCAAACAATGAACGGATGGTTCTTTTTCCCAAAGGCTTCGTGCCTCAGCGCGCAGGAATGGGACGACGTCCGGCGCGACTACAACGGAAAATTCCTAAAGCTCTGGGGCACTTACGCACCCAACATGACGCGCGACAATGTAATTGCCGACAAGCTTTACGTCTCGCTCGACATGGAGCGCCGGATGGCGATGCCCGAGGGCGATTTCTCGCACGGCCGGCTCAGCATTATGAATCCCGGGCTGCCGCGGGCGCACATCTATCGCAGCGAGATGGAAGGACTCTACATGTGCGGCGCGTCCGCGGGCGGCGGAGGAATCAGCGCGGCCGGCGGCTACAACGCCTACAAGGTCATTGCAAACGATTATGGCCTGCCCAAGCTGTGGCAGCAGGAAAATCGGCTCTATTAAGGGAACCGGATCGGCCGCGAGAGGATTATCATGCCTGCGATTTACACCACCGAATGGTACGAGGCGATTAAAAAGCTCCTCAACGAAAATCCGGAAGTCGATAAAAAATCCCCGCGTGGCACCTTCCACGTGCTGGCGAAGATTGTCGGCGATGCCAGCTCGCTTTATCTCCCGCCCGGCGAGTTGCGCAACTTCGTGGTGTTGTTCGCGGACGGCAAATGTCTGGAGTATCGGCAAGTCGACGTGCCGGCGCCGCGCAAGGATTTCGAGTACATCTTCGAGCTTCCCGCGTCGATATTCGAAGCGGTTGCGGCCGAGCAGATCGATCTCATCGACGCCGGACTGAAAGGCAAGATCAAAATCACCGGCGACATGCGAATCCTGATCAGGCATGCCGAGCTGGTAAACGAGATCTACGGCGCGTTCGCGCGCGAAGTCGAAACGCTTTGGCCCAAGGGCAAGCCCCGCTCCGCAGACGGTGTTCCCGGCCCGGCTGGCCGCTAGATTCAGGCATCTGCGACTGGAAGCCGCGGCAGAGGTATGCCGCGGCTTTTGCAATCGCGCCGGAGAACGACAGCGAGCCATCAACGCCGCCGCCCGCTGCGCAGCCTAACATGTGTTAGTTTCATGGTGTACGCCGGTTATCGCAGGGCGCAAATTTGACACCGAGTTGCGCACTTGACACCCAACCTGTCTCGATCCTCCCTACGCCTAACGAGTGTTAGGGACCGATGAGAATGGTCCGAGCCCCGACTCGCGTGCGCCGCGTTCCGCTTCCACGCCTGCCCTCTTCCGCCGCATGAACCCATATTTCAGGAAAAAATGGTGCGGATGGCACCAGTGCCGCTGTAGCCATCTGCACCACAAATACCGAAGAAATTGAATTCAGCAGCCACCCGCGCCGGCGCCGAATGGCACGAGCGGTGCATAAGAGAAACGCCTCCGCGTTTTTGAAATTCCGAATGACCGGTGAGGTGAAATGCTCCAGCCGAATACAAGTTAGGACGCCTGCCTAAGCGGCGTCACGCTCGGGCGCGGCCACGCGCCTGGGTGCGACGGGATGCGTTCGAATCGAAGGCCGGCGCCTTCGAACGAAAGAGCGGGTCTCAATTACGTCAGCAAGAAGGATTAGAGAGGCAGTGCCATGAGTCAAAGACAACTCGCTATGGTGATCAACCTCGATAAATGTATCGGGTGTCAGACTTGCACCGTCGCCTGCAGCACTCACCGGCTTAACCATCCCGGCACGGAGATGCTCCGCTACATCTGGTGCGAGACCAAGCCCGGCGAGGGCTGGCCCAAGGGATGGATGGAACTGGGCCGCAAGGTTCCGGACCGGGTGCGGGACTACGGTGGAACGTGGAACTTCAACTGGGAAGAGGTCTATACCTCCCCGGTCGGCGCCAAGTACCTGCATCCGGTGACCAAGGAAACCGGAGAGCCGGTGAAGTGGGGACCCATCTGGGAAGAAGACCAGGGCGGCGGCGAGTGGCCGAACGGGTACTTCTTCTATATGCCCCGGCTATGCAATCACTGCACGGACGCTCCTTGCATCGCAGTCTGCCAGGATCACTTCGCCCGAGGCGGCGGCATGCCCTCCAGCCAAGGGAACGGGCACAGGAACTCGTTGCACAAACGCGAGGCGGACGGCATCGTCACCATCGATCCGGGTTCGTGCGACGAATGCGGCCTCTGTGCGGCAGAATGTCCCTACAAGATTCCGATGGAAAACATCGTGGCCGGCACCTACGAGATGTGCGACTTCTGCGCCGGCCGGGTGGAAAACCAGTACGCTCCGGTATGCGCCAAGAGCTGCCCCGCGCGCGGTATGTACTTCGGCTACCTCGACGACAAGGACAGCTTCGTCGCCAAGCTCGTCAACGAATACAAAGTCGCCCTGCCGCTGCGTCCCGACTTCAACACCGGTCCTAATGTTTACTACATTCCTCCGTTCATCCGGCCCACGACTTTCGCCGCCGACAATAAGCCGACCGGCCAAGCCGATATTCCAGTCGATCTCCTTCGCAAGTACTTCGGACCCGGTCTTGACCAGGCGATGGTCACCCTCAAGGAGCATCGCGCCCGCGCCGAGCGTGGCGAACAATCCGAATTGATGGATCTGCTCATCATCTACAAATGGTCGGACGCCTTCACCCCGTTCAAGGTCGAAGCTCCGACCGAACCGATCGAGCAGGGAGTCGAGGCCGGCAAGCAAGGCGTCGAGGCCGGCCAGGGGCGACAGTCATGAGCAAGAGCAAGGGCGAAGAAAATCCTGCGGCCCGCCAAGCGGCCGTCGAAGCTCCCGATAACTACTGGCAGTGGGATAAGTGCCGCTGGGGGACCCATCGCGTCAACTGCTATCCGGGCAGTTGCCCGTTTCGCG
>JBKQWH010000327.1:0-8587 GCA_052139635.1 Capsulimonadaceae bacterium
CAAGTGCCCCAATTGGCACGGCAGCCACACCAGGCAACTCGCAGGTCGCACTGTCGTGGAACGCGATCACCGGCGCGACGTCATATAGCATCTACCGCGGCACCGCAACCGGCGTCGAGGCCGAGACGGCGATTGTCACCGAGATCACCGGCATTACTTACACGAATGTGAACCTTACGAACGGCACGACGTACTTCTACAAGGTCGCCGCCGTCAACGGCGGTGGAACATCGACGCAGTCGAATGAGGCTTCTGCAACGCCCGAGCCGCCGATGCCGCCTGCTCCGACAGTCACCGGAGCCACAGCAGGCGACTCCCAGGTCGCACTCTCATGGACGCCGAGCACGGGAGCGACTTCGTACAACGTCTGCCGCCATACGACTACCCCTGACGGCGAGAACACTACCGCGGCAACCGGTGTAACCGGCGCGGAATACACTGACACCGGCTTGATTAACGGCAAGACCTATTGCTATGCGGTTCAAGCCGTAAACGCTGGCGGCACGTCCACTGCTTCCAATCAAGCCAGCGCCACGCCGTACGCCAACAGCGATGCGCCCCAAGATCTGTCCTCAACGGCCCGACCTGACGCCCAAGCAACCATATACTGGAGCGAGGTCGCGGACGCTAAAACCTATAACGTTTACCGTGGTAACGATCAAGGCTCAATTGACTATCAGCACCCAATCAACGGCTTGAATCCCGTAAGGGCGTTGGAATACACGGATACAGGACTGACGTCCGGTCACGTGTATTGGTACGCGGTTGCTACGGAGGGAGGTCACGATTACTCAACAGTAGGTCCGGTTACAGCTTCTGAACCATTCTCTGAGTTTGATATGGTGGGAAACGGCGAGGCGCAGTCGAGCGGAACTTCAAGTTCAGGAAACGCTAATGCCGGCGGCGCGCTTGGCGTCAGACTCATAAGAGATAACGAGCTGTTTCTTCTGTATATCAATCCAACCAGCCCTGTTGCGGAGAGCTCCTCAGGAACCGGATTTGGCAGTCAGTTACTGAGCCCCGGCATATCGGGACAAAGTGCCGAGTTGCTGCTCGGCCATTTGTGGGAAGACCCGTTTAAAAACGCATGTCACCAGACAACCGGCACATATATGGAGCATGACCTGGCGAACTTCACGTTTACGGATTCCAATACCAGTCCCAGCACGTCAAAATCCGGAGCGATCATGGCCAACACATTCGGATTCCAGTATGTCCGCGTCCTGAATCAGGCCGCGTCCGGCGATTCCGGTTCTCAGAAGCCAAGCGTATTCGGCGCCCAGTTCGGATTTACGGACAGGGTATTGATGGGTGATGCGGCCGGCGATGCACAATTCTTGCAGTCGAACTTCAATTCTCGCAGCAGGTTCTACTGGGGGTTTGAAGGAAAGGTCTTTGTTAACCTCGGCGATGTCCAGCCGTTCACACAAATAACGTTCTTCCCGGGAAGTGAGGGTCTGCCGGGATTCTCAGGCGCTCAGGTAGTCGTTGGCGTCGACGCGACGACATCTTTATTCTCGAAATCCAATGCTCCGGCTGCCACACCGCCAGCCAATCAGAGTTCGCAGCCGCCACAGCAGGCGAGCCTGTCCATGTTGCAGCGGTAGTTTACAAGCGGCTCGGGCGTCCATCGACGCTCGGGCCGCCTCTACGCCCTTGAGTCCGACTCAACTACGTGGCGTAGTCTTCTGGACGCGGCATATATCAATAGTGAAAAGGTCATAGCTACGTTCAAGCCGGTTTCCAGTGGCCCCTTTACCGTCCAGGTCGAGAACCCGGAATATACCGAACCGGGAATTCCCGAAATCCCGGCAGCGGGCGGTCAACCCGCTCGCCCCGCGATCCCCGAGCAAACCGTGCCGGCAACGCCATCGACCGACAACCTAACCGGGCTCGCTACACCGTCGGCTCCAACAGCCTACTCTATTTCTATCGGATACAGAGGAGGAGAATACAGTACCCTTATGGGCGCTCTCGGAGATATTGGGGACACTAAAGTCTTGATACAGGACAAAAACAAGGAACCTCAACTGACATGGGCGCTTGGCGGCCTTATAGCCGGCGGAACTCAATCCGGCAACAATTCCGGGCAGGGAACGGCTGGATTTGGCCTTGGACCCCGATTCCTTTTTGGCAAGAACAACACGTTCACAATGCTAATTGGTGGGTACTTGCCGGTGATTTCAGGAGGCGCAGCAAGTGGAGGGATTGGTAATCCTGAGCTACTTGGGAGCCTGTCGTTTAGCCTGACGCCTGACTAATCGATGTATACCCGACAAATCACTACGTATCCGCAACGTTCACTCAGCCGTTCGCACAACGTTGCCGCATAAGTTGACCGCATGGGGAGACCTCAGCAATGACACAAATAGACAATTCGTTTCCTGATTTTCGCACGTTTTGTGATTCTATCAGCGAATACAAGTATGAAGAACTTGCTAGCAGGCCAGGAGTAAAGGTCGCGAGCGAGGAAGCCTTCGAGGAAATGCGCAGTCATATTCGCGACCGCTATGACGGCGTTGAAGTTACCCACAGTTTTGTGGATGATAACGAACAAGTGTTTGACTGCATCCCTATCGCAGACCAACCGTCTTTGAGAGGCTCTTCACAGTCTGCGGTAGCAACACCGATAGACCTCAGCGGCGTCGTCCCCGCTTTCGAGAACCGAGAAGATCAGCCAGCCGCACCCGTCATGCAATTCCATCCGGAACAAGCGGATAGGTTTGGGCGTGAGATGCGTTGCCCGGCTGGAACGATTGCTGTTCGCCGGATCACGCTGGACGAACTTTCAAGGCATCAGACCCTAACCGCTTTTTTTCGAAAGACGCCCCTCGGAAAGGGGCGGCATCCCAGACTGAGCCGACCTGACATCGCAAGCGGCGTGCACAAGTACGCCCATGCGTTCCAAACGGTTAACAACTACGGTGGGCACAGCTTTGCAAATATATGGGACCCGGCAGTCGGATCACAGGTCTTCTCATTATCGCAGCATTGGTACGCCGGCGGCGATCCTGTACAAACTGTCGAGTGCGGTTGGCAGGTGTTTCCGCAACAGTACGGAAGTACATTACCCGTTCTGTTTATTTACTGGACGGCCGACGACTATCAACATACCGGCAACTATAACCTCGATAAGCCTGCGTTTGTTCAAACAAACAATGCCTGGGCGCTCGGAGGGGCACTCAATACGATCAGCATCACAGACGGTCAGCAATATGAGCTGGAAATACTGTGGAACCTCCAGGGTGGGAACTGGTGGCTGTATCTACAAGGGACGACTGCGGCCAACGCTGTCGGCTACTTTCCGACTTCGCTGTTTAACGGCGGGCAAATGGCAACTAACGCAACCGAAATCGATTATGGAGGCGAGGTGGTTGATGCGACATCCTGGCCGCCGATGGGAAGCGGAGCGTTCGCAAACGCCGGACCGAACGTAGCAGCATACCACCGCGACATCTACTTCTTTCCAGCAGGCGCAGCAACCGCCCAGCCCGCAAACCTGACTCCGGAACAGCCGTCTCCAAGCTGCTTTACGATTGCCGTCAATAGCGGACCAGATCCGTGGAACGAGTACTTCTACTTCGGGGGCCCCGGAGGTGGCGGCTGCCAATAGATTTACCCTACGCCTTCGTGAATCTCAGTCTAAGATTAGCCTTTCCAAGTCCGCCGGAGCGCGGCAACACGCCCGCGCGCGTAAGTGTGCCGCAATTGGCACAAAACACGTCCATCGCGTATTGTCGGAACAGGAAACGGAGGAATCGCGATCGAGTCTCGCGAATATCATTCACAGCGCGGCACAGCCGTATTCAAACTGCACAGGAGCCGGTCCCCTTTCGTCCGGAGAGGACGTTCTCCGTGGCAGCCCGCAAATGCATTCGTCGCCCGCGACGATTGTGAAGAATGAGTATCACCGGACGCTTGTGCGGGCAGCGGAGAGCCGGTGTGACAGATGCAGTCCCACGAACCGGACGCTGTCGACGCGGAGCGATTATGGTCCCACTGACTCTGAATCGAGTTACCATTGAGAACGAATTCCACCGCTTAAGCAACGAACGAGTGAAGCTGACCGCATACCTGCCCGAGCACCAGCCGAACACACGCTATGCTCCCCTCACCGATGCAGACATGGAGGGATCGTTCCGGCGAATCTATTCCCAACCCGCCGACGTCACCCACCCGAACATGTCGCTCGAGCAAATACGCGAGAGACTGGCCGTGCTCGATTGTGAGATAGCCGTCGCGAAACTCGATCTCTGGTGGACCGAGGCGCGACAGCCCTACGTGAGCTACGCCCATGACGACCGCTATCGCCGGCACAGGTCGAGCTACGCGAATGATACGTGGCACGTATTCGAACCGTCTAACGACGGAAGTTCCGGGATCTCGTCCGCGAAGAAAATCGGCGGCCTCATGCTGATTTGCGGAGTCGTGGCCGCCGTCGCTGGGAAGTACGAACTGTTGGCCCCCTTCTCCGGGATTCTGATCTTGACGCTGATACCATATCTCATCTCGAAAGCGGACGGCCGCAAGTTCTCGGAATACAACAAGACAAAACAGGACTACCTTCAACGCCGTGCAGAACTGGAGGAGAAAGCAGCCGTCGCGCGGTTGCACGCCCGTCAAGTCCAGCACATGAACTCGGAGAGGCCCGGTGCCGGAGGCATTAGTTCGAATTCCCAAGGGCTAACCGGGTTCCCGCCACGATACGACGGTAATCCCCAATAATCCTATTTCCGTCTTTTCCGGGGTGAAAAGTCCTGATTCCGAAGACAATCGGCCTGTCCGACCTGCATGCGCAGTTGGCCGCTCTGGCGGTATAATGTCCGCAGGCCGGTCCGGTTTCCCTACCGTCGGTGGTGCCGGATCACTTGCAGTCCTGGAACGGGCTCGGGATGAGCGCATCGGAGCGCGGAGGAAACTGCGATGAACCCCGAACGTGAACTGAAACAACATCAGGAACGGTTCGAAGAACTGATCGACCGCATTATCGACGACGGCCCTCCGGGGTGGCAGCCGGTTTTGCCCATCGATTCGAGGGCAGCCGAGGAGATCAATGCGGCCTATTCGATTGTGGAATACTATCGGCGCGCCCTGCTCGCATACGCGGACGCGGCCCCCAGTACCGAAGTGGCCGAAGATTGCCGCAAGAAAGCCGAGCGCCTGCGGGAGAACTACACGTTTTTTGTCCAGGCCCACCTGTCTCATCGACTGCGCCGCCTGAATGAGCGCGGCAACGTGACCCCATCCGCTTCGGCGGAGCGGGCGGGAAGACTCGGCGTCGAGTTCGTCGACCTGCGAGTTGTTCCAGTGGATCCGGCGGCCCTGGCTGTTCTGCCCGCCGCACTCGCCAGGCGCTACCAGGTGTTTCCGGTGCGACTGACGGATCGTCCGGCCGACACGCCCGGCCCGGAACTCTCGCAGCCCATTCTTACGATCGCCGTGAATGGGTCCGACGCAGGACCGCTGCACTGGGACGACATTGCGGAGGCAACCGGGTGTGATATCCGGGTTGTCTTCGCCAACGACGATGCACTTCGCGAACAGATCGACCGGTACTATGGAGATCGCTAGCCCTGAAGGACGCTCCAATCAAACCTTCGGGGCTCCGGCGCTCGTATTCGTGAGTGAGGCTCGGGCAAGGCCGAATGGATCGCGGAACGTGAGATCCCGAGCGCCAGGAGGACTTCTCTCCACTCCCCGCCGGCAAGAATCCGGCACGCAAACTCATTTTCAGGTCTAACTTGATCTCAATCCAACAAAAGAATAGGCGAACAACACCATGCGAATCTCCCATTTGCCGTGCGGCGCCGGAATAGGGCTGTTTGTCCTTCTGGCCGCAAGCATCATCCCCGTTTCCGCCGCTGCCAGTGCAACCCAGACTGCACAGTCGGGATGGGGCAGGATCGTCTCGCAATCGTACGATTCCACCCAGCAGACAACCGAAACACACCTTGCGAACGGCCTGACCATCCTGACCAAAGAGACCCACAGTGCACCAGTCGCCTATTTCAGCGTCTGGTACAAAGTCGGCTCGCGAAACGAGGTCACGGGAATGACCGGCCTCTCCCACATTCTAGAACATATGATGTTCAAGGGAACACACGATCTCCCGCCCGGCTCCATCGACCACCTCTTCCAGGCGAACGGCGGACAGATCAACGCCACCACGGCCGAAGACCGAACGGAGTATCACGAATTGATCGCCGCCGACCGGTTGGAACTGGCGATCCGCGTCGAAGCCGACAGGATGGAGAACTCCGCCTTCGACCCGGTGCAACTCCGCCACGAGATGACGGTCGTACGATCGGAACTCGAGGGCGACTCCAACGATCCGGGGTACCAGCTCTATGCCTTCTCGTTCTTGCCGGCCGCCTTCGTTTCACACCCGTATCACTGGCCCACGCTCGGGTGGCGCGCCGATGTCGAGAATGCCGCCAAGCATCGAGAAATCATCTACCAGTACTATAAGGACCACTACATGCCAAACAATGCCGTAGTGGTGATCGTCGGAGATTTCGACACGAAAAAGGCAGTCGGCATGTGCCAGCGGTACTTCGGCGTCTACCCGCCCGGCGTTCTCAAGCCTCACTTCATTACCCCCGAGCCGCCGCAAAACGGCGAGCGGCGGGTAGTGCTCCGTCGCCCCGGCACCGTCGGCCAGGTGATTATCGGCTACCACGCGCCGGCGCTCGGGACAAAGGACCACTACGTGATGGACGTGATCGACCAGATCCTGGATGGCGGCCGCAGCTCGCGACTGTACCAGGATCTGGTGGAAACCGGCACGGCTGAAGACGCGGACGCGGGGAATCAGGATAACAAGGACCCGTTCTTGTTCACGCTGAGCGCCACCGACCGCGCCGGCGTCTCCAACGACACCGTCGAGAAGGCCCTCGAGGCCGAAGTTACGAAGCTGCAGACAAGCCTGGTGACGCCGGAGGAGTTGACCCGCGCGAAACGACAGATCGCCGCCAGTTTCACGTTTTCGAATGAGAGCGTCACCGACCAGGCAAACGAGCTCGGCTACTACGAGGCCATCGGCAGCTACAAGTATCTGGACACATACCTGCCAATCATCGATAAGGTGACGGCGCAGGACATCCAGCGGGTTTCCAATCAGTATTTCACCGAGAACAACCGAACCGTCGCGGCCTTCGAGCCGCAGCCGCTTCCACCGGGTGTGAGCGGCACGCCTCCCCTCTGGGTGGACAACTTCGGAGCGGCGGCGCCGGTCACCGACCCGCGCGAGAAGGCCATCCTGGCCGCGCTGGACAAGAAGTACAACTCGGAGATCACTCTGTCGGCTCCAACCCGGCGCCCAAGCCCGACCCGCGTCGTCCTGCCCAACGGTCTCACCGTAATCGTCGAGGAGAACCACGCCAGCCACACGGTTGCCATCGCCGGGAGCACCCGTACGGGTAGCATGTATGACCCGAGCGGCAAGAGCGGACTTGCCGATCTGACCGCCGACATGTTGACACGCGGGACAACCAGCAAGACGGCGCTGCAGCTCGCAATCACCCTGGAGTCGGTGGCCGCGAATGTCGACTTCGATTCCGGAGTCGAATCAGGCGGGTTCAACGGAAGCTGCCTCAGTCACGACTTCGGGCTGACCATGAACACGATCGCCGACGAGATCCAGAATCCGTCGTTCCCATCGGACCAACTGGAACGCCTTCGCGGCGAGGTGCTTTCCGGGCTGGAGCAATCCCGGCAGGAGACAGGCGGAACCGGAGGAGCCGGGCCGCAGGCCCAGATCGCCTTCAATCAGGCGCTTTACCCCAAGGGAAGCCCCTACTGGATGCCGTCGATCGACGAGTCGGAGGCCGATGTCAAGAGCATTACTCAGGACGACCTGAAGTCCTTCTACTCAACGTATTACCGCCCGGATACAACCATTCTGGTGGTTGTTGGCGACGTTCGAACGAGCGACGCCCTTGGAACCATCAAGGCGGCCCTCGGAGGGTGGAGCAAGCCCGCGGCGCCGCCGCCGGCGTTTGAGATAGCAACGGTCCCGGTACCAGCAACGGCACCGGCGCCAAAACTCATCTCCATACCCGACACCACCCAGACGAGCATCCTGTGGGGCTTCCCGGGCGGCCTGACACGGACCAGCAGCGACTTTTACCCCGCTACGATCATGGACTTTATTCTCGGCGGCGACCCGTTCTCGGCTCGCCTCGGCAAGACGATCCGTGACGAAATGGGGCTGGCATACTCCGTGTTCGCCGAGTTCGACGCGGGCCACGGCGCCGGCCCGTTCTCGGTTTTCGTGGGAACCAACCCGGCCAACGCAAACCGCGTGGTCCACGAGATCAAGACGATCACCGAGAACTTCCTGGCGAAGGGCGTGACCGCCGACGAGGTTCGCAATGCCAAGCTCTACCTGACCGGCTCTTACCCCCTGCGGTTGGAAACGAACGACGGCGTCGCCGGCCAGCTTCTGGCGGCCGAGGAATACGGCCTCGGTTCGGACTATATCCAGAAGCGTGCGTCCTACTACAACGCCGTCACCGTGGCGCAGGTCAACGCGGCCGCCCACAAGTACCTGCACCCCAAGTCAAACGAGTGCGTGCGGCGGTTCCAA
>JBKQWH010000328.1:0-5404 GCA_052139635.1 Capsulimonadaceae bacterium
GTACGATGCTTGCGCCCGCGAGGTCATTATACCCGATTATGGGAACAAGTGTTCATATCCGGACCGTCTGTCAGGATGCCGAGTCCGGGGCGTACAGGGCTACAGTCGAGGCGGCGGCCTGTGCGACAGCGCTGCGGAGCTCGGCGGGAGCGAGCACCTCGACATCGGGGCCGAACGAGAGCACCCAGTACAGCATTTCTTCCCAACCCGACACCGTCACACGGAAGGAAATCGAGCCTCCGGACACCTTGTCGATGACCTGTGTGGGATGCCATTGGCCGCCCGCGATCCACGCCGCCGTTCTGGGTCCGAACCGCAATACAACTTCCGTTGGCGTCCCCCCACCCTGCAGTTGCCAGCCGCGCGCAAGCCAGTCCTGCAGCGTGAAGTTCGCGGGATACCGGAACCGCAGCGACTCCTCGACTCGCAGCCACCGGATTCGGTCGAGGCAAAAGGTGCGGATATCCTCCCTGAGGTGACAGTAGCCCACCAGGTACCAGGCTCCGAACTTGAATGTGAGGCCGTAGGGATCGACACGTCGACGTGTCGGAACGCCCTCGCGTCGCGAGAGATACGTAATATCAACCGGATGGTGCCGCACCGCGGCGCCCTGCAGGCTCTGGTAGGTGTCGCTCGAGAACTCACGGACAACAGGCTGGCTGATTTCCACGCGAGCTTCCGCTTTTTTCAGTTCCGCAGCGGTTCGCTGTGGGAGGGCAGTGTCGATCTTCTTCAGCGCCGATGCCAGCACCTCCTTGTAGGCGGCGCCGGCCTGCGCGGCGAAGGACGTGCCGGCAATACGCAGCGCAAGAGCCTCAAGCGGGGAAAATGCGGTCGGCAGAAACTTCATTTCCGAAAGGCCGAACTTGCCGTTGCGGCGCTTAATCTCGCCCCACTGACGCAGCAGGACGATGTCGCGCTCGATAGTCGCCCGGGAAACCCCGAACCTTCCCTCGAGGTCCGCCGCGTCCCATTGCCACGGCTCTTCCTGGATCAACTGCAGGATCTGAATCAGGCGGGAAAACTGTTCTTCCAGGGTCATGGTGTCGCTTCCGTCAGGCGAGTAAGAACGCCGGTCCGCTCGCGGGAATCGCGAACCGGATCTTGTGAACCGTTCCCTCGGGGTCCCAGTCCGCCATATAATCATTCGTCACAATCGGAGCGTGCAGGCGACGCGCTTCCCTTATCAGCACCTCGTCCGCGTCGGTTCCGCTCATGACCAGGGAAATCTCCTGTCGCTGCATCATCTCCCGCAGTCGACGAGGATCGTCGATGGTGTGCGGCAATGGGGCGTCTCCAACAAGATGGACCGGAAAGTAGCCGCGCTGGAGGAGGGTCGACCTGAGTTGCAGCAGCGGGGCAAGCCGCGGCCGCTCACCAATTCCCGAAGCTTCGTCGTGCCACGCGACATTGCTGGCGTCCACGACCACATGGCCGCGGCTCCGCTGCAGAAGCGGGCTTAAATAGGCGTCATCTCCGCCGGCCGCGTCGGCCACAGCCCGCTGGATCATCACGAATCGCGAATTGTCTCCATTGCGAATCGTCGCCAAAGCAGCGCGCACGAGGTCGATGAGCGCCGTGTCGCCCGCGTTAACGGCATTGACGACAGCGCGAGCGGTCACCGCGGTTGGGATGTCAAGCGGGAGGACTCCGGCGATGTCGAAGGCCTCGCGCTGCAGTACGCGGTCCGCCACCCCTGCCGGGGTGTACTCCTGGATCAGGGCGCTGATTCGGTTGAAGGCTTCGGGATGAGTGCTGCTCAGGCGGCCTAACTGTCCGGACAGGGCGGCCAGATCAGCGGCGGAGGCCGCGCGCAACGCAGCAGCGTAGGGTTTGCCGAACCGAGGCTGCGACGCCGCCTCCGGGGACACGGTGACAACCGCGAGGAACGCATCCGTGGCGCGGCGCAGGTCACTTGCCGCCAGAGCAGCGCTCAGAAGGTCACGATCCATCGCCGCCGCTTGCTGTCCGCGTCCGAGATCGCGATTGGCGCTGGCCGCAAGCTCCAGACCGGCCAGATTCGCGGGCTCAATGCGCAGCACGTCTTCCGCGATATACAGTGCGGACTCCGCGTCCCCCCGGGTAAGGAGCCGCATGGCAGCCGCTTCGAAAGCCGACGGCTCATTCACCATGCTCTCGACCGCGGCGAACTGTATCGCCCGGGCGCCCCGCCGGTCGCTCCGGACGGGAGTGCCTTCCGCGCTGTCTGCCGCCGGCCGCTCCGAGGCCTTGAGCAGGAGGTCTCGCTCGATAGTCAAACGTGCGCACCGTCGTTCCAGCCGTGCCAGGCGCTGCGATGTCTGATCGAGCGCCGACCTGGCGGCATCTCGCTCGCGGGCCATAGCCTGGTTCGTCGCACGAGCCGCCTGCAGATCGCGTTCTACCTGACGCATTCGTTCCGCGGTCGCGCGCGATTCAGACTGCAATTGCCGCCGTTCGTGGCGTTCACGGTCCAAACGCCCTTCCAGGTCTCTCACGCGCACGTCGAAAGCCGGGGCGGGCTGCGCCGGCCTGGCTCTTTCGTCGTCGCCAGCAGGTTCCTCGGCATCCGGCTCCACAGACGAAGGCACGACCGATCCGTCCAGTTCCGCAACAAGTTCCTGCATCTTGATGAAAAAACTCGGATCACTCGACAGCAGCGCGGCCAGCCGCGACCGAACGATGGGACTTGCCAGGCCGCGCGTGTTGACGCGGAACCCCGAGAAGGCGCGCGCCGTCAGGTATTCCGCCTCAGGGTGGCGCAGGATGGCAAGAAATGTCGAAGGTCTCACGGTTTGCAGCCACCTGAGTGCTCTCTCCTTCGGACCGACTTGCGGTGATCCCGCGTCGTCGTCCGGTTCGGCACCCTCATGCCCCGGTGGTTCACGGGACGGCGCTTCCCCCCCGCCCTCCTCGGCGGGAACATGCGCGGGTTGCCGGCCTTCGGAAAAGGCAGCGGGTCCGGACCGGCCGGCATTTGGGGCGCTCGACAGGGGAAGTCCGGCGTCAGGACCATCGGGTTCGTCGCGCGAGTCGTCTGTTCCTGACATCCTAAGCCGCTCCCGACAGCGAGATATCGAAATCGCCGGCGACGCCGGCGACGGGCTGCGGCCTGGCCGGCCGCCGGCGGGCGCTTTCGGTGACAAGCTGCCCGCAAGCGGCTGCGATCCTCCGCCCGCGTTCCTTTCGCTCGGTGACACTGACCCCGGCAGCCTCGACAATCTTTCGAAAGGCAGCGACTCGGGCCGGCTCGGGGCGCTGGAAACTTTCCGCAACCGTTGTCACGTTATACGGGATCACGTTCAGGGCCGCCGGAAGGCCCCGCAGGAGCTGACCGAGTTCCCGGGCATCTTCCGGACGGTCGTTTACTTCGCGCAGCAGAACGTACTCGAACGTCAGGCGCCGGTGCGTCCGCTGGGCGTATTTTCGGCAGGATTCCATCAGCCGTTCCAGCGGGTAAGTGCGGGCCACCGGGACCAGGCGGGCGCGGAGAGTGTCGTTGGGCGCATGCAGTGAGACGGCAAGGGTCAACTGCAGGTTTTCGGCCGCGAGGCGGTCGATATTCGGCACGATTCCCACCGTCGACACCGTGATATGCCGCATTGCGACCCCGATTTCCTCATTGAGAACCCGGATGGCTTTCAAAGTGTTGTCATAGTTGAGCAGCGGTTCGCCCATGCCCATCAGTACGATATGCGTGATGCGGCGCGGCGACTCGGACTGCAGTAGCAAGAACTGTGAGACGATCTCCCCGGCGGTGAGATTCCGGGTCAACCCCTGAGTCCCTGTCGCGCAAAACGCGCACGCCATCGGACAACCGGCCTGCGTCGACAGGCAGACGGATACCCGGCGGTCCTCCGGAAGCAGAACGCATTCGATGGGATGGCCGCCATTTGCGAGACGAGCCAGAACCTTGACCGTGCCGTCGCGGGGGTCTTCGTGCCGCTCCGCGAGCGACAGGACCGGCAATCGGTACGTTCGCGCCAGGTTATCGCGCACCGTAACCGGCAAGTCGGTCATCGTGTCGAAGCTCGCGCCGTAGCCACCGCGCTCGCCCGGCATGATTCGGCGATAAAGCCATTCGGCGATCTGGCCCCCGCGGTAGGCGGGATAGCCCACACCTTCGGAGAGCGCCGCCTTGATCTGCGCCGTGGTAGATCCGAACAACGAATCGTCCACGGACCCGTCGATTGCTTCGTTGTGGATCAAATCGCGCATATCCCGGAGAACGTCACCCATGCGGTGAGTATACCGTTGATGCCGCGGGGAGTCAACGAACGGCCGCATTCGCAACGCTGCGGACGCGCCGGGATGGCATCCCGCGATATCCTATCCTCCCTCTTTCCTCACTCCTGTTTCCTCTCCCCAACGATACTAATCGTGAGAATCGTCGCGGGCGGAGAAGAATCCGGAATCAGGAATCTTAACAACGGAAAACACGGAACAGGAGTTTTTCTTTCGAGTTGTGCTTAACGCTTCAGTGCCTCCGTTTGGTTGCGGCGATGTCGCGCTATGTATGCTCTCCGGTTACGGCGGGCGTGTTTGCGCTCCCACTCAGAGTCACCGTGACCGTGCCCTGTCTGTCCGTGCGCCAGATGCTCGCGCCGGCGGCCTGCAGACGGAGAATAGCAGCCTGGGCCGGCGGGGATTGGGTAGTGCACGCTATCACAGCGATTTCCGGCTGTACCCGACGCAGGAGCTCGAGGGACGTCGACTCGCCCGCCCCGTGATCGGTGACCTGGAGGACGTTGGCAAGCAATTCCGGCGACGCTCCGGACACAACATATGGCTCGGTATCCGAGTCGATCGATCCGAGGAAGAGCGCAGATTGAGATCCAAAATCCACGCGGCACACCAGACCGTCGCTCAATGCCCCCTCTCCGTGCTGCGGCGGCCACACCACATAGAAGCGCATCGGCGTCTCCCCCGGCATGGCCTCCGTGCCGGCCTGCGCCGTCTGTATCGGCACGTGCCGCTGCGCAAGGGCCTGGATGGCCGCACATTGATCCGGAATGGCATTGTTGGCCCTGGCGGTCCATGCCGACACAACGTGCATACCGGAATCGAGCAGTTCCGGTACACCGCCGAGCCCGGCATCGGTCGTCGAAGCCAGCACCAGCAAGTCGATATGCCGGGCGCCCATGCCCCGCAGCAAGCGGGTCACCGTCTCGCCCGACCCGGTGCCACCGGCATCGATCACGATAAACTTATCGTCGGTCGTGTGGATCACCGTGCTGTCGCCGCTCGGAACGCTCAGATAGCTGATCGTGACCTCCGGGGGAGGCTGCCGGTGAATGGACCGCACCAAGCGATACATCACGACAGCGGGTGCTATCGCAAGGAAAGCGAAGCCAGCCAACACCAATAATATACGCACGATCGATCGGATACTGGTCATAACGTGAAGATCCCGCGCGGCCGTCTC
>JBKQWH010000329.1:0-14280 GCA_052139635.1 Capsulimonadaceae bacterium
CGACCTGTGCACCTGCAACATTGACAAGAAGACTCAGCGAGGCCAGTGCGAGAGGAATGCCGGGCCGGCGCTCGAAGTACGTTCCATTCGCGCCGCGGTATTGGATGGCCCCATCGTCGTGGGAGCCGGCGGCGCTTGGGGCAACGTTCGCGTACATGCCGAATACCAGGCAAAGAAAGGGGATAGAGGGGAGCAAGAAGCCGGGTCCGAATTGCGGTTCGATATTCGGCGTGGCGCAAGCGCATACGGAAGACAGCAGGCATGCCACAACGATGGCTTGCCTTTCCTGGCGTGTCAACAGGTACGTCTGCCGGTTCTTTTGGACCAATATCCAGCAGGAGACGAGCGTGAATGGCATAAAGAATATGCCGGTGAACGATGACCCGAGCACTTGCCCGATCTGGCTGGCGTTGGGCCAGGCAACGCCCAGGATGCTTGCCTGTTGCACGCGATCGACGGACGTGGCCGGATTCTGACTGTGAAAAGCCGCGCTACAATAACATAACAAGGCCAGAAGGGGCAGAATCGCGGCCGTGATGCCCGAAGACACCACCGATCGGTCCTTGAGGGACCGGATTGCATACACCGAGAGGGCGACCACCATCGGTACGCTGGACACGTCAACAAAGATCGTCAGTCCCGCGCAGAGCCCGATGAGAGCCAGCCGCATTCGCTCGTTGCCGATGCGCAGGGCCTCCGGCGCAAATACGAGCGTGAATGCTCCGAAGAGAAGCGCCGCGACGACGACATGATCGTTCATTTGCGTGGAGTAATAAAACGCAATACTACCGAACGCATACAACAGCGCCGTACCGATTGCGCGCACATAGCTAAGCGTGCGGTCGTAGACAAACAGAGCCAGCAGCAGGGCGGTCAGAGCACCGGCCAGGGCGCTTGTCACCGCGGTTGAAATGAAATGCGCGAGGGCGACGTGTACACTCTCGCGGCACAGCGGTGACTTCGGTGGCAACTGGCTGTAGAACCAGTACGCGAGAGACCACGCCGGCGCCGCCAGAAATGCGATGCCCGGGCTTCCCCGGGTAATGCGGCGCCCTGCGAGGACGACAAAGCCGGCGGAGCCGGCCGCTTCCGTGTCGACGTCGATTTGCTGTCGTTCGGTGATGGACATCGTCAGCCGGGCGAAGCGGTTCGTGTCTGTGCCTCCCGGGTTAAAGTGGACCAGGAACACGAGCCAGAGCGATATGAACAACCATGTGGCAACACGACGGTTCAAGGGACAACCTCCGGCACCTTCCGTGGAGACGAACGAGTTCAGGGCAAAAACAGCGCGAAGACCGGTGGGATGGCATCCATGCCATCGCGAGCACGACAGCGGGTCTCCCGGTGCTCGTTGGGAGGGCCATAAGCTTATCTGAAAGGGTGCATTATTCGTGCCAACCGAAGAACGATAGGATTCAGGAGTTCTTACCATTGGAACACACAGGAAGCACGGAAAAGGTTGAATGAGATGGATTTCGTGATATTGTTGTTTGAGAATGGTAGGAATTCCTGCGAGTTTTCGCGAATTATCGGATATGGATACCCAACGTTGCGACCTTCGGCGCGCGATGGTCCTCTTTGGACTGATGGTTGGCGCCGTCCTGGTGAGCCCGGCCGCGGCTCGGACGCCTATCACTCCCTATGCCCAGTCGACACCGCTCGCGCTTCGGTCCGTTACGCCAAGCGCGGTGCGCGTTCCGGTCTACGGGAAGTTCGAGATCACCCTGAACTTGACGGCGACCTACCGCAATCCCTTCGATCCGGACCAGATCGATGTCGGCGCCGATTTTAGCGGCCCCGACCGCCGGAAGGTCCATGTCAACGGCTTCCTCTACCAGGACTTCATCCGGTCTCGCGACGCCGGGGGAAATGAGGTCCTCAGTCCCGCCGGCGCTCCGGTCTGGAAGGTTCGGTTTGCGCCGCCCGCGCCCGGGCACTGGACGTATACGGTTTCCGTCCGAGACTCGTCCGGCATGGCGCACTCTTCGACCATGACATTTACGGCGATTCCATCCGGCGATGCGGGTTATGTCCGGGTGAGCCGGCGCAACCCCCGGGCCTTCGCCCGGGACGGCGAGACGCCGTTTGTGCCGGTCGGCGAGAACATGTGCTGGGGAAACGGCCCGGAGACGTATAGTTACGAGAAGTGGATTCCAAGCCTCCACGCGGCAGGCGGTAACTGGATCAGACTCTGGATGGCGTCATGGAGTATGGCCATTGAGCACGCCGGCACCGGGTTGGGTGTCTACGACCTGGCCCACGCGTGGCGTCTGGACCGGACGCTTGACATCACGGAGCGATACCGGGTGATGTCGATGATCTGCCTGGGCACGTACGGCGAGTTTACAAAGGGCGGCTTCTTCAACGAAGGCCAGTGGGATCAGAACCCGTACAACAGTGCCAATGGGGGACCGTGCGCCACTCCGGACGACTTCTGGACCGACCCCGCTGCACGAAAGCTGTACCGGCAGCGGCTGCGCTATATCGCCGCGCGTTACGGTTACCGTACATCGATACAGTCGTGGGAGCTTTGGAATGAGACAAACGCCCCGGCTCCCTGGGTGGCGGAGATGGCCCAGTACCTCAAGGGTACGGGGCCTTTTGCCGGGCATCCGGCCGATCCCTTCCGTCACCTCATCACGACCACGTACGGAAATCCGGATGTCTGGAAGATCCCGGAAATCGATTGGACCGAGAGTCACTATTACGGCGTGGGCGACGTCCCGGATCTGGCGCCGTCGATCGAGACCTATGCCCACAGCAGCGCCGGTGTTGGCGCGGATCGTCCGGCGGCTGCGTTCTTCAAACCGCACTTGATGGCTGAGTTCGGGATCGATTGGCGAAAGTCGGATTCCGCGTACGATCCCCATGGGCTGGGGATCGACCTGCACAACGGAATCTGGGCGGGAATTGCCGGCGGTGACGCCGGCACGGCAATGTCCTGGTGGTGGGACGATTATATCGCGCCCAGGGGTCTCGTCCGGGAATTGACCGCGCCGAGCCGATTTGTCAGCCATGTCCCGTGGACGTCAGGCTGCTGGACCGACCTGGTATTTTCGCCGATCACGGTTCCCGTGACGACTCACAGGTACGGTGATATGGTTCTGCCGACCGGAACCGCCTGGGGCGTGGCGACACCCGGCAGCTACACGATCGATGCTGCCAGCGCCGACGATACTCGGACCGCCTTTCCCACGTATCTCTACGGGCCGGCAAAACCAAATCTGCAAACGTCACCGGTCTTTCACGTGTATTACCGGGAACCGGGCGATTTCGTGGTGCATGTCGATCAGGTCTCGAACCATTGCGTACTCGAGATCATTGTAGACGGTGTCGTCGGCGGCACGTTTACCCTCAATGCCGCTCCTCCCACGGCGGGGACCCCGCTACCCTATAAGAGCACGCAGTTCGAGGGGCAGTACAAAATCTATCTGGCCACGTTCGACCAGGACTACGCCGTTTCGCTCCCGATTGGCCGTCACACGGTCCGAGTCGCTGTTGTCGACGGTGATTGGCTGAGCGTGAGCGAGTACCGGCTTACAAACTACCGGGGGAACGAGTATGCGAACGCGGCCGCACTTGGAATGACCGACGGCCATACGGCGATCCTCTGGGTCCACAACAGCGCGCACGACTGGAAGAATGCTCTCGATGGGCTAACGATGCCGACAATTCACTCGGCCGTGACAAGTATCGAGGGGCTTTCTCCCGGCCGATACGCGGTACACTGGTTCAATACGGAAACAGGAGTCTTTTTCCGAACGGAATATGAGTGGTTCTGGAACGACGGCCTCCCGCTCTCAATTCCCGATCTTACCGCCGATGTTGCCGCGCTTATCACGCCGGCGGGTAGAAAGTAGAGGAGAGTGGTTATCGCCGGGGTATTATTTGCAGAACAGCCGTGTGGAAAAGACAGGCTCGTGTTAAGAAAATCGACGGGTTAGCTCGATACGTGAGAAGGAGAGAAACGACGTGCAGATACCGGAACAGTACATTGGACGTTGGAAGGGGTCGGTGACGGGAGATCGCAAGTATCCGTACGAAGGCGAGATTATTCTGGAGAATGCGGGCGGCGAAACCGTGTACGCGATGAAGCAGAGTACGGTAAACGGAACCCTTGCCGTGCGAACCGTGGCCGAAGACCAGGTTGTGTTAGACGAGGAAACGTCAGAGAACAGTTGGAAACGCGGAACGCTGACGCTGAATATTGACTCGGCGGATCGGCTCATTTGCGTGTGGCGGCGGGGTGTGAACCTGACCAACAAGGTTTGCTGCGAGTCTACGATGTCCCGTGTGGAGTCCATGCCAAACCCTGAGTAGACGTAATGCGCCGTCGACATGCACAAGAGTGCAGTCGGGCTTGCGCACCTTCCCGCCGCACAAAGATGACAGGGACGCCTGTCCCACGATAAGACACAACCGTGCAGTCGCGCGTGCAGCCGCAATCGTTTAGTATTTGCGAAGCGCATCGGTGCTTTGGCCGCTGCCTGCAGAATTGAGAAGCGAGCACGATGAAGTCTGGCCTGTTATTGCCGATCGCGGCCCTGCTTCTGGCCGGCGCCGCATACGCGCGTCCGCCGACAGTGGACCCGACTTATGGCCTGCCGTCGCCGCCCGTGGAATCGACCGCCAATGTGCCCGTTGCGGCGGGCAACTGGATCTGGGCAAGTTCGGTCTCGGGAAAGGAGATCCGGAGAGCGTACTTCCGTCGGACATTCGGGCTGACAACCGTTCCACGGATCGCGAACCTCGACATTACCGGCCAGGACTACTTCACCCTGTTTGTCAACGGCCGGGAGGTGGACGAATCCCCGCCCTGCGGGCAATCGGCGAGTGACTGGCAGACGGTCCATCATCTCAATATTGGCCCTTACCTCACCACGGGGGGGAACATTCTTGCGGTTGAGGTCGACGACCTCGGTGGTGCGGGCGGGCTGCTGGCGCGGCTCGAGATTCCCGGTCAAGCGGACATTATCACGGATGCTGGCTGGAAGGTCTTTGTCGACTGGCCGGTTCCGGATAACTGGCAAGCGAGAGGCTGCAATGACATCCCCTGGCCTCCCGCTACGGTCGGGGCTTCGGCCGGGCAGGGAAGTTGGAATGGTTCGAGCGTCCTGGAGGGCTGGCCCGGCCTGCGGCCGTTGATGACGCATATCGCACTCCCGATCGCCGCCATTCGCGATGTGCACCCGGGCGCGGGCAAGATCGACGGAGCCGAGTCGCTGGCCGGTCACCTTGACACCATCGTAACAGTCGCGCCCGCTCCAGAAGGTTCGGACGATGCTCCAAGCTTCGTTGTGGATTTTGGGAAAGAGGTCGCTGGCCGCCTCCGGATCACCGGCTTGACGTCGGGAAAGATCCAAATCGGAACCGGCGAGTCCTATGAGGAGGCCACGCAACTACCATGGGGTGGGAAGACCTCCGTGTCGTTCCAGCCGGATTCGTTCGTCTACACGCCGTTCAGCGCCTTCCGATATGCGAAGCTGGTATTCACGTCGGACACATCTCAACCGATTCGCTTCCGGGTAGTGCTCGACGATAAGTACTATCCGGTTACGTATCGGGGCAGTTTCTCCTGCTCCGACCCGCGGATTACCAGAATATGGTACACCGGGGCGTACACCGCGCACCTGTGCATGCAGGACGACATCTGGGACGCGCCCAAGCGCGACCGAGCCAGGTGGAGCGGCGACCTGCACGTCTCCGGCGCGGTCATTGACGACGCCTTTCTCGACAAATTCCTGATGGAGCAGACCCTGCAGCGGCTCCATGACAACGATACCGGCGCCGGATATATCAACAACATCTCGGGCTACTCGTGTGCATGGATCTGCACGCTGGCGGACTTTCATCGGCACGTTGGCGACTATGCATTTCTCGCGAAGCAGCATGATGCGTTGATCTCGCTGCTCACCACGCTGCACGGGGATATCGACCAACATGGGCTGTTCGCGAACCAGAACCACGGGTGGTGCTTTGTCGATTGGTCGCCGGACCTGGAGGTGCAGTCGACGGATTCGTGTGCGGCCACGCACATGTTTCTGATCAGGGCGGTTCGGGAAGGGGCGTTCCTCCTGCGCGAGGTGGGCGACACGGACAACGCAAGCAAGGAGGATCAGTGGGCCGATGCGCTGACTGCGGCGGCACGGAGCCTCCTGGTCGATAAGGCGGCTAACACTTACGGCGCGCGTCTGCAGGTGAACGCGATGGCCGTATACTCGGGCGTGTCGACAGCGCAGCAGTCAGCGTCGATCTATCACCAGATACTCGACCCGGACAGCCCGGCGTGGGACCATACCGGTGTCCCGCTCTACAACCCCCGCGTGATTTCGCCCTATTACGCGAACTACGTGCTGCGTGCCCTGAGCGCCTCCGGCCATACGGAGGATGGTCTTCGCGTGCTGCGCACGTACTGGGGAGGGATGCTCGACGAGGGGGCGACGACCTTCTGGGAAGCCTACGATCCGCGCTGGCCGAAGGTCCACTACCACACATACCTGCAGGCGGACCACACGGCGGGCACGAGCATCAGTCTTTGCCACGGCTGGTCAAGCGGCCCGACCGCCTGGCTGACAGACTATGTTCTGGGCGTTCGCCCGACGTCCGGCGGGTTCAAGACCGTGGACATTGCGCCGGACCTGGGGGATCTCTCCTGGGCGGAAGGCGACGTCCCGACGCCGCATGGCCCGATTCACGTGCGCGCCGACAAGAAGTCCGGCCGCCTGATCTGCCAGGTGACCCTGCCGGCCGGTGTCGACGCCGAGGTCAGCGTGCCCGGTAAGCCGGCGGTGCACTTCGGCGAGGCGGGGACGTTCGTCGTGCGATAGGGATTGAGGAAGACAGGCACGGAGGACTGTCCCACGATAGGATCAGTATACGTACACGATTATCCGAGCTTTCTCATCATTATCCGTGTCGTGTTTTGCTTCGCGGCGGATCGGGACGAGCTCTTGGGTTTGACGCGGAGTCGCAGTAGCGTACTAACTCCTCCTCACGAGGTATTATGGCGGTAGTGGAAATGGAAGTCGCGAGAGTACTGCCAGTTACTCATGGGGACAAGCCGGATGTGCGCGGCCTGACCGCGGTCGTCGGCAGATTCTCACCGCCGGCGAGCTATGGGTGGGCGGCGGCGAGGGTGGGGGCTGCGACCTGCCTTCTCTGGCTCGCGCGCCATGCCGTCGACAAGGGGCAGGCCGCGATGCTGTACCTGCCGGTTGTATTGTCCTGTTCCCTACGGCTTGGCTTTGGGCCCGCGGTATTCGGGGCCGTGCTCAGTTTCCTTTGCCTGGACTTCTTTTTTCTGCGGCCGTATTACTCGTTTAGCGTGAGCAATCCGAAGGACTTGATCTCGCTCTTTGTCTTCCTGGCTGTCGCACTGACCACGACTCGGCTGGCGTCGCAGGTGGAACGGCGGTCCGCCGAGGCGCAGGCGCGCGAGGCGGAACTGACGACATTGAACCGGGCGAGCGAAACTGTCAGCCGCGAAGTTGTCGACGATCTCTTGCTTGCCGCGCTGGGCGCGCAGATCATCGAGACATGCCATGCGGGCCGCTGTTTGATCTACCGCCGCGGCCCGACGGGGCTAACGCTCATGGCTGGCCACTCGTCGCCTGAGGACCGATTCGATCCGGAAATGATCGTGGCCGTCGGTGAGGAGGCCCTTCAGTTTGACCAGGTCGTGGGTTTCGGCAAGAGCATGGACCTCTGGGCGAAGGCAGTCGCGATGGTCGACACGGCGTCGCGTGGCGCCGGCGAATTGGGGGCTTACGTGCCGCTGCGAGCGCAGGAGGAACTCGTCGGGCTGCTGCACGTCGGCCCACGGGAGGACGGGGCCCGCTACTCGGCGGCAGAGGAACGGCTGATCCTGACTCTTGCGAACCATGCGGCGGTGGTGATCGCACGACAGGCCCTTGCGGCACGTGCCGCCCAGGTGGAGGTCCTGCGGGAGGCGGACATGCTCAAGGACGCCCTCCTCTCGCTCGTGTCACACGAATTACGGTCGCCACTTGCGGCCATTAAGGCGTCGGCGAGCGGGCTCATGCAGCCGGGAGGGGAGTGGGACAGCGGCGCGCGCATGGAGGCCGTCGCAGCAATCGATCGCGAGGCCGACCGCCTGGCGGGCCTCGTCAGTAACCTGCTCGATCTTTCGCGGCTAGAGGCCGGTGCCTGGCTTCCCAATAAGGACTGGTGCGACGTGGCCGACGTTGTTGGCGCTGTCCTCGGCCGGTTTCGGTCGGAGCCGGCCGACCGCGTGCGGGTTACCGTCGAGGCGGGCGTTCCGCTGATCCGAGCGGACTATACGCAGGTTGCACTGGTGGTGTCGAACTTGCTCGACAACGCACTCAAGTACTCCAACGGCCCGATCGACGTGCGTTTAGCGCCGGATTTCAACGGCCAGGACGAGGACCCGTGCGGGATGACGCTCACTGTTCGCGACTACGGAGAAGGACTGGCTCCGGGAGACGAGGAACGCCTGTTTACCCGGTTTTACCGAAGCGCACGCCACGCGTCGAGCGCGGTTCACGGTACGGGGCTGGGCCTTGCGCTTTGCCATGCGATCGTTGTCGCCCATGAAGGGGTCATTGAGGCCGCCAACGCGGTCGAACCACCAGGAGCGATTTTCGCGGTAAGGCTGCCGGTCGGGTAGAACGCCATGACAATGAAATCACAACAAGCGCATCGGATACTGGTCGTCGATGACGAGCCTGAGATCGTTCGCGCCGTTCGGGCTGGCCTGCTGGCGCAGGGCTACGAGGTCCTCGTAGCGCACAACGGTGAGGAGGCGCTGCGGACAGCATCGTCGGAGGCGCCCGACCTGATTGTGCTGGACGTCATGCTGCCGGGAGATATGGACGGACTTACCGTATGCCGCCGCCTGCGAGAATGGACTCAGGTGCCGATCCTCGTGCTCTCCGCGATCAGCCAGGAGCGTCGCAAGGTGGCGGCGCTCGACATCGGGGCCGACGACTACCTGACCAAGCCGTTCGGGATGGACGAGCTGACGGCCCGGGTGCGCGCCGCCCTCCGCCGTCACCGCACCGCGCCCGTCCCGACAGAATCCCCGTGCTTTACGTCCGGCAGTCTCACTGTCGATTACGACCGGCGCCTGGTTACGCGCGATTCCGTCGATGTCAAGCTTACCCCCCTCGAATATGAGATCCTGCGTTTCTTGACCCGGAACGCCGACCGAGTCGTCACACACCGCAATCTCCTATCCGCGGTTTGGGGTGCCCCGTACAGCGAGGATACCCAGCTACTTCGCGTGCACGTCGGCCATCTCCGCCAGAAGATCGAGGATAACCCCGGGCGCCCGACACATATCGTGACCGAGCCCGGCGTCGGATACCGGTTCCGAACGAACGACGGCGAGTAGTGAACACGACGCACTAATCACTGTCCCCCCGCACGTCTTTACACTTTCTTTACATGGACGCGACGAGTCTTTACGGCTTCTTTATGCGTTCAGGGCTATCATGGACTCAGTGCGCGATTGGCCTCCGCACGTTCATGTCCCGGCGTGCGGCTCCATTATGTGCGCCGGCGCCGGGATATTCTTTTGATCCGCGAGGCCGATGCCCAATGCCGTGCGTCGATGTGTCGTGAGCGTGCGCCGGCCCGACCGCCGTCGGCATCGATCCCTGTGAACGCCCGATGACGTGGTTTGCAACTCTTTCGGCCGTCCGGTTAGCCCCTCGAATTGCGCCTTGCAGTCGTCTTAGCGACAGTATCCGCGAAGGCGGATGTCGCGGTTTAGCCGCGATTTCCATCGAAAGGTGCCGGCGGATATCGTTCGTTATCTAGCCGTCTTTGCCCGCAATCGCCGGCGCTCGCGACTGCCCCCATCTTTCGATCGTCGGGATGAATCCGAAGTAGACCGCGCAGATATCGTAAGACTAATGGAAAGAGCCTCATTCATGATCGCCATTTGTGTTGGGCTGATTGCTACAGTGGTTGGATTCTTCGTCGCTCTTTTCCGGATGCAGGCTGCCGTCAACGCCCACCGGTTCTGGGTGGCGCCATCGCTTCGATGTGTTGCCCTCGGGTTTGGCCTCTCCGCCGGTGCGTTTCTGGTTCGAATTGCCGTCGGATATCAGGTGATCTTGGTCCGATGGGCCGAGGTGTTCCTGTGTCTCTCCGGGGTGGCGACCATCCTCCGCGGTTGGTGGGAATACGCCCGCGCCTGCCGTGTCCGGCAGTAGCCGGTACGTCGCACATCGACAACTACTTCGGGCGTCCGATCGAAGCGCACTGTCGGCCGAAAGTTCGGCTCCGGTTCCGATCTTCGCGCCAATCTCGAGTTGACCATTCGGTCGCAATGCATCTTTATATGTTCTTTATATCCACCCGCGCGCTCTTTACGCCTTCTTTACGCCTTTCGGACTAATATTTGGCTTGACGGGGCGCCGGGACGCGGTCGCAAGCGTGCGGAGCGATTACCCGCCGCCGGGAGGCGAAACATGTTCGGACCGGATTTCTGGTTTGTTTTGATCACAATCGGCTTCTTCATCGTGTCTCTTGCGTACACGTACGGTTGTGACAAACTTTGAGGAGGCGTACAAATGTTTGACACATGGTTGGGCGCAATTGCGTCGATCGGGCTAACTGTTTACCTGCTCGTCGCACTGCTGCGTCCGGAAAAGTTTTAGGAGAAACGGCAATGACCTTCATAGGTTGGTTTCAGATTATTCTCTACATCCTGGTGATTCTGGCCATTACGAAACCCGTCGGTACATTCCTTTACAAGGTGTTCGAGGGGCAGAGGACCTTTATGACGCCGATCCTCGGGTGGATGGAGAAGCTCATATACAAGGTAGGCGGCGTCGACCCGGACGAGGAGATGCCGTGGACCGTTTATTGCGGCGCCATGCTGATCTTCAGCCTGGTGACGTTGCTGGTGACGTACGTATGCCTGCGGTTCCAGCAGAATCTGCCGCTAAACCCCATGCACTTTGGGGACGCCAAGCGGGCGCCGTCGTGGGCAACGGCGATGACTCCGGACCTCGCGTTTAACACGGCTGCGTCGTTCACTACCAACACGAACTGGCAAAACTATGACGGCGAGAACACGATGTCTTACTTCTCGCAGATGGTTGCGCTGGCATCGCACAACTTCTACTCTGCGGCCGTCGGGATCATCATCGCGATCGCACTGGTCCGTGGACTGGGGCGAAAGTCAGCAGAGACCATCGGCAATTTCTGGGCGGACCTTGTCCGATGCATCGTCTACGTCCTTCTCCCCATCTGCACGGTGGTGGCGCTGATTTATGTTCAGCAAGGACAGATTCAGAACTTTAACGCGTATGTCACGGCCCATAACATCGAGGGCGGTACTCAGATCATCCCCGGCGGTCCTTTCGCATCGCAGGAGGCGATCAAGATGTTGGGAACCAACGGCGGCGGTCCGCTGAATGCGAACTCCTCGCATCCGTTCGAGAACCCGACGCCGTTTACCGACTTCCTACAGATCCTTACGATCTTCCTGATCGGCGCCGCCATTGTCTATACGTTCGGCCTTTATGTCGGCAACCCGAAACAGGGCTGGGCGATCTGGGGCGCCATGGCGGCTCTGTGGGCTCTGGGTGTAGTCACCTGCTATTACCAGGAATCCAAGGGCAACCCGATGATCGCGCAGCAGGGGGTGGAGACGCGCGCGTCCAGGCTGGGAGACAGCGGCGGCAATATGGAAGGCAAGGAGGTGCGATTCGGGATTGCCCGTTCGGCCCTCTTTGCAACCATCACCACGGACGCCTCGTGCGGCGCCGTCAACTCGATGCACGATTCGTACACGCCAATCGGAGGCCTGGTACCGATGGCGAACATCATGAGCGGTGAGGTGATCTTCGGCGGGGTCGGGGCCGGGCTCTACGGCATGTTGATGTACGCAGTTCTGGCTGTCTTCATCGCCGGTCTCATGGTGGGACGTACCCCCGAATACCTGGGCAAAAAGGTGGAAGCGTACGAGGTGAAGATGGCGATGCTGGCGTCACTTATTCTGGCCGCCGACGTTCTTGGCTTTACGGCCGTCATGAGCGTGACGCACGTTCCCCATCCCGCCACCTATTGGAACACGGTCGCGGGCTCTCCGCCTTCAGTCAACGCACTCGCTTCGGCCAACACCAACAACAATGGTCCGCACGGGTTCTCGGAGATCCTGTATCTATTCGACTCGAACACGGGTAACAATGGCAGCGCTTTTGCCGGCATCTCCGGCAATACGCCCTTCTATAACCTGATGGGCGGCATCTCGATGCTGGTCGGCCGGTTCTTGATGATCGTGCCGCTCCTGGCCATTGCGGGCAGCATGGTGAGAAAGAAGCGTGTGCCTCCAAGCGCGGGAACCTTCCCCACCGATACCCCCCTCTTTGCGGGGCTGCTGGCCGGCGTGGTGATCATTGTCGGCGCGTTGACCTATTTCCCGGGAGTCTCGCTCGGACCGATTGCGGAGCATTTCCTGATGCACGCCGGACGGACGTTCTAACCCGAATGAGAATGGAAAAACCTGATTTATCCGGGTCCGGGAACGGCCACGGATTTGAGAGTCGGATAGTGTGGCGGGCGTGCGCAGGGCGTATGGCACTGCGCCTGCGCATCCCGCTCAACCGGCAGGAGACGAATAACTAATGGCTGTGACACTAGCACCACAACCGAATACTCCGGTTGGCGACCCAAAAGGGCCGTCGCCCATCTCGTTTACCCGGCGATCGCGACCGCTGTTCGATCCGCCGATAGTTATGCGGGCGATCAAGGACGCCTTCGTCAAGCTCAACCCGGTTGCCGAGATGAAGAATCCGGTCATGTTTGTTGTCTGGATCGGAAGCGTCATTACAACGCTTATATGGATCAACGACATAACCAATATGCTCCCGCACGCCAAGCCGCAGCCCGGCGAGGTGTTGTTCGTGGGTCAAATCGCACTGTGGCTCTGGTTCACAGTGCTCTTTGCGAACTTCGCCGAGGCTATTGCCGAGGGCCGCGGCAAGGCGCAGGCCGATGAGCTTCGCAAGACCCGAACGACGACCCGTGCAAAGCGCATCGTCAAAGGAGGCGCGATGGAGGAGGTCCCGGCGCCTTCGCTGCGCAAGGGCGATGTCGTTTACTGTACGATCGGCGACATCATCCCGAGCGACGGCACCATCATCGAGGGCATCGCGAGCGTCGACGAATCCGCCATTACCGGTGAGAGCGCTCCGGTCATTCGCGAGGCCGGCGGCGATCGCTCGGCCGTTACCGGCGGCACCAAGGTGATTTCGGACGAGATCAAGATCGAGATCACCGCGAACCCCGGCGAGACGTTCATCGACCGCATGATCACCCTCGTCGAGGGCGCGTCACGGCAGAAGACGCCGAATGAGATCGCGTTGAACATCCTGATCGCCGGTCTGACAATCATCTTCCTGTTCGCGACCGTCACCCTGCTGCCATTCGCGCAGTACAATGTAACCCAAGCTCAGGCGGCCAACAGTACCGGAACGGCCCCCTCGGTGACAATCCTGATTGCCCTTCTGGTGTGCCTGATCCCCACGACGATCGGAGGATTGCTCTCGGCCATCGGCATCGCCGGCATGGACCGCGTCATGCAGTACAACGTTCTCGCCATGAGCGGCAAGGCCGTCGAGGCCGCCGGGGATGTCGACGTTCTCTTGCTCGACAAGACCGGCACCATCACTCTGGGCAACCGCCAGGCGGCCCAGTTCCTGCCGGTTGCGGGGGTAAGCGTGGAGGATCTTGCCGACGCGGCCCAACTCTCCAGCCTGGCCGACGAGACTCCGGAGGGCCGCAGTATCGTCGTCCTGGCCAAGGAGCAATACGGCTTGCGCGGTCGCGACCTCTCGGACCGTGACGCGGAGTTCATCCCGTTTACGGCGCAGACCCGTATGTCCGGTGTGAACATGAACGGGCGCCAGATCCGTAAGGGCGCCGTCCAGTCGGTGGCTGAGCATGTCAAGCGCAGCGGCGGTGAAGTGCCGGCCGAGTTGCAACAGATCGCGGACGAGATCTCCCGCAAGGGCGGCACGCCCCTGGCAGTATCCGTCAACAACCGCGCTCTCGGGATCATCTACTTGAAGGACATTGTCAAGGGCGGCATGCGCGAGCGCTTCGACCACCTTCGGGCGATGGGCATCAAGACGGTCATGATCACCGGCGACAACCCACCATGAATGCCGCCATTGCGCGCGGCGTTTACCACACCGGCGGGATCTACGACCTTCCGTTTCTTGCCGCGCTGCTCGGCTTCCTCTGGGCCGCCATCGACGGCCGCCGCCGCCTTCGCGAGACCCA
>JBKQWH010000330.1:0-13720 GCA_052139635.1 Capsulimonadaceae bacterium
GATGCGTCCAGGGAAGGTTGATCTCGGAGGACATCGCCCCCCAGACGCCGGCGCCCAGAACCTCCGCCAGCCTGGCCACCTCCGCCTGCGCCCCTGCGTGCGCGACGCCGTCTCCCACCAGCACCACGGGGCTTTCGGCGCCCGCCATTAGTTGGGCGGCGCTGTCGATGACCCCCTGTTCCGGCGCCACGCGCGTGTTCGGGATCACCGTCGGCGCCACCACCTCGGCATTGGCCTGGTCAAGGATTTCCTGCGGTACGCAAAGGAAGGTCGGACCGAACGGAGGAGTGGCCGCCACCTTGATGCAGCGCCGCAACAGGCGAAGCACGCTGCCCGCGTGCACGGCACGCGCGGCATATTTCGTCACCGGTCGGGCGAAGCCGGCAAGGTCGAGCCACATGTGCGCCTCGAGCGGGTCATAAGCGACGCCTGCCTCGCCGGCGATGATGACGAGGGGCGAGCGCTGCATGCGGAAGACGTGGTAGAGGCTGCCGAGGGCGTTGCCGAGACCGACACTGCAATGCAGTTGGACGACCGTCGGCTTTTTCGTGGCAAGCGCATACCCGTTCGCGAGCAGGATCAGGGCTGCTTCCTGCAAGCCATGGATGTACTTGATGCCGTCGAAGCGCGAGATCTCGTCGAGCAGTGCTTCCTCGCTGCTGCCCGGATTGCCAAAGATGTACTGGACGCCGTCGGCCTGCAACTGCTCCAGCAGCTTACGATGTCCCGTTGCCATGAAAATGTTCTCCCCGGCTGAATGACAATCAGGTGCGCCGGCGCTGAGGCCGGCGCACCTGCGGCCGTGTCTTCCGTGTTACCAGCCCCAGCGGCGCAGCGGAGGATTGCCGTCCAGCGCCTCGATCAGTTTCTGGCCGGTCAGAATGCTGTCCGGCGTCGACCGACCGGTAATGAATGGATAGTCGACGATAACGCTGGTCGGATGCCCGAAATTGCCGTGATAACCGCCATCGGGTCCGGTCGCATCGCGCAGGATGAATTCGAGCGGGTAAGGCGGCGGACCCATGTCGAAGTCCAGGGGTACGTTGCGACGCTGCATAAAGCCCGTCCCATCCTTGTAGTCGTACTCGAGACAGTGGCCAGTGACGTGCTTGCCGCGAATGATGCTTTGCCTCAGGTTCATGTCGCGGGCGAAGGCAAGGCAGGCGACGCCGTAGCATTCGGCGGCGACGGGTTTGCCCGCCCGCAGGAAAGCGAGGATCAGGTCGTGCAGCCGCTGGTTGTTGGCGAGGTCGACGATCGGCCCCGAGCCGCCGACGATCAGGATGGCGTCGTAGCGATCGATCCGCTGCTGCGCCTCGACCAACTTGAAGTTGTAATCCTCGAGTTGCCGGACGAACTGCGGCGACGCGAAATACGGCCGTTCCGGCATCCACGCGGCGAGATTGACCGGGTTGTCCAGGCGCTTGCCTTGCGCAGTCGACGGATCGTCGATGTTACGAACGCGCGCCGCCATCTCGGGCGTGGTGACCGAGCGCTGCAACGGCGGATCGAAGAAATCGGGATCCACGCTGACCGGGATAACGGGTGGCCGCCTGCCGGTTGCGGTGCAGAATTCCACCTCGTAGCCCACGCGATCGAATTCGCCAAGCGGCCCGACCAGTTCCTCGCCCCAGTATCCCCACTCCGAGACCACCATCAAGATGCGCCGCCTGCCGGGCGTCACCGGCGTAGCCGGGGTCTCCGGCGCGGGCTGCGAGCCGGGCCGCCGCACGGGCGCCGGCGGATTGAGAATGGCGTCGCGAATCGCGTCGACCAGCCGCTCCGAGCCGATCGGCTGCTTGTCGTGGATGGCGGACGTGTTGGTGATCAGGTCCCCGTCCTGGACCACGTGCTCGTACCAGTTGGTGCCTGCCGGCACGGGCACATGAACGGCGCCCGCGTTGAGGACGTCGGGAAGGATCACCGGGTTGCAGGTGACCCGGCGGTCGGCGAGGATGTCGGGGGAGGTCGTCAGGAGCCACAGACCGTGGCATGGCGCCGCCTTGATGACGCTGGGGTTGGCCATGGCCCGGCGGAAGAAGTGGACGGTCGGGGTGGCGCGGATGTCGACCTGCGGATTAGCGGAAGTGAGAACCGCCTCGTTCCAGCGCAGCCGCACGCTGGTGTAATTCGCGGCCATGATGATCGCAGCGTAGTCTCCTGGTTCGGCGTCCTTGACATCCTTGGACACCTCGATCCATTCGATAGGCGGAACAACGCCGTTCTCCGGCTCCACGGTCGAATAGAAGGGAAGGCTCTTGTTTCCCCACAGATAGGAAAGAAGTTCGACAGTCGCGCCGTAGGCCGCGAACCGCTCCTGATAGCACTTTATCTCCTGTGGAACGTATTGGCTTTCGACGATCAGGGCAATTTTCTTGCCAGATAGAGGCTTATCGGCCATCCACTCCTCCTCGACAGGTGTCTTATCGAAGCTGGTTTCATTGTTGTTCGACCCCGGTTTCAGGCCGACGCCGCCAAGGCCTTGAAGGTGACCGCGAGTTCGATCATCCTGTCGTTGCTGGCAGCGCCCTCCAGACCAGCGAGCGAGATCTGAAAGTCGTTCGGGATCTCCGGCTTACGGTCGGCGGTAACGTCGACGCCATTGGCGCGCACGCGACAGATTTCCAGCTTGCCGGGCGGCATGAAATCCGGCAGCACGTTGATCGTGGTCTGATCGGTGACTTCCAGGACGTTGAAGTAGAGGCAGAAGGTGTTATCGGTATCGCTGGCGGCCGCGACAAAGGTCCGCGTGTAGACATGGGCGAGATAGCCAAGCTCGAAGGCGTGATAGCCGATGGCATGGCTGCTCTTCTCTCCGTATTGCCCTTCAATGATGGGCGCCCCGTTCTCCGTCGTGCGGAAGAAGTAGCCTTGCCGCTCGCGATCCAGGAAGAAGAGGTTCCAGAACGCCGAGCTTTCCCGTGCCAATTCCAGGTATTTTGCGTTGTTCGGCACCGCCCCGCACAGGATCAGGTAGGCGAGGATACCTTGTTCCTGCTGCCAGAAATCCTTGGTATTGCCCCAGGCGAACTGGATCGGCATGGCGTTGGTCGGCTTCCTCTCGACGCAGTCGAAGATACCTCCCCGGACCTTGTCGAGGCCTACTTCGCCCATGCGGTCGGCAAGGCCTTTCGCAACTTCGAGACACTTTTTCACGCGCGCGTCGTCGGCCACCGCTTCCTGAGCCTTGCCGGACTGCCGCAATTTCTCCGCGCGCGACTGAAAATAGTGGGCGACGCGGGTGAGGTTCCAGGCGATCTTCAGGTTATGGCCGCACACCGCGCGGTTCTGCTGCCAGCTATAGGTGTGGTCAGGCTTCCAATTGGCATCGAATCGCTCGTTCACATAGGCGGATTCGGGATCGGGAAACCTCTCGCAGATCAGGGACGAGGTCTCTTCGAGGATCCCGATGCAGATCGTCAGAAGCTTTTCCAGCATCGGCCGAGCGTCCCCGGAGGGCAACGGGTCGAGCGTCAGGATGAGGTTGACAAGGTACGCCGGGATGTGATCGCCGGTCGAATTCCAGTTCTTGTGTGCGCGGTTCTGGCCCAGTGCCGGAGAATCCGGACGCATCGTCACCGGATCGATATGGGAATAGTAACCTCCTTCGCCGGCGAATCCCTTCTCCTCCTTGGCCTTCGGGTAGTCCCAGAAGAAGGCCTGAAAGGCGTTAATGGTCCGGTGGATGTCGCTGAGCACTTCAGCGTCCAGGGTGATGCGGTAGTACTGGGTGAGACCGGCCAGGGCATAGATCTGTTCGTAGAGCGGGATAGATCCGACGTCATCGGGGCCCAGCGAAGCCAAAATCAGGCTCTCGCCCTTTTCGCCTTCGAGGTTGCGGCGCCGGCCGTAAGCCCAGAAGCAATTCTCGCCGTCATGGCTGAGACTGCGGAAGGCTTCCCGCAGATAGTCCTTTGCCGCGCGGGCCGCCATGAAATAGCGTTCGGCGCCGGTGATCAGATAGGCTGTCGACAGGTCGTACAAGAGGCGCGAGAGGACCGCACATTCCTGGACCGTTTCGTCTATCGGCTGACCGAGGATGTTCAGGTTGGTTCGGTAGAATTTCGAGAAATCGTCGACGGTGTAACTGCGCCGGGCATCGAACAGATGATCGAGGATGCGGTCGGCCATCTGCGTCACCTGCGACAGCCACCAATGCGTTTCCTCGAAGAGATAGCGCTTGGGGTCGGAGTGCAGAAGATAGACCGTCCGTGCCTCGAAGCAGTGCGCTCCGCCATTTTCCTGATAGATGCCGCTGACGAATACCGGACGACCTTCCACGATATACTTCTTGAGACTGAAGATTACGCCGCTCGTGCCCGATGGCAAATTGGCCGGATCTTCAACCCGATCACGGGAAAGCAGATCGAGGTTTGTCAAGACCTGGTAATTAGTGCTCGGGCCGACCACGGCTTCCAACGTATCCCCGCTGCGGGCCAGCACAGTAAACGAGGAGTTGGCTTCGTCAATCGATACGACAGATCCAGCAACCGTGAGAGTCTGAGTGAAGCTGTTCAGTGGCATGACTAGCCGTCCTTTCTAGGAAACGCTTATCCCCTTGCGTCCTGGAGCCCAAAAACTGGTGACCGCCAGCCCTGGACGTGATTGAACAGAACAAGAACATCACCCTCAGGAGGGCGGCAACGGAGGCGCCGTTTCGGCGTCGACATAGCCTTGGGTGATCTGCACCAGATAGCCGTCGGGATCACGAACCCAGACGGACCGCCACCCTGGAATGAATGAGCCGAAGTCGAGCGGTCCAAAGGCGATGTGTGCGTCGCTGCCCATCGCTCGGACTTGGGCGTCGACATCGGGAACCAGGAAAGAAAAATTCCTCACGGATGGCCAGGGATAGCCGTCGTTCTGCGGCGGCGCGACCGGAGCCTTCTCGGTCGCCTTGAACAGCTCGAGGTGTATCCCGGCCCCGCGAAGAAAGACGATCTGATTGCCCGCGTCGAGCGCCACCACCCGTGAACGCACAAAGCCGAAGTGCTTGGTGTAGAAGCGCTCGGTCGCAATAGAATCGGTGCACGTCAGCGAAATGTGCTGAAACTGGACGTCAGCCATGATTGCTCATCTCCCCTGTGCCTCTCGATCTGCCGATCTCAGTCGGCCCGGGTCACTGGCTGCCTCCGATCGACAACGATTCATCCGATCTTGTAAGCGTAGCTGTAGTGGGTATCGATCTTTCCACCGGTCAGGTGCCAACCGTCGCCCACGAACCATCGTCCCGTCTTCGATGTGAAGATTGCCTGGAAGTAAACGGAATTGTCCGTTTCAGCGAAGTTGTAAAGCGACTCGACGTTGATCGATCCTTGCCAGTCGAGGTACTTCTTGAAGAAGTCCTTCAACGCTTTGTTGCCGCGCACTATGTGCGGGGGTGGAGTGTCAAGGATGTCGAAGGGTGAGATGAGGACAGCGTCCTCCGTATACTGGTTGTCGATCATGCCGTCGACGTCTTTTTTGCCAATGTAATCCATGTGTTCATCGAAGAACTTCCGTCCAGGTGTCGTGCTCACGGCTACCACCTCCTCGATATTGTTGTCGCGTGCACCGCCACGGCGATCGGGCGACTGTTCGCAAGATCGAACTTCGATCTACGAAACTCCCGGCACGACTCCGGGCTGGAAGGCGTCCATCTCCGGCACCGGATCGAAATAGGCATCGACCTTGGCGATCTTGCCCTCGTCGTTCACCGCGATCCATTGGACGATGTCGAGCTCGAAATACTTGCCGGTCGCGATGCAGGTGGCTTTCGATGTGATGAGGGCGACCGCGGAGTTCCCCTCGGCGACGACGCCGTGAAGGTCGAGGCCCGAGATCTTCGATGTCTCGTTGCGAATTCGACTGGCCTCGGCGAAGGCCGCCTTGCCCACCCACTTTCCGAGGTAGGGAATCATCTTGGTGTAGGACTTCGGGAAAAGATTGAACACGACGTCGTCCGACAGCGTATTCATCACGGTGTTCCAATCGAGCTTGCCCATGGCGGTGTACCAGTTGGCGACAAGCTCGTGAGTCTTAGCGGAATCCATGGTTGCCGTCTCCTTTGAGCTCTAGCTGATCTTGTAGGCGAAGCCGTAGTGGCGATCGATCTTGCCGCCGGGCAGACCTCCGACAACGTGCCAAGCCTCGCCCAGCATCCAGTTCCCGGTCTGCGAGGTCATCGTCGCGTGAAAAGTGACCGAGTCTGCAAGCTCGGCGAAGTTGGTTTGTGACGTGAATGTCGATTTTCCGTGGTAGTCAAGCCATTTTCGCAAGAAATTCTTGATCGCTTCGCGGCCCTTCAGAATGTGCGGGGGCGGGGTATCAAGGATATCAAATGGCGAGATCATTACGGCGTCCTCGGTATACTGCTCGTTCACCAAGTTATCGAGGTTCCCGCTCATCAGGTAGCCTACATGCTGATCGAAATATGTTTGCCCAGGTGTCGTTGCCATGCTCACATTCTCCTCAAATCCTGATCACCGAATGATATCGGCCTCCCGTACGATCAGCTCCCCGAAAGGATCATGTCGGCGCCTTTTTCGCCAATCATGATGACGGTCGCTTGAAGATTGACGTTCACGATCCTTGGGATGACCGAGCAATCGATCACGCGCAACCCTTTGACGCCGTGGACCCGGAGCTGGGGATCGACGACCGACATGTCGTCATGACCCATCCGACACGTGCCGCAGGGGTGCCAGACCGTGAGCGCCGTACTGCGAACGTAATGCTCGAGCTGCTCCCTCGTCGTGAGACCGGGACCCGGGACGACCTCGTCGCCGCGGAATTCGTCCAGCAAGTGGGAACTCATCAGGGTTCGGCCCAGGTTGATGCCGCTGATCAGAACGTCGACATCCGTTTGCGACGACAGGTAGTTGATGTTGATGATCGGTGGATCGAGCGGATTGCTGGACCGTAGTTGGACGTTGCCGTAACTCTGTGGCTGCGAGACAACCGGCGTCAGGGTGATACCCGCGTCGAGAGCGCCGTATTCGGGGAAGAAGAACGGCGCGAACATATATTGCAGTTCAGGCGACGCCCCCTCCAGGCCCGGGCGGGAATAAGTGAAAAGATTCACTTCGGAGAGGATGATCAGGGCGGGTTGCTTTTTCTTCAGGCGCCACGACATCCGAGCGAGGAGGTGGTCCTGAAGATGCTGGCCGACGCCGGGGAGGTTGGCCACCACCGGGATCCCGAACGATTTCAAGTGATCTGCCGGACCGACACCCGACTGCATCAGGAACTTGGGGCAGTTGAACCCGCCGGCGCTGGCAATGACCTCGGCCCGGGCGCGCGCTTGCTGCTTCTGCCCGTTCTCCATATATTCCACGCCGACGGCCCGGGTCCCCTCGAAGAGAATGCGCGTAGCCGTTGCGCCGGTCTTGAGGGTGAAGTTCTGCCGGCTCATGATCGGATGAATGAAAGCGACCGCCGTGCTTGCGCGGGCGAGGTCACGCGTGGTCGTGGACTGGCAGTACCCGACAGTGTTCTCTTGCTGTTCGCCGTTCGAATCCACCGGTCCCTTGAACCCGTGATCGATCGACGCCTGCATAAAGGCTTGCGAGCACGGGGTGGGCGCAGGCAAGTCAATGATGGAGAGGGGGCCGCCGGCGCCGTGGTAGGCGTTCTCGCCGCCCGAGTAATTCTCCGATTTCTTGAAATAGGGGAGGACGTCGCGGTAACTCCATCCCTCGTTTCCCATTTGGTTCCAACTATCGTAGTCGCGCCGATTGCCGCGAAGGTAGATGCGACCATTGGTCGAGCTGCCGCCGCCAAGCACCTTGCCTTGCGTGATCGGAAGCGCGCGATTGTCCGCTCCCGGAGTCGGGGTCGTGGTGTATCCCCAGTCGGTTTTGTCGGTCCAAAGCTTGAAGAGGTCTGCGAGGTCGAGCATTCGCGTCGCGGTGAAGAACTCGTCGGAACCGCCCGCCTCGAGAAGCAGGACCGTCCGCTTCCCGTCGGCGCTCAAGCGGTTGGCCACGACACAACCCGCCGCGCCGGCACCGACGACGACGTAGTCGAATTCACTTCCGTCTTGCGCGGTCATAACCTGGCCTCCTTCGATCTAATTCGGGTCTATTTCATCTTCGCGGTCGTCTTGAGCGCTCGGATCACTGCCGCTATTTGAGCGCGGTGAAGTGGTATTCTGCCTTGCCTTCTCCTCCTCGGAGGACAAAGGCCTCGTAGGACGTGACATCGCCGTATTTTCCAGTGGTCACGGTCAGCTGGACGAAAATGGCGTCCTTGGTCTCGGTAAGCTTGTCGACGGACTTCAGCTTGAGGCCTCCCAGATCCGGGACATGCTTACCGAAGTATTCTTTGAGCGCTGCCTTGCCCTTGAACTGGCCGTCGAAGCTGATCAGGACCGCGTCGTCCTCGTAGCCCTCATCGACCATCTGGTCGGTCTTGCCGGCGACCAAGAGTTCAATGCGTCGATCAATGTAAGTGCGACCGGGAGTCGTGCTCATTTTCGCCCTCTATTTCTCTGCATTGCTAACGCGTCGTGGGCTTGCCGGGTCTAGCCTCGGCTTCTTGCGCGGATCACGCTCCGAGCATTCAAGACGGTTCGCCGCCGTACAGCCGCCTCCTGCCGATCTGGAAGCTACGCAATCGTACCATCAGGATATTGCGTCATTCCGGCGAAATGGATTGCGATCTTGCCGTTTCGAAGAACCCAGCTATCGGCGAATCGCATCTTTTGCTCGCCGTCCTGGGTCTTCATGGTGATTGCCTCGACGATCATCAGCGTTTGCGGCTCATCGTCCGTCTCGGCCCAAAAGGCGATCTCTGTGTCAAGACCTTGTATTCCCAGGATTCCCTGCATGTGCTCACGCACGCCGTCGCGTCCCCTGTAGTATAGTGGCTTCTTGGTGAAGCTGCTGATCAGAAGCGCGTCGTCCGTGTATTGGTTCAGAAGTGACTCGATGTCTTTATCGAGAATGTGCTGGATGTGGTCCCGATACATCCGGCCAAGGGGTGTGTCCGGCACGTTCTTCACATCTTCCTCCTCGTGCTCTTGCGTTCCCGAAGTACCTAGAGGCGCGCAAATCCCGGAGCGTAGCTGAACGGCAGCGCGGTTGCGTTGTAACTCACGATCTCGAGACCGTAGGCATTCTTGGTCGATGGCCGAACAATCCAGTCCTGCGTGGCGTCCATCGAGGTACGCTTGCTCTTCGCGGCCGGGGGCTCGATCCAGCTGGCTTGCCAACCAACGACGACGCGGACCTGCGCCTGATTGCCGGAAATCGTTCCCTCGACGCTCTGCACCGTATGGTTCTCGTCGAAATAGCGATTGGTGACCGCGTCGTACCATCGCCTGAAGCTGGCGCGATCCACGATGTCCCCGTCGGGAAACCGAACGTTCAAATCATGGTCGGCCAAGAAACTATAGGCCTGCTCGAGCGGGACATGCTGATCCAGGGCGCGATACCACGCTGCCGCAAATTCCTTGACTTGGTCCATCGTGACGGCGTCGGACATTCAATTCCTCCAGTAGTCACGTCGGACGGCGGGCGGGCGTCGCTCGCGCAATCTAACCGGCACCTCCGCCTCGCGAAGCATGTACTACGGAACGCTCCCTTCGAGGACAATATCGATCAGGAAAAAACCAGTACCCTCTCGTCCCCGGCGAACTGCCGGACGGCCCTTTACTCGCAGCCTCTTGACGCGTACCAAAAAAACCGAACGCAATAAACCGCGTAATGATACGACGAGGACTATCCCTCTCGTTGCCCGGCTACGGGCATGAAATCTCTCTGAACGCTATTCGAAGTATAGGCGAACGCACCGCCGGATGCAAGCGCGATTGATGCGCATCCCACGGCTCGGAACTCCTTCGTGGTGAAAGCTCTGTGACAACGAAGAACTGCAAGCTGCACGAATGAATACGCTTTCCGCCGTTCGGATGCCGCCTCGAATCGCGACTTCGAACGTGGATTTGAGGGCCCGTCTGGCGTCGGAGCCTCGATCTCCATGTTTTGCGCGTCCCTCCACCTGTTTCTCCCTGTTACGGCGAATTATCTCCCTGATGGCGAAATCATCTCCCTGTTACGGTCCTGTTCATCGGGCACCGCCAATTTTCCTCAAGCTATTGTTATTAAATGAGTTTTCCTGCAAAACCCGGTCCGGAGACCGCCAATTCTCCCTGTTTCCCGCCTGCTATCAGGGAGTATCAGGGAGTATCAGGGCGCCAAGCCCCTCTCCAACCCGGGCTTGATCCTGCCGAGCTCGCTCCCCAGCAAGCTCGGATGGAGCCCCGGCGACTTTGAGATGTGTGAATGCGGTAGGTCGCCGCGACGTGTTCCTGAAGCCTTTGCTGCACCCGATCCCATAAGTCCCTTTCGATGATCCGCGGGTGCTGGCCCTCGTGCACGTGGCCCTTGTGCGCGAGCCGGCCGACATAGATCGGGTTCGACAATATCTTGTAGATGTGGAGGGCTGGCGACTACCTATCTCGAAGCCGGGAGCGTGGTTCGGCTCAAACAGAGCACATCGACGCCGAAAACCTCCGGCTTCCCGTCCGCATCGATGGTGCGGGCCGATCAACTGGTGGGGGCCTTTTGAGCCGGGGGCATAGTTCATGATCTCGCGGGCGGTCGCCTCGGCGTCGCTGGCCGCCAGACACCAAGCCTCTTTCATGTCCTTGGCCTTGACGCAGACGACCGCCCCGACCCGATGTCGGCCCGCCGTCACCTCGGCGTCGCGCAGCTTGCGCGCCCGTCTGCCCGTGCCGACCCATGCGGCGGCATTCGCGTCTCGCCATCGGCCGCCGTGACGTGGATGTTGCCGCGAAACCGGATCACATAGGCGAAACCCCGGATCACATAGGCGAAACCCAAAGTGTCGAGGAAGCCGAACAGCTTGGTGTCGCCAAAGCCACGGTCGGCCAGGATCGTCACCGCAACGCCCTCGGGCAGAACCTCCGCCAAACGAGCCAGGCAGAGGTCCTCGAAGTCGTTGCGCCTGTCTTTCAGTTCATCCTTCGAGACGGTCAGCCACAACGAGGGCGTCGCCCGGCCGTGGTTGGTGACGAGGTTCAAAGCGAGCGTCGTCTGATCGTCGGCGTCGAAATCGGTCCAGTCCATGGCCACGACGATCGTCTTGCGCTGGCCGACCACCTCCGCTACCCACTGCGCGAACATGTCCCAGAGGACGACGCCTTGATTGCTCAACAGCCGATCGACCTGCTTGATGGCGTGCTTGCTGAGCAGGCCGCGAGCCTGCGCCAGGGACTGGCCGATGATCGACACCGCCAGCGAAGCGCCCGTCATGACGCCGAGCGCGCCGTTGGCCAGGGACGCGATACGCTTGGCATGCAAGTCTTCGGCAAATATGCCCCTGAGATAATTTTCAATAAATTCAACGCGCTTGATCTGATGCCTCATAGCGACCGTTCATGGGGTTGTGATTCGACATCCTCATGAATTTTCTAGGAAATTCGGCCAATGTGAGTCCGATCGCAAATGAGGGGATTCATGAGTTGAGCCCGAGGCCGAAGAGCGTCCCGCAATGGACCGCTGCAAGTGAGTTGGTGGACTTCGTCTAACAGGGACGGAAACGCGACCGCCTCCGCCCCGAGATAAACCTGCTGCAGCTGCAATGGCCCGATCGGAACTGCCGTGCCTGAACCGGGGTGATGCGGCTTGCAGGAAACCGCGCATGAGCGGCGAGAATCGCCGCGCGCGTCGATACTGTCCACGCGGTTTGCCGCCGGGACCCCTGCAAAGCCTGATCCTGCGTCGCGCGGGCGCACGATAGTCACAACACGACAAAGGATTAGTCGCTCGCGAATTCGCCCTTTCCCCCGCCACTGGCAGCCTACCTGCGCCGCCGGCGAACGAGAAGTGGAGCGCTTTGGATGGACGTTCGCGCCGGGCGACAAAATCATGCAGATCGAGAACGATTACGACAAGGAGGTCTACAACGGCGACATCGGCTACGTCGACGACGTGGATCCGGAAGCCGGCGAACTCATAGCTAACTTTGACGGCCGAGCGGTCACCTTGGGGTTCGGCGAACTCGACACTCTGGTTCCGGCCTACGCCGCCACCATCCACAAGAGCCAAGGCTCCGAGTATCCCGCCCTGGTTATCCCGGTCCTGACCCAGCACTACCCCATGCTGCAACGAAACCTTCTCTACACCGGCATCACCCGCGGCAAGCGCCTCGTGGTTCTGGTCGGGCAGAAGAAAGCTATCGCGATCGCAGTACGGAATGTGTCGGGCCGTCGTCGTTGGTCGAAACTCGACGAGTGGCTTCGCCTTGGCGGGCCTGGATCATTGAATTGATCGACGGCGGATCGCGGTCAGAACACGACTCCTTCGAAGAGCGGAAGTTCATCACCGGCTTGGCGCTAGGCCGCCTTTGCTTGCGACGCGTCGGCGCTCTCCATGGCCCTGAGATATAGGTCGAGCAAGGACTCCTGTTCGTCGCGTTCGTCCTTGTCCTGCTTGCGCAAGCGCAGGATTTCCCTGAGCACTTTTACGTCGAAGCCCTCTCCCTTGGCCTCTGCGAAGACTTCCTTCTTCTCCTCATTCAACGCCCTGATCTCTTCGTCGATGCGTTCGATGCGCTCGATGAAAGAGCAAATGCGATCGCCTGGGATTCCTGCTGCGTCAGTCATGCGCGCTCACCCTCTTCAAGAGCGCGTACAGGTATGCAGCGAAGGTAACCGAGGGGTTAACCCGCGAGAGTCACGGTCCGACAAATTCTCCTGACGAACACTCGGGTCCGAGAATGGCGACTGGTGTTGGCGCAGAACGTCGGGATCAGCAGCGATGCGGACTAGGCTTGAATGGACTTCGGCGGGCGTCCGCGCTTGCGACCTCCACCCTTTCCGCCCGCCTGTCCAAGGCCGATCGCCTTTGCCATCGCCGACCGCGTCGCCGCGTAATTCGGCGCGACCATAGGATAGTCGGAGGGAAGCTTCCATTTCGCGCGATATTGATCCGGCGTCAGGCCGTGCGCCGCCAAGTGCCGTTTCATTGACTTGAACTTTTTTCCGTCCTCGAGGCAGATCAAATATTCCGGCGTGATCGACTTGCGAATCGACACTGCCGGCTCCCTCAGCTCCTCTTTCGAGGCGGGATTCTCCGCCCCGCTGGAGAGCCTGGCCAAAGTGTCATGAATTGTCTGGATCAGTGCAGGCAATTCCCCCTTTGGGACAGAGTTATTTGAGACGAACGCGGCCACCACTTCGGCGGCCATCCCGAGAGTAACTGATTGGGGCATGGGAGAAAGTCCTCAACGAATTGCCCTCAGCTACGCCTACATACCCGATTCGTCGAGAGTCGGAGTCACACAATATTCATGGTGTCCGTTGACGTGTTGTAACTGGGACGAGGTTCAAACGAGCGGTATTCACCAACTCTTGCAGATATTCACCAACTCTTGCAGAAGTGGGCGGGCGGTATCATTTCGAAATGGCGATGAACATCGAAAAGCGACTTATCGAGGCTTTGAAGAACGTCGACGTGCACGGCGATGTTGCGCCTGCTCACGTTCACGATCGCATGACAATGTTGCTCCGCGAGAACGCCATCCAAGCCCATTTGATGCGCTGGGATGACGTGCGCGACCGCTACGTGTTGACGGGCACCGGCCGGCGGCGGACTAAGCAGATTCCGTTTGGTTAACCAACGGATAGGTTTTTTGCGATTCGCTGCCGCCGTCTATTCGCAAGGTGCGTGGGATGGCGGGGAAGTCTCCGGTTATGGCGAGCGATGAACAACGCGCC
>JBKQWH010000331.1:0-16235 GCA_052139635.1 Capsulimonadaceae bacterium
TGGTACGGAAGGGAAGCTCGGGGGCCAGGCCGAAGTCAAGGGCGTTTCGGGCACCTGGAAGGACCTTACCGACAACGTCAACATCCTGGCCGGCAACCTCACCAATCAGGTCCGCAATATCGCCCTCGTCACCACTGCCGTTGCGAACGGAGACCTCTCGCAGAAGATCACGGTCGATGTCAAGGGGGAGATCCTCGAGCTCAAGAACACGATCAATACGATGGTCGACCAACTTAACTCCTTCGCCGCCGAGGTGACCCGCGTCGCCCGCGAGGTCGGTACGGAAGGGAAGCTCGGCGGCCAGGCGGAAGTCAAGGGCGTGTCGGGGACCTGGAAGGATTTGACCGACAACGTCAACATCCTGGCCGGCAACCTTACCAACCAGGTTCGAAACATCGCACTCGTGACAACCGCGGTTGCAAACGGAGACCTCTCGCAGAAGATCACAGTCGACGTCAAGGGGGAGATCCTGGAGCTCAAGAACACGGTCAACACGATGGTCGACCAGCTCAACTCCTTCGCAGCGGAGGTAACCCGTGTCGCGCGTGAAGTTGGTACGGAAGGCAAGCTTGGCGGCCAGGCCGAGGTTAAGGGTGTGTCGGGGACCTGGAAGGACCTGACCGACAACGTCAACTTCATGGCGTCGAACCTCACCACCCAGGTGCGCGGCATCGCGAAGGTCGTTACCGCGGTTGCAAACGGAGACTTGAGGCAAAAACTCGTGGTCGAGGCCAAGGGGGAAATCGCTGCCCTGGCCGACACGATCAACAGCATGACCGACACGCTGGGAATCTTCGCGGAGCAGGTAACCACGGTCGCCCGTGAGGTCGGAACCGAAGGAATTCTCGGCGGCCAGGCCCGTGTTCCCAACGTCGCCGGTACCTGGAAGGACCTGACCGACAATGTCAACTTCATGGCGTCGAACCTCACCACTCAGGTCCGCGGCATTGCCAAGGTCGTGACCACGGTTGCTAATGGAGACCTGACTCAGAAACTGCGCGTCGAGGCTAAGGGAGAAATCGCCGAGCTGGCCGACACGATTAACAGCATGACCGACACGCTCGGCATCTTCGCCGCGCAGGTCACCCGCGTCGCCCGTGAAGTGGGAACCGACGGAAAACTCGGCGGTCAGGCGGAGGTGCAGGGGGTTTCCGGCACCTGGAAGGACCTCACCGATAACGTCAACTTCATGGCGAACTCGCTGACCATTCAGGTGCGGTCCATTTCCGATGTCGCCACGGCCGTGACCAAAGGCGACCTGACGCGGACGATTACTGTCGATGCCCAGGGGGAGGTCCTTGCGCTCAAGAACAATGTCAACCAGATGATCGCAAATCTGAAGGATACGACCCAGCAGAACAAGGATCAGGACTGGCTGAAGACAAACCTGGCTCGTTTCTCGGGAATGATGCAGGGCCAGAAGAACCTGGAGTCGGTCTCACGCCTGATCATGTCCGAACTGACGCCGCTTGTTTCCGCGCACCACGGAGTCTTCTATATCAAGGGTGACGGGATGCCTGAACCGGTTCTGAAACTCATGTCCAGCTACGGCTACCGCGAGCGTAAGAACGTTGCCAACCGGTTTATGTTCGGGGAGGGCCTTGTTGGGCAGTGCGCGTTAGAGAAGAAGAGCATCCTGCTTGCGAATGTACCCGGCGACTATATACAGATCAACTCGGGCCTGGGTGAGGCCCCGCCGCTCAATATCATCGTCCTTCCCGTGCTCTTTGAGGGCGAGATTATGGCGGTGATCGAACTCGCGTCGTTCCAGCGCTTCAGCGCCATCCACACGACCTTCCTCGACCAGTTGATGGAGAGCATCGGCGTCGTCCTGAACATGATCACAGCCAACATGAGGACAGAGGAATTGCTGGAGCAGTCACAGTCGTTGACACAGGAACTGCAGAGCCAGTCCAAGGAGCTTCAGTCCCAGCAGCAGCAGCTTAAGAGGACCAACGCGGAGCTGGAAGCGCAGGCCAAGGAACTGGAAGTCAAGGCATCGCTGCTTGCAAGCCAGAACGAAGAAGTCGAGATGAAGAACCGCGAAGTCGAGCTGGCGCGGGCCGCACTGGAGGAAAAGGCCGAACAGCTTGCACTCAGCTCAAAGTACAAGTCCGAGTTCCTTGCGAATATGTCGCACGAATTGCGCACCCCTCTCAACAGTATGCTGATCCTGGCCAAGCTCCTGTCCGACAACGGCGACGGAAACCTGACCGAGCGCCAGACCGAATTCGCCAAGATCATCTACGCGTCCGGTGGAGACCTCCTCAACTTGATCAACGAAATCCTCGACCTCTCCAAGGTTGAGGCCGGCAAGATGGAGGTGGACATCGTCGATGTCCCGCTGCACGACGTGCAGGAGTATGTCGAGCGCACCTTCGACCATATGGCGCAGCTCAAGGGCCTGCGGTTCGACGTGCAGGTTGAGGCGGGCCTGCCACCGGTCGTGAGAACCGACGCCCAGCGCTTGCAGCAGGTACTTCGGAACCTCCTCAGCAACGCATTCAAGTTCACCGAGGCAGGGAGCGTCGAGTTGATTATCGGACGCGCCGGGCGCGGTATTTTCAACGACGCCGGCGAACTGGTGCCGGCGAGCAAGCTGGTCGCGTTCTCGGTCACGGACACCGGCATCGGAATCCCGCGGAACAAGCAGAATCTTATCTTCGAGGCATTCCAGCAGGCCGACGGCACGACAAGCCGGAAATATGGGGGTACGGGCCTCGGCTTATCGATCAGCCGGGAGATAACGCGGCTGCTCGGCGGCCGGATCACCGTCGAAAGCGAACCCGGTCAGGGAAGCACGTTCACGCTCTTCCTCCCGATCCGTGTCGAAGACCAGGGGCTGGACGAGCTCCCGGCGATTCCGGTCGAGGCACGAGGTCCGGAGGGAGCCGTCGCCGGCGTTGTCTTGCAAGCTGAGCGTCCATCGCTGTCCGACGACCGGGATAACCTCGCGCCGGAAGACCGGGTCTCTTTGATCATCGAGGATGACGCGGCCTTTGCGGGGATACTCATGGCTGTGGCCCGCGAGCAGGGCTTTAAGACGCTTGTCGCCCAGGATGGTGACACGGGGCTTGCGCTCGCTCGAAAGTTCAAGCCGGATGCTGTCAGCCTGGACCTCAAACTCGCCGGCCTGGACGGCTGGAGTGTTCTTGACTACCTCAAGCGCGACCCGGAGACTCGCCACATTCCCGTCCAGGTGATTTCGGTGATGGACCGACACGAGGGTGCGTCGGTTGGCGCAGTCTCATATCTTGCCAAGCCGGTCAGCAGCGAGGCGCTCTCGGGCGCGTTTGCGCACCTGCGCGATTTCGTGAACCGCCCGACGCGTAACCTTCTGGTTGTGGAGGACGACGACGCGCAGCGGGCCGGTATTGTCGAGATGCTCGGTGACGACGAAGTTAAGATCACCGCGGTGGCCACTGCCGAGGAAGCGATCGCTCATCTTGACGCCGACGTGTTTGACTGCGTGATCCTCGACCTCAGTTTACCGGGCTTGAGCGGGCAGGAATTGCTCAAGCACATCAAGCAGCAGCCGCGGTTTGCAGATCTTCCCGTCATCATCTACACCAGCCGGGACCTGACACGGCAGGAAGAGTCGCAGCTAAGACGATACGCATCCAGTGTAATCACCAAGGACCCCCTCACGTCGGACCGCCTGCTCGACGAAACCGCGCTGTTCCTTCACCGTGTGGTCGAGCGGTTGCCGGAGGCCAAACGCAAAGTTGTCCTGGCCGGACCGCACAATCAACCGGGCGGCTCGGGACAGGCTCCGCGCTTCGCGTTCTCGGCTCGAGGCCGGGGCGGCGAGGAGGGCTCTCGGAGATCGACCGACCGCCGCAAGTCTGGTCGGGCCTCCGCGGTCATGAACACCGACACGCCCGATAAAGACCCTATCCTGAATTGCAAGGTCATGATCGTGGACGATGACGTTCGTAATATTTTCGCGCTGGCGAGCTTGCTGGAAAGCTACGGCATTCAGGTTCTGTTCTCGGACAGCGGCGAGGAGGCGCTGGCCCAGCTTGCGGAAATCGACGACGTTCAACTGATCCTGATGGATGTTATGATGCCTGACATGGACGGATATCAGACGACCCAGGCCATACGACGGATGGAACGGTTCCACGACCTGCCCATTATTGCCCTGACGGCCAAGGCGATGGAAGGCGATCGCGAGAAGTGTTTGGCCGCCGGCGCCTCCGACTACATTACCAAGCCGGTCGACGCGGGCAGGCTGATTGGAATGATTCGGGATTGGACTGCACGCAGCCATGCCGTTGGTGCTGCTCAATCGTAATCCGGTAAAGGTAGGGCTTACCGACCCATCCGAGTTTTAGCGATCAGGCTTTAACCCATGAGAGAATAGTAAAGTCCGGATGGGCCGGATCCACGCGAGCGTGCCCTCTGCGAGTTGGGGGGCGAGCTTGCCTCGACCCCCGCGCCGCGAAGTAGGCCGAACGTCCGGCGTCGACGCCGACGTGAATAGCGTCCATGGCGTCCAAACGAGTGGCGGCAAAGCAGTCATACTTATCGTCGTGGTCCGCGCTTTGGCGCTGTAAGTGAGGGTGGCAGCATGGTTCAGGATGATAGTGGGCGAATACTAATCGTGGACGATCGCGCTGAGAATCTGACCGTTCTCACTGCCCTGCTCGAACCGCTCGGTCATCCGATCGAGACTGCGCGCAGCGGCGCACAGACGTTGAAGCAGATTCTCAAGCATGACTTCGCCGTAATCCTTCTCGATGTACTGCTACCGGACATCGACGGGTTTGAGACCGCAACGCTCATCAAGCAGCGTGAGAAATCGCGCACGATCCCGATTATCTTTATCACCGCTCTCAGCACGGATCCTCGCGACGTGTTCCAGGGGTATTCGGCCGGCGCGGTGGATTATATTACAAAGCCGTTCGATCCCGACATCCTGCGGTCGAAGGTGTCGGTGTTCATCGACCTCCACCAAAAAGGAGAGCAGATCAAGGTCCAGGCGGAGCAGTTGCGCAAGAGCGAGCTTCGCGAGGCGGAGCGGCGCCGGGAGACACAGAAGCGGGCGCTGGAGCAACGGCATCTTGCGGAACTTCGCGCTTCAGAAGCGAAGCTCAGCCAGTTCAAGTCCATGCTCGACGCAACGCTTGACTGCGTGCTCATCTTCGAGCCTCAGACGGAGCGTTTTGTCTATGCCAACCGGGGCGCGGTCGATCAGTTGGAATACTCGGAAGAGGATATACTGCAACTCACTCCTGCCGCCATCTGCGACTCCGCTCCGGATTTTGATGCCCTCCGCCGGCAGCTTGGAAATGGTGCGCAAAGCGCCATTACGTTTGAAACTCAGCATAAGCGGGCCAGTGGCTCCGAGGTCCCCGTGGAGGTTCTGGTCCAATACGTTCCACACGACGGCGAGCACGGCCGGTTTATCTGGATTGCACGCGATATAACGGAACGAAAGCGGGCAGCCTCCGAGCTTGAAGAGGCCTATGCGCGCGAAAAGCGGATTGCGGAAGTCCTGCAACGGTCCCTCCTGCTCGCTCCGCCGGAGGATTCCTTTCCGGGAATCAGCGTAGCTACCTTGTATGAGGCGGCCTGGGACGAGGCAAGCCTCGGCGGCGACTTTTTCGATGCATTCCATGTGGGACCGGACACTGTCGTGCTGGTCGTCGGCGACGTCACCGGAAAGGGGCTGAAGGCCGCCGCACGCACGGCAGAAGTCAAGTTCACACTGCGAGCCTTCGCGCGCGAGAGCGCCGACCCGTCCCGGCTGCTGAGCCGCATTAACCGATGTCTGGTCACTCAATGGGGGGACACGGACGAACAGGTTTTCGTTTGCGTGTCTGTCGTAGTCTGGGATGCCCGGAAGTCAATGATCCAGGCATCATCCGCCGGCTGTGAGCCTCCGATTGTGGTTCGGGCGAGTGGCGAACTGGAAACCCTGCAGGCCACTGGCCTGCCGCTGGCGATTCGTGAATGCGATGAGTATCCTCACATGGAAGTCGCGCTCGGTCCCGGTGATTTTGTCGCGATGGTCACGGATGGGATCACGGAATCGCGGAGAAACGGTGATATGTTCGGAGAGGAGCTACTCAAGCAATGCCTGACGGCCTCGCTCGCTGAACAATCGGCAAATAGCACGGCGCAGGCCGTATTGGACGCGGCGAAACAGTTTGCCGGCGGTCGCTTGCAGGATGATGCCTGTGTGTTAGTCGCTCGTCGGGATGCGGGCCGTTAAACGGGTGTCACCGGGAAGCTCGCCAATGGGAGAACGGAAAGGCCGGGGGAGGCTGCCTTGCCTCACCCAGCCTCGAGTATTCGCGGCAGCAATTAGTGTCGACGGCGTTCGCCGCCACCACCGCCACCGCGGCCTCCTCCATGACCGCCACCGCCGAATCCGCCGAACCCGCCTCCTCCGTGACCGCCACCGCCGAATTCGCCGAACCCACCTCCTCGATGACCTCCACCGCCGAATCCGCCGAACCTTTCGCCGCCGCCACCGCCGAATCCGCCCTCATGGCCGCCTGTCCTGTGGAAGTAGCGTTGGCCGCCGCCGTATGCATGTCCGCTGCCCATGGCCATATGACGCCCGCCGTACCCGCCGCCGGCAGATCCGTAGTGGTGCGCATATGCCCCGCCGCCGGCAGATCCGTAGTGGTGAGCATATGCCCGGCCGCCGGCAGACCCGTAATGGTGCGCATATGCCCGGCCGCCGGCAGACCCGTAGTGGTGGGCGGAGCCGTGAGCTGCTGCATAGCTCCCTGAACCTGCACGGTGCGAACCTGCGAAATGGCCTGCTGAACCTGCACGGTGCGACCCCATACCCATTGCGGAATGAGCGATCCCGAGGCGATGGCCCGCGAGAGCCGATGCTGCACCAGCGGCGCCCATGGGCGCCATGTGCCCGCCGAATCCATGGTGAGACGCATACGCATTGAACGCATTGCCTTGCGGGCGGCTTATCCACATTGCGCGCCCCGCGCCCATGAACTTTCTCCCGGTCCAGACCGGATGCCCAACACCACGAAACATTCTCGGCCCGATCGACGGATTGGAAGCCCAACGGTAGACCGCCGGGTCGGCAAACCCCATGTGGTACGGTGCGCCGTGGACGTGCCAGTAATTGTAGTATGACCACCAGCCGGAGCACACCGCCCCGCCGATTGTAATGGTCAACCCGAAGGTCGGCTCAAAAGCAACGCCGTAGCCGTACGGTTCATCGCACCAATACCCGCCGTAATAGCACATGTCCGGATACCACCCCATTGCGACATAGTATGACCAGCTCGGGGCTATGCCCACGAATACCGGATGCAGATGGTGGTAGTGGTGGAAGTGATGGCAGGGATACCAGCGCGCCGTACGTACGGTAGCATTGACGAGATATCCGCTTTCGGGACAGTATAGCACGGGATATGCGCCGTCGTTTACGAAGTAGTAGCCGCCGGACGAGATGCCAAACTTCATGGCGTACAGGTTGTGGTGTACGAAGGGCACGACAACACACTCGCCGGCCGTGTCGTAAAGCTGATAGCCACCTTCGTCGAAGGTGCATCGTCGGAGCGGCACGCGATGGCCCATCGGTATCTCCGACCAAACGAAAACATTGGCCGGCCCCACCGAAAAGCCCGCGGAAATGGATATGCCGCGCACCTCTACGGGATGGCTCGAGCCCGGTCCGTTGATGGCGAGTGCGCGCGTCGGCGCTGACATCATCGCCAGGCCGGCCGCGGCACAACACGCAACCTGAACCGCCGACCGAACAACATGTTTCGAAATCACCATTGCATTCCTCCTCTCGATGGAACGGGTGTAGACCCCTTATTCCCGAAATGCGCACTCGGTATTCATCTCAAAACGTGAGTCGAACCTGATGCGTTTGCTTTCGGCGGGTGAAGCCCCGCCTCAACCGACGGTCATTGTCCGGTGCGTCAACCGCCTCAGCCGCGACCGCCGCGCCCTGTCCACGCAGGATTTTCGCTCCGCCCGAAACAATACGCCGGATAGGGGATGTAAGCGAAGCTTCGGAAGTGGGAAACTAAACCATGTGAAAATACTACGATTTTTGCACATCGCATAGAGGACGGCAGGTGAAACATGGTGAAAAGTTCGGCGGTAACAATTGATGGCAACGAGGCTGCGGCCTACATCGCTTATAAGACCAACGAGGTGATGGCGATCTATCCGATCACCCCGTCTACTCCGCTCGGAGAACTGGCCGACGCCTGGCAGGCGGTCGGCGAACGGAATATTTGGGGACAGGTGCCGCTCGTTGTCGAGATGCAGTCGGAGGGCGGCGCCGCCGGCGCCGCGCACGGCGCACTTCAAACGGGCGCGCTGACTACCACCTTTACGGCGAGTCAGGGACTTCTCCTGATGATCCCAAACATGTACAAGATCGCGGGCGAACTGACCTGCGCTGTCTTTCACGTGACGGCCCGCTCCCTGGCGGCACAGGCCCTGTCGATCTTCGGGGACCACAGTGATATCATGGCGACGCGCGCCACCGGTTGGGCCATCCTCCTTTCGTCGTCGGTCCAGGAAGCGATGGACCTGGCGCTGGTCGCGCAGGGCGCTACTCTTTCAACGCGAATTCCGTTCATTCACGCGTTCGACGGGTTCCGGACCTCCCATGAAGTCGCGAAGATTGACAAGATCAGCGATTCTGTGATCCGCGCAATGATCCCGGATGAACTGGTTATGGCCCACCGCAAGCGTGCGCTCAATCCTGAGCAGCCTGTGATTCGAGGCACGGCCCAGAACCCGGACGTTTACTTCCAAGGCCGCGAAGCCGTTAATTCCACGTATCTTGCCGCACCGGCGTTGATCCAGGCCGATATGGATCGGTTTGCCGCCCTCACCGGACGTGCTTACCATTTGTTCGACTACTTCGGCGCTCCGGATGCAGACCGGGTTGTTGTATTGATGGGATCGGGCGCCGAGACTGCGGTCGAAACGGTCGAGGCCTTGAACGCGTCAGGCGAGCGGGTCGGCGCAATCGTGGTGCGGCTGTTCCGGCCGTTTTCGGTCGAGCACTTCCTCAAGGCGCTTCCGGCGACTGTTCGCAAAATTGCGGTCCTTGACCGGACCAAGGAGCCAGGGGCTGCCGGCGAACCACTTTACCAGGATGTCATTACTGCCCTTGCCGAGGACGCGGACGGCCTCAAGTCGCTGCCTCATGTGGTGGGCGGCCGGTACGGTCTTTCATCGAAGGAGTTCACGCCGGCGATGGTGAAGGCCGTGTTTGACAATCTGAACGAGGCGACACCGAAAAACCACTTCACGGTTGGAATCGTGGACGATGTTGCGAATACCAGCCTTTCCTACGATCCGAACTTCACGACCGAGAACGACGATACCGTGCGCGCCGTATTCTGGGGCCTTGGCTCCGACGGCACCGTGGGCGCGAACAAGAACTCGATCAAAATCATCGGCGAGGAGACCGAAAGCTACGCCCAGGGATACTTCGTTTATGATTCCAAGAAGTCCGGGTCGGTAACGGTTTCGCACCTTCGCTTCGGGCCGCGGCCGATCCACCGTCCCTATCTGATCCGCCAGGCGAACTTTGTCGGGATACATCAGTTCAGCTTTGTCGATCGGTATCCCGTACTCGATGTCGCGGCTCCCGGAGGCACCGTCCTGCTCAATAGTCCCTACGGACCGGATGAAGTTTGGGACCATCTGCCCGTATGGGTTCGCCGGCAACTGATTGACAAGAAGCTAAAGCTGTTCGTGCTCGATGCGTGGAAAGTGGCGCGTGAGAACGAGCTCGGCGGGCGAATCAACACGACGATGCAGACCGGATTCTTCGCCCTGAGCGGCGTCCTGCCGCGCGACGAGGCGATTGTTCAAATCAAAAAGACCATCGAAAAGACGTACAAGCGCCGCGGCATGAACGTCGTGGAGCGTAACTGGGCGGCGGTCGACGCGGCCCTGTCCCATATGTTCGAAGTCTGTATTCCCACCGTCGTCGGTGGTCAAGCCGGTGCTGCGGAAGTTCCGGCCGCACCCGTATCCGTCACGGCGCCTGAGTTCGTGCGCAACGTTGTCGGCGAAATGATTGCCGGCCGGGGCGATGATCTCCCGGTGAGCGTGATGCCTCTCGACGGCACCTGGCCGACCGCCACCACACAGTGGGAGAAGCGCAACATCACGCTGGACATTCCCGTCTGGGAGCCGGACCTCTGTATCCAGTGCGGTAAATGTATGCTCGTTTGTCCGCACGGGGTGATCCGCGCCAAGACTTACCCGGCCGCTGCCCTGGAATCCGCCCCCGAAGGCTTCAAAGCGCTGGACGCCAAGTTCAAGGAGTTCCCCGGGCAGAAGTATACGCTCCAGATATCGACGGACGACTGCACCGGCTGCACCCTCTGCGTCGATGTGTGTCCCGCAAAGGACAAGACGCAGGTGGGCCGAAAGTCGCTCAATATGGTCTCGGCGCGGGACATCGACGACAAAACGGCGCGGGCCGGGTGGAACTTCTTCCTCGGCCTGCCGGACCCGGTCCGCGACGGTTCGGTCCGCTATAACTCGATCAAGAACGTGCAGCTACTTCGCCCGTTGTTCGAGTTCTCCGGCGCCTGCGACGGCTGCGGGGAAACACCCTACGTTAAGCTGCTCAGCCAGCTCTTTGGCGATCGTGCGATCATCGCGAACGCAACCGGGTGCTCCAGCATCTACGGCGGAAACCTTCCCACCACGCCGTGGGCGAAGAACGCAGCCGGGCGCGGACCGGCGTGGAGCAACTCTCTCTTTGAGGATAACGCGGAGTTTGGCCTCGGGATGAGAATGACTGTCAATCAGCATACGGCCTATGCCCGCCGCCTTGTCTCCGACCTCCGTGATCGCATTGGCGACGAGTTGGCCGACGGCCTTCTCAGTGCGCCGAGCACGGACGATGGGTTCGTCAGTATTCAGCGCTCTCGTATCGAGCAACTGCGAGCCGCGCTTGCCGGCGCGACCGATCCCGCGGCTCGCGACCTCCTGTCGCTGGCCGACATGCTTGTTCCGCGCAGCATCTGGGCCGTCGGCGGCGACGGCTGGGCCTATGACATCGGCTACGGAGGCCTGGACCACGTTCTGGCGAGCGGCATGAACATCAATCTCCTCGTGCTCGACACGGAGGTTTACTCCAATACGGGCGGCCAGGCGTCCAAGTCCACGCCGCGCGGTTCCATCGCGAAGTTTGCCTCATCGGGCATGCCTCGCGCCAAGAAGGACCTCGGCCGGCTCGCGATGAGCTATGGGAATATTTACGTTGGGCAGGTTGCGCTGGGCGCCAAGGATCAGCATACGATCAAGACATTCATCGACGCTGAGTCCTACGAGGGACCGTCGCTGATTATCGCATACGCCCACTGTATCGCGCACGGCATCAATATGGCGCACGGTCTCCAGCATCAGAAGATGGCTGTGGACTCCGGCTACTGGCCGCTCTACCGCTACGATCCGCGAGTGTCCGCGCAGGGGGGCAATCCCTTCTCGCTCGACAGCGCGCGGCCGACACTGCCGCTCAAGGATTACATCTACACCGAGGCACGCTATCGCTCGCTTCAGCAGAGCCAGCCGGAGCACGCCGCCGACTTGCTCAAGCTTGCGGAAGTGGACATCAAACGGCGATGGGAGGCTTACGAAGCGATGGCTGCGGATCACGGGACAAACGGGCATACGGCGTCAACAGGCGCGGTAGCGGCCGCGGGCGCGAATGGACATGGAGGATAATATGGAACTATCAACAACATATCTCGGACTGAACTTGAAGCATCCGATCGTTGCTTCATCGTCTCCGCTCTCGCACGATGCCGACGGCGTTCGGCGGCTTGAGGATGCCGGGGCTTCCGCAATCGTGTTGCCTTCGCTTTTCGAGGAATACATCGAGCAGGAATCGGGCTTGATGGAGGACTTACTGAACGCGGGTACGGAGAGTTTCGCGGAGTCCCTCACCTATCTACCGGCGCGCGACCCGAAGATGTTCGTTCCGGACGAGTACTTGCAGACGATCCAGGCGGCCAAGGCGGCGGCGGACGTGCCGATTATCGCCAGCCTGAACGGCATTACCGGTGGCGGATGGACCCGCCATGCCTCATTGATCGAACAGGCCGGCGCGGACGCGCTCGAGTTGAACATCTACTTCCTGTCGACTGATCCGCAGCAGTCGAGCGAAGAAGTCGAGCGGCATTACCTGGATGCAGTACGTGCCGTCGTAGCCGCTGTGAAAATCCCGGTCGCCGTCAAGGTCGGACCGTACATCAGCTCGCTGCCGTCGCTGGCGCGACGCTTCGCCCTCGAGGGTGTGCGAGGACTGGTTCTGTTCAATCGCTTCTACCAGCCGGATCTGGACCTCGAAAACCTCGACGTCACTCCCGGACTGAACTTGAGTCGTTCCGAGGACCTGCGCCTGCCGTTGCGATGGACGGCGATCCTGCACGGTCGTGTCGGCATTGACCTGGCAGTGAGCGGGGGAATCCATACTCATATCGACGTCTTGAAGGCCATGATGGCGGGCGGCCGCGTCAGCATGATGGCCTCGGAACTGCTGCAAAACGGCCTCGGCCGAATCGCCGAAATCCTGGCGGAGGTCGAGCAGTGGATGGATTGTCATGAGTACGAGTCGATTGCGCAGATGCAGGGGAGCATGAGCCAGCGCAATGTTCCCGATCCTGCCGCCTTCGAACGGGCAAATTATATGAAGGTGCTGTACTCGTACCGCGCAGCACCAAACTTGGCCGCTGTCCTGCCGATGCCGGGCCGGCGACCCGTCTGAGAGTGCGATTTCTCATTTTCTTCTGCCCGGATGCCCGCCCTAACTGCGGTGCATCCGGGCTTTCTTATCGGTGATCGCGAGCCCCGATTCCTACCGGCGCCATAACGCAAGTCTTTTCGCGGTATGATCTAACCATGTCACTTTACGCCGAACTGCACCGCCACCTGGGTGGCGCCGTTGTTCCAAGAATCTTCTGGCGCTTTCTCGTCCGTACAGGCCATCCGCTTGCAGGGGAGTTTCCGGTCTATGAGGACTTCGAGGCTTACGTGACCCGGCCGCGCGCCTCGCTCGCCGATTACCTGGAGCTGCACGCGCTTATCGAACCCTTCCAAACCCTGGACACGCTTCCCTACTTCGTTTCAAAGCTTGTTCGCGGCGCCTACGTTTTTGAGGGAATCTGCTATCTGGAGCTGCGCCACACGCCCTATTACCGCACCGATCGTGACGGGTCAGTTCGGGACCGTATCGATGCGATGCGCGAGGTCGTGCGGGTTGTCGGCGAGTCCGGCGTCGATCCTCGGTATCCGCTTCTCATGCGCCAGATCCTCTGTATGCATTCGCGGCTTCCGTATGAGGTCAACCTGGCGACACTCAAGCTCGCGGAGTCGATGCCGGATCTTGTCTGCGGGGTGGATCTTGCCGGACCGGATATTTACTATGGGGAGCGGATCGACGAGTGGGTCGGCCTGTTTAAGCTCGCACAGTCGATGGGAATCAAGACCACCGGCCACTTGTTTGAAACGCCCGACGGATGCTACCCGCAGCTTCTGCCATACCTGTCGCGAATTGGCCACGGGATACAGATTGCCCTTCAATATCCGGAGCTTCTCCCGGTGGTCGCGGATCGCGGGCAGTGTCTCGAGCTGTGTCCAACGACATATCTGAAGACGGGCACGCTTGGAGATCTGTCCGTGTTGCGGGGCCTCTTCAAGCGCTGTGCGGAGGCCGGCGTCGACATCGCTATCTGCACCGACAATGCCGGGCTCCATAATGTCCGGCTCCCGTGGGAATACGAGAATCTGCTGACTCTGGACGTGATCGACTTCTCTCAACTGAAGGCCTGTCAGGACGCCGCGTTTCGTCACGCGTTTGCCTGGCCGCACTCTGAGCCGCCGCGTGCCTGGCTCGACAAGCTGGTTGCATGCCAGGAGGCGATTTGAATCGGACGCGGAGATCCCTGCCCCCAACCGGCACATCTCGATAGATCGTCGCGGCAACTTGACGGTCCGTTCAGACGGATGTATACTGTCGATGTCAACTCACGGCTGCGGTGACTTGCCCTCACATACCTTGAGGAGGCCTGCAACATGATGAACCGCCGGATTCAGGATGTCTGCCTTGTATTTCTTCTGCAAATCGCATGTGTGTCGGCTCATGGCGAGCAGATCCATTTCCAGCCGACTGATAATACGATTTACTGCAGGGTGGGGGATACGGTGGCAGTCGCCGGCACCGTCGACCCGTCCGATCAGGCCGTTGGCAGCTACTTACGGCTGGACGGCCGCACCATTCGGACCGGGGACTTTGACGGAAGCTTCGAATGGTTGGCCCAGGACCCGGGGCCGCACTCGCTGCGAGTGGATTTCAAGCTGAACAACGGTTTCCGGACCAAGGGAACGGTCTTTCCGGTTTACGTTCTGGAAAGCGCGCCCATCGCGCTGAACGATATTAACCGCGAGATGGCGCGGGACATCAACCTGAAGATCCGGTCGACCGGGACGGAATTCACGCCGTATCGGATCGACGTATTCGTCGACAACGAGAGCATTGCGGTTACTCGCGGACGAGACGGCTTTCGGTGCAAGATTCCTGTGTCGACCCTGCCGGAAGGGCATCACGACTTGCTGGTCGAGGCGTACGACTCGTCGGGCGACCGTTATGAGATGCAGGACGCCGGCCTCGACACGCCCGCCAGAATCTCGATTGTTTCCCCGGGGCACGTCATACGCGATGCAGCGTCCGATCGCCTGCTGGTAACGCCGTCATTTTGCGCCGGCCTCACGCCGAGCCGTGTGGATTACAGCATCAAGACCACTCAGGAAGAGGCCGGGATCAAGGTATTCGAGGCAGACACTGCGCCCTTTATGGCGAGAATCGACATGGCGTCATTGGACTCCGGCGATTACTACCTCGATGCCACCGTAACGGACACGGCCGGCCACACCTATACCGCCGGCATTGTTCCGTTCGAGTTCACGAATCGGCTTGCGGAACGAGAGGCCGCGAAGGACGCCGCCGACCGCGCCGCGGCGATTGCCGAGGCGCGATTCCAGGCCGTTGCGGCAAAGGCAAAGGCCGCCGAGGCGGCCGCGCGTGTCGAAGAGGCAGAAGTCAGGACCGCTCGCGCGGCAATCGAGTTTGAGAGGGCGCATCCCAAAGTGCCGCCAACCCGGATCGCCCGCCGGTGTGCCGACACGCTCAAGGCCTATCTGGCGAAACACCGAGCCGCCGGCGGAGATGAGATGATCCTTCGAGAGATTGCGGATGTCTCGCGAAACAGTTCGCTCGTTTATCCATACTCCGTCAAGGCTGTTGTCGACAACGCGTCCCGGACAACCGGCCAGGGCGTCAGCGGCATCCACTGGGTCTACCAGGTAAACCCGAAGACCGGCCAGGTATCGGACTATCCGCAGGTCTGGTAACGGTCGAGATTGGCTGTGAAGGTTCATGTGCGCACGAATCATCTTGTCCGGGTCATCGTAGCCCATCATCCAATCATTTGCATCATGGTTCGGACGGAGGGCCGGAATCGGCTCCGCTGGGCTTGTGTTTCGTTTGATAATTGTGGATAATTTCGGTTAGCAGGAAGCGACACCGGCACCGCAGAAAAGGACCCACATGGCGACATCGATGGGTGGCGGCTATTACGCCGCTCCGCCCGAAGTAAGTTTGAGCTGGATTTCCGAAGGTTGGGATCTCTACACTCAGGAATGGGGAACATGGAGTCTAACTACGTTTATCGCGTGGTTGTTCCAGGTGAGTATTCTTGTGCTGGCCATGCTTCCCACCGGCATGATGGCCGCAATTACGTCCAGCGCCCAGAATACTCCGGGACAGCTCCACAACCCGTTCCTTACCGGATTATCCGGAATAGGGCCCGCCGCAAATATCGGTATCAATATGCTCTCCGGGGCCTTCCAGGTCGTTGTCATGGGCGGGTTCTTCCGGATGGCTCTGCGGCAGGTACGCGAGGGACATTGCGAGCTTTCGGATTTCTTTTCCATCGGAGATGTGATATTACCGCTGCTCACGGTCGGGGCGATCACCGCTGTGGCCGGCACGCTCGCAATCTACCTTCTGTGCTTTCCGACATTCATTGTGCATGGATTGTTCATGTTTGCGCCGCTGCTCGTTGTCGACCGGCGGGCGGGCGGGCTCCAGGCGATTGGCGATAGCGTGAACATGCTGAAGGGCAGCGTGTGGATGGCCGCGGCCTTTTATTTCGTCGGCACGCTGGTCATGATACTCGGCGCGCTGGCGTGCTGTGTCG
>JBKQWH010000332.1:0-12792 GCA_052139635.1 Capsulimonadaceae bacterium
ATAACGTTGGTACACAACTCGTCGATAATGGTCTCGACGTCGTCGATGTCGTCATCGACGACGTTCTGGTCGTCCAATATAGCGCGACTCAACCGGCGTGTCATACGCATGCACGCCGGGTCGTACGGCAATTCCAACAGAAGCCTGAGTATCACAGTGGGTTCCGTTCATCGTGAACTGCATGTTGCACATCCGCGTGCAACTCTATGAGGTGCGGGTTCCAAGAAACTGCGGTCGCATTCCGCATTACTCGCAACGGCTGGCCGAGCGCGGTCTCGAACGTGCTTCCAAACTGAAATTACACGACACGAGAGTCGCTACACCCAACTCATCCGGTTAAGGACAAGGCTAACGGCTTTGTGAGCCCTCATTTATGATCAGGTGCGGCCTGGAGGTTGCTTGTCGTGGTTTTACCCGGGGCTTTACGGGCCTAAACGCACCCTCATGTCGACTTCTGTGGCGGTTTGACGCCGGCTCTCGACCGGGTACATCCTGTTTATAACACGGTTGTTGAAGCGGAGTTTTGTACGAACAGCGTCCTCACGGGCCTGAAACTCCCAGTAACGGCGTGCACCCACAGAATCGCAATCGGGGGTATCGAATGAAAACTTTGTACGCAACATTTGAAAATGCCGCAGACGCCGAGAAGGCGGCCGGCGCACTGTTTGACCACGGTGTCGCGGGGGATGATCTCACAATCACCGCAAAGCATGTTTCGAGCGGACGGCAAGACAGCGCCGAGGTCGAAGCGGCGACACTGATCGGTGAAAATGAAGGCTGGCCGGCACGCAGCGCCGCCATTATCAGCGCGGAGCAATGGGTCGTCGATGTCGAACAGGAGCGGGTTTCGGCCCAATATATCGAGGCCGACCATGCCGAACGTGCGGCCAAAAGCGGTATTAGCACCACAACCTGGCGCGACTCGGCCGTAGGCGCCCTGAAAGGGAGCATCGTCGGCCTGTGTTCGGGCTTGCTGGCCGGGCTGGTCTGGACCTGGCATCCAAGCTCCGGACTCCTCAATTTCGGCACCGACGCATGGGACGTACTGGGCATGGCCGTCGTTGGTCTTGCCGTCGGCGCCACCGGCGGCGCCGCGACCGGGTACCTATGGGACTAGGGAGTATCGGGCGCGGCAGGCAGCCGCCCGGCGCGGGAGCCGATCCGCCCCGTACTGCTCGCCATGCAGGTGCCGACTAGCGATGTCGTCGAATCGAAGGTGCGACAATTGGTCTCAAAATACCACGCTATCTCCATCAATATGTCCTGACACGGCGCGGCGGAGCCCCTCCCTCCGGCGCCGCTCCCGAGGACGGGAGAGGGGGGCCTGAGTTCGATTGCGAGAGGACCGAAACGGGCGGGGTGTAGAGGCGCGCGGCGTGGTTTACCAGACCCTGACTGGCTATTCGGAGCTCCTGTCGGAGACGCCAGATGGGAGACCATCGGTGACTACGAGTTACCGCCGCTGTCGTGTGTTTGCCGGCGCTTTGATCCGTGGCCGATGCGGGGTCGCTCGACGATCGCCTTTTCGGTTTGCGACGCATAGTCCAGCAGGTCCGGTGTCGACACGCGTGGAAGGTCGAACTTCCGGTAGACATCGCGCACCGCATGAGTGAGGATCTCCTCGGCCACGGCGGTCTTGCTGCGCCCCAGCTTCTCGGCGATTCGGTATACCATCAGGTGCACGGCGATCGGCATGCGCAGCGAGAGATTCCGGTCCGGAATCTCCGTTACGGCGACCTCGTCCTGTTCGTGCGCCGCCAGGTGCGCAATCTCGTGCTCGATCCAGTGCTGCAATTCGCTACCGTCCAGAAAACTATGCCCTTCCACGCGTTTCCTCCAGATCCGTAATTGTTGATCCCATGATAGCATATCCGCAAGCCATCGGCTGTTCGAGCAGGTGTCGAGGCATCCGTCATGCAACGCACTTCGGCACGATGTAATACCTTTACAACTACTTCCAGGCAAATTGTATTGATTTTGTAATAGGTTTCGTTCATAATGCATATGTCTGCACGGATCGACGTAAGACAGCAGCAGGAATAACATTGATGAACACGCCTAATGCCGGAGTCCAACCCCACCCTGCCCGCAAGCGGAGCGGGCGATTCGGGGTCTTTTTACCAACGATTACCGCGATCGCAGTCCTGAGCATGCCGGCCCATTCCCAGTTTCCCGCAGTCCCGCAATCGGACACCTCAAACAAGCCGGCCGCCGAGGTGACGATTAAAATCACCGCTGACCGGTCCAAGAACCTGCTTGGGATCGCGGACAGCGCGACGCAGGGGACTGTGGGCAAAAAGGAACTGGCCAGCAAGCCGCTGATGCGGACCGGCGAAATCGTGGAGACGGTGCCCGGCGTTATTGTCACTCAGCACAGCGGCGGGGGCAAGGCAAACCAGTACTTCTTTCGCGGGTTCAATCTCGACCACGGGACAGATGTCGCATTTTTTCTGGACGACATGCCGGTCAACATGCCCACGCACGCCCATGGCCCGGGCTACTCGGATTTGAACTTCGTCATCCCCGAGTTGGTCTCCGGAATCGATTACAAGAAGGGAACGTACAGCGCCGATCAGGGCGATTTCTCGTCGGCCGGAACGATCCGGTTGAACTACGCCGCGACGCTCGAGCCCGGAATCCTCGAGACCACCGGTGGAAATTTCGGGGACGAGCGCGTACTCCTCGCGGCGTCCCCGAATTTGAGGAGCGACCGTGACAGCCTCCTCTACGCGTTCGACCTGAACGAGTATAGCGGCCCGTGGGATCATCCCGACGATTACCACCGCGCCAACGGCGTAATTCGATATACGCATGGCGACAGCCGCAGCGGATTCGATGTTACCGCAATGGCCTACGACGGGTCCTGGAACGCCACCGACCAGATTCCCCAGGAGGCGATCAGCGATGGGATCATCGACCGCCTCGGCTCGATGAATCCCAGCGATGGAGGCAACAGCAACCGCTACAGTCTGTCCGGGGAGGTTCACAACGAGGACTATCAGGGGACCACGAAGCTGAGCCTGTATGCGATCAAGTACCACCTCGACCTGTTTTCCGATTTCACGTACTACTTATATGATCCCGTTCAGGGCGACCAACTCGAACAGTACGACGACCGGGGCGTCACCGGAGGGGAGCTGTCCAGATCGGTTAACAGCACGATTGCGGGACGTCCGATGACCGATATTTATGGCGCACAGCTTCGCTATGACGATGTTTTCCGAAGCGGCCTTTACCAGACCACCGACCGCGTTCGCTGGTTCACGAATACCGACGACGCCGTTAAGCAGCTCAGTTGTGCGCCATACGTGGAAAACCGTATCAAGTGGACCGACTCGTTTCGGACGGTAGCCGGGCTGCGGTGGGACTTCTTCCATTATGATGTCAACGCCAACGTGGCGGCCAATTCCGGGACGGTCAACGCGAACATGGCCAGTCCGAAGCTCACCTTCATCTGGGGGCCGTGGAGGAAGGCGGAGTACTATTTTAACCTGGGTGAGGGATTCCACAGCAACGACGCCCGCGCGGTTCTTGATACCGAGCAGTGGCAAAGCAACAACGACGGCGTTTACACCCTCGCACCCTCCGCATCGGATAAGCCGCTGACCCGGTCGAGGGAGGCGGAGATCGGTGTACGCGACGCGGCGTACCATAACCTGCAAAGCACGCTGTCGCTGTGGTACCTGCATCTCGATTCGGAGCTCGTTTTCGATCCCGACCTGGGTGGCTCCGTGGCAGGCGACCCGAGCCAGCGGATCGGCATCGAGCAAACAAACTACTACACGCCGTCGAAATCGCTGACGGTCGACGCCGACTTCGCGTACTCGTGGGCAAAGTTCACCGACAATCCGCCGGCGGGAGACTACATCCCGAACTCCCCGCAGGGGGTCATCGGAGCCGGCGTCTCGTATACTCCACCGGCAAGGACGTATGGCAGCGTGCGCCTGCGCTTCTTTGGACCGACACCGATATCCCAGGATGGCACGGTGGATTCGCCGACGAACACGACGGTGGAAGTCCAGTGTGGATATAAGCTCGACAAGGACGACAAAATCGGCTTCCAGGTATTCAACCTGTTCAATGTCGAGGCCGACGACATCGCGTACGACTACGAATACCGGTTGAAGCCCACTTCTCAGCCTTCCACGGGCGTCGATTTCCACCCGACTCAACCGCGCTCGGTCGTTGTTTTCGCATCGAGAGACCTCTGGTAACGCGGATCACTACGTAACAGGACAGGATTTCGCGGCTCATGTGGATAATATGCATGCGTCGCCACCGACAACGATACACGGGGAGACACTTTAAAGGAGAGACATTGTTGATGAAGCGAATTCTGTTAGCCTTCCTGGTTGGCCTGGCGATACCGGTTTCCGCCGGAGCACAGGGCAATCCGACCCCGCCAAGCGCAGCACCCACTCAAACCGTTGAGACAATCGTGTGCATCCGGCATGCGGAGAAGCCAACGGGCGGGCTCGGGCAACTGACCTGTCAGGGCCTGAACCGCGCTCTTGCCCTGCCGGACGTGCTATTAAAGTACGGCCAGCCTCAGTTCATATTCGCCCCAACTCCGGCGCTGAAGAACGACGGTGGTACCGAGTATAACTACGTTCGCCCGCTCGCGACGATCGAGCCCACGGCCATACGCTGCGGCCTTCCGGTCGACACGGCGTTCGCCTACAAGGATACGGCGGGACTTGAGAGCGAGATTGTGAAGCCAAAGTATCAGAACTCAGTCATCTTTATCGCCTGGGAGCATAAAGCCCTGGTCGACTTTGCGAAGGAGTTGCTTACGGCAGGCGGAAAAGATCCAACGCAGGTCCCCGATTGGAAGGGGGACGATTATGACACGATTTACCTGATCAAGATCACCTGGGTGGGTGGTCATGAATCCGTATCGTTCACGACCGACCACGAGGGACTGAACAATCAGAAAGACACGTGCCCCTAGTGGCGGGCCTGCATGTACTCCATCGAACCCGGTCAGGCGGTTTGGGCGTGTCGCTCCATCGCTTGACCGTCGATTCGGCGGAGCGGCTCCGGTCGATCACGGGCAAACGCGTGTTTCGTGCGGTTTAACGCTGATGTCTTCATCAGGGGAGTCCCTCCGGTACTTGTCCAGGCACTCCGGACACAGGCAGGTATCCGATTCCGGCAGGTTGTCAAGGCGCACGGGAACCTCCAGGCACCAGCAGATCGAAATCGAGTGCCCTTCCGCCAGGGCGCAGTGATTCGGTTTGCCACACGGGCAAATGCAGGGATCGTCATACATCATGGTTTGCGTCCATTATCCAGGGACCTGAATGCTTGATTCGGCAGGTCGTAGAGATGCCACGAACACGATCTATATTACCATATATTGTGTCATCATTGTGTTCGCGATACTATGTGTAGCTTTGCTTCATTTCCTCACTGAGCGGCACTCGCCACTTGAGGTTGCCCTTGACGATCGGTGATGACCCAGTGATAACGTTCCCTTAACATAAGCTCGGGTACACTTACGCCATCATGCCCTTGCTTCTCGTGCGGGCGATAAAGGAAGACCTTCACATGTCACGACGCACAGCCGACGGGTTCACTCTCATTGAATTGCTTGTGGTTATTGCCATCATCTCGACTCTCGCGGCAATCATGTTTCCGGTATTCGCGTCGGCACAGGAGAAGGCGAGGGCTACCGATTGCGTGTCCAACATGCGGCAGGTCGGCATGGCCGTGCAAGTCTACTTGCAGGACAACGACGACAGGCTCTTCTTTCGCTCAAATTGGAAGTACTCTCGCTCCGGAAGCACCGTCATTCCATCCTCGCAAGCCAACCCGCTGAGGTGGTGGAATCAGATCATGCCGTATCTGCACAGCGACAACGTCTTTCTGTGCCCGAGCGACAACGCCCCGACACTCAGTGACGACGCCAACGGCGTCCTCGATGTCCGTCGCTCCTATATTGCTGTCGCGGCGGCCGAGAGCCTGACGGCGTCACAGGTCGCCGACCCGGCGGAAACGATCGTGATTACGGAGAAGTGGGGGAAGGATTACACCGGCACGCGGACCGACAGTTGGATCGAGCCCTTCAACGGCGACTTCACGCCCGATCACACGAATCCGTCGCGCATGTTCACGGCCGGCAATCGGCATCTCGGGCTCCTGAGCGCCTCCTTCTTCGACGGCCACGCCGTGACGCTGCAGGCCGGTCAGGTTCAGACCAGCAAGGCGTACACAGGATGTTCACTGATCTACGAGTACCCGTATAAGGGCGCAGGAGCGCCCAGCGTCACGTCGACCAGCAGCGCGGCCAATCAACCCAACATCTGCGCGAAGTTCTCGTATCCTTAACGAGCAGGCAAATCGCTCGCGGATCTCCCTACTCAACATCCAAGCCGACACTCCGTTCTGTGTGCCGGAATCGAACATCACCGGCGTGCTTCACTACCGGTGCTGGCGCACAAGCATTCGTGAACGAAGGCCCGGTGCCCGGCTACGCGACCAAGCGTTCGCGAATAATCGCGGCCAGCCGGGCCGGGTGTGCGAATTCTCGATTGCGGTAAGTTATAATGACGGTAGACAGCGGGTGAATCGCCGTGATTCCGGCAATCTGCCGTGGTTGCCCGTGTCGAGCAAGTCCGCGGCTCTGGACGTACGCACGTCTCGACCATGGACGCCGGGCATGCAACTATTTACCGCGGTGCGGTGTCAAAGCACGAGAGCAGCGGGTCTGCAGCGCGACTGAAACCGACGCGGCTGGTGTGCTGAAAGGGGAATACACGATGTTCGAACGGATCATACGCTATCTTAAGGGCCTGTTCGGGATGAAGCTCGACGAACTCGAGGACCCGGACGTGCTGCTGCAGCAGGCCCAGCAGGAGATGCGCGAGTCCCACCAGAAGAACAGGGAGCGCGCGGTTCAGGCGCTGACCCAGAAGAATAACCTCCAGGCGCTGGTCGAGCAGACGGAGAAGACGATTGCCAACCTGCAGGCCAAGGCGGAAGTAGCGTTGAAGAATGGGGATCGGGATCTGGCCCGCCAGTTGCTGGTGGAAAAGGGCCAGTACGAGACCACACTTGCGTCCACAAAGCAGTCCCTGGACAGCGTACTTCAGACCACCGAAGCGATCAAGCAGGCCATGCGGCATGAGGAAGAGCGCATTCGCGTGAAGACAGCGCAGGCGCTCGCCCTGAAGGCGCAGTGGAAGCAGAGCCAGATAGAGATATCGATCAACAAGGCCCTCGACGGGATGTCGACGGACAACACGGACTCGGCATTCGAGCGGGCACAGGCCAAGATATCGAACGCTCACAGTGAAAGTGCTGCGCGCAGCGAATTGGCTCGCGAGAGGCTCGACACGCGGCTCACGAATCTCGACGATGTCGCTGCGCGCAACTCCGCCGACGCGGAGCTCGAGCGCATGGAACAGAGCATGGGGCTGGCGCCCAAGCCACAGGCGCAAGTGACCGCAGGCGCGTCCAGCCTCGACGATATCGACCGCCAGTTGCAGGCGCTCGAGGCGAAGGTCGGAACCGGCAGTGGAAGCGGCGCATAGCCGCTCAAAGGAATAGTAAATGGGCGTTCCAGACCGGATTTACCGGATTACACGTGGTTACCTGGATGCGGCGAGAGGCCGCCTCGAAGACGTCGAGCAGGCGGCGGTGGACGAGCTGGATCGGGCATTAGAGCCCGGGGGCACGGTGTCGATGTCAAACATGGATGACCCGATGCAGCGCGCGGCCGCCAAAATCGCGGCTGCGCGCCGTCAGGCCACGGATTACACCGGGCGCCCGCTAGCCGGGCAGAGGTATAACTTCAGCGTCCCCGAACCGGGCGCCGAGGCCGGACAACTCGATTCCGACCCGATTCAGTCCGCCTATCGAGTCATCGGCGTTCCGATCGGATCGGACTTCCAGGTCGTCTCCGCAGCGGTCGCCCGCCTCCGGGAGCGTTCCGCTCCGGAACGATATCCGGTCGGCTCGGCCGAGCGGGAAGAAGCTGTTCGCATCCAGGAGCGGGTCAACCAGGCATTCGGCGTCCTCCAGGATGCGTTTGGCATCCAGGGCAGCCGGTTCGACCGCCTCGAGCTCTAAGGCTCTTCGACCGGGTCTCGGAAGTGAACTCCGGAATCGGCGCGTTCTGAGTCGCCAATCGCTCGATTATTTGACCCAAACACCCCGTTAAGAGAGTAAAATAGCCGCGGGGGTTACGGCAATAATAATCGAGCATTTCGAAGTTCCCGGCGCAATCGAGCGCCCGGCGTCGTGTCCCGTCACCATTGTCGAGGACAACCATGGCGTACGGCTGTCGATTCCGCCGCGCGGTGGGTCGCCGCTCCTGTGGATCGCCGCCGGGGTCTTTGCGGTCGTGCTGGTCTCGTGGCTGTCAATGGGCATTGCGCTCTTTGTGGCCGGAAAGGCCATCCTGTTGATGGCCTGGGTGGCCACCAGGGGAGTCACGAGCGAGCTTCGACGGGTTTTATGGGTCGTCGTCCCCTTCTGGATGGTCGCACTGAGCTTCGGCATCGCGGAGTTCTTCTGCATCCTGCGGCCGATGCTTGCGAATGAAGAGATCGAGTTTACGCCGGACCACATTCGACTCACCTGCACATTCCTGCGCCAGGAGCGCGTGCAGGTATTTCCGCGCGCCACAGTGCGAGCCTTTCAGCATGTCCCTGACCCTCAGGGGTTTACGGCGGGAACGCTAAGCCTGATCTGCAGCGACGGTGAGCACGTCCTGGGCGAGCATCTCCAGGACCGGGACAGGGATTGGCTTGCGTCGGTTGGCAACGCTTTGCTCCGCCGGCTGCCCTGAATCGACGGCGATGCTGCATTCTCGGGCAAAAAATCACGTCCTTCCTCACAATTCGGGAGGAATAATACGTCGCAATTGAGTCGGTATGGTGTATTATGTAGTGTGATCAGTGCCCGGTCCTCAGTGACCGGTGAACGGCGCTCGATTACCGGCGGTAAATCGCCATGCGCCACGCACTGAGTTTTGAGGGTCGAGGATACGGATGACAATTCGCGAGTTCATGAGGCGCAACTACCGGCACTTTAACGCTGCGGTTTGTGTGGATGCGGCGGACGCCTGGGTGCGCCACCTGGATCGTGGCGACAAGATGTTTCTCACCCTGGCCGGAGCAATGAGCACCGCGGAATTGGGAATCTCCGTCGCGGAACTCATCCGTAACGACAAGGTTCACGGGATTTGCTGTACGGGCGCTAACCTGGAGGAGGACATCTTCAACCTCGTGGCGCACACGCATTATGAGCGAATCCCCGGATACCGGACGCTCACCGCGGACCAGGAAATGTCGTTGCGCGAGCGCGGGATGAACCGGGTGACCGATACCTGTATTCCCGAGGACCGCGCGATACGTAAGATCGAGGCCGCTGTCCTGGAACTCTGGCAGGCGGCCGACCGGAGCGGCGCAAGCCACTTTCCGTACGAGTTCATGTACCAGCTCCTGCGGTCCGGCATGCTCGACAGCGAACGGGAGATCGACCCCGCGGACTCGTGGGTGACGGCGGCGTGCGAGAAGGGGCTGCCGATATTTGTGCCCGGATGGGAAGATTCGACACTGGCGAACATCTTCACGTCGCACGTGATCTCCGGCGACATCCGCCGGACGGACGTGGTCCGGGGCGGAGTGGAACTCATGGCGTTCCTGGTACGCTGGTACAAGGAGACCACCGCAGATACATCGCTCGGGTTCTTTCAGATCGGCGGCGGTATCGCTGGTGACTTTCCGATCTGCGTTGTGCCGTTGATCGCCCAGGACCTGCAGGAGCCGGTCCGGTTGTGGGGCTATTTCGCGCAAATCAGCGACAGCACCACGTCCTTCGGGTCGTACAGCGGAGCAGTGCCGAACGAGAAGATTACCTGGGGCAAGCTCGATGTCGCGACGCCAAGCTTTGTCATCGAGTCGGACGCGACTATTGTCGCTCCACTCATCTTTAATTACGTGCTTGGTAACTAACACAGGGGATACCGGGGATTCGCAAGAACGTGCGCTGTGCCGGGCCTAACGCACCCGGCGCCTAAAACCAATGCAGACAACTCCACCGTAATTTATACTATATGGCCGCACGCCAGCAGGGCTCGCGTTAACCCTGCGTGCCGGCTCTCCGCCGTCATACCCCGTTAGCAGATCGTTTCGCATGACTTTGTACTGCGCACCGGCCTGCGCGGCGAGTCGGCGCGAGGCTGGTCGCGTGCGGCTGCCCGCATTCTCATTCCATGAAAAGCACAATCGCGACGGATGTATAACTCGGCGCGCCGGCTTGACCCGCCCTTTCCCATATCAGGCTGGTAAGGACCGCTCGCGGTCCCTCCCACGGATCATTGTGAATACGCGGGGCAATAACCCCTGATTCTCCCTTTCGTGGGCGAGCGCAGGGCCGCGCGCTGAGCCGAATCCGTCACGGTTGACGCGCCGCGCGAACGTTCGCACGGCCGCCCCAGGTCTCCCGGGCTTCCGCCCCCCTTTTCATAGAAGATAATTAAGGATGAAATGAGAACGATAGAGAACGCAACTAACACAACATACGGGATGCATCTCACGATGCGTTTGTCCAATATCGAGCGTCGCGGTTCCCTGAATGACAGGGATGCCGTTTCGAACTTTCTGGTAACGCTGGTCGACCGCGTAGGAATGCGGATACTGGCAGGCCCAATGGTGGGCATCGAAGAGGGTGTCCCTGAGAAGCGCGGACTTTCAAGCGTCATTATCCTCTACGAGTCCCACGCTGCTATTCACACCTACCCCGAACTGGGCGAGGCGTTCGTCGACCTGTTCTCCTGCCGACGGTTCAGCGCCGAGACCGTGCTCGACACTCTGCATCGGACGTTCGGAAACTTCTCCGTGGTCGAGAAGAGCCTGTTCGACCGCGGCATTCACTGGAGCCCGGACATCGAGGCTGAGATGGCGTCCTGGTCGCATCGACGCTGACTCACTACTTCAAAATGGCGGCAGAGTGGGGAGTGCCCCCACCCTTCACTCTGCCGCTGATTCACGATTGTTCTCGCCGAGCCGGTCACGTGGACTGCCGACGTTTACCCGATCCGGTACGCGGGCTTGACCGCTTACTGGCCCGGTGAATTCGTAGGGGCAGTTGCGACATCCATTCCCACAACAGCACCCTCGACCGAGCAGGAACGTTCGCGACAGGCATCCCGACTCGTCAAACATCTCACTCCCCTGCATCATCGTCTTCCGATTGGACCGATCATATCGAGCACACGGCCAATGTCCAGGTTTTGCTCGAGGCAGTCGGCGAGGCGGTCAAACACCGATTCCGGCTCATTGGACGAAACATCGACACGGCGTTCCGGCACCCCGAGCCATCGGCGCAGGGCTGCGCGAGTCTGAGGGGAGTCAAACAGCCCATGCACATAGGTCCCGGCAACAAGTCCGGTGTCGCCAACAGCGCCGTCCAGCATTCCGTCCAATGCGCCGTCCTCGATCGCCGCGAACGGGAGCACCCTGCCGGCGAAAGCGATTCCCTGGTGCACTTCGTATCCGGCGAACCGAGCGCCGGCAATCCAACCGTTGCAGCCGCACGCGGACACGCGCCGCAGGGTCTTTTGGGGAACGAACCGGGTTTCGACATCGAGCAGCCCGAGACCGGCGACCGTCGTCGACCGTGACTCGATGCCACAGACATCCTCGATCGTGCGTCCGAGCATCTGGAAACCACCGCAGATGCCAAGCACCTTCCCGCCGGAACCGGCGAACCGCATCAACCGGTCCGCGAGCCCCGTTTGTCGCATCCAGTCGAGGTCGTGCATGGTGCTCTTGGTGCCGGGAAGGATCACCAGGTCGGGCGAACCCCAATTCTTAACCGAGCCAACGTACCGGATGTGCATTCCGGGCTCCCGCCGGAGCGGGTCGAAGTCGGTGAAGTTCGAGATATGCGGCAACTTGATTACGGATATGCTGGCCTGTGTATCACTCGCACGTTCGTCGCAAACCGATTCGTCAAGCGACACCGAATCCTCCTCCTCGACAACGAGGTCGCGAAGATACGGCAATACGCCGAGAACGGGAACGCCACACTCGCGTTCGAGGAACGCGAGTCCCGAACTCAACAGCGACGGATCGCCGCGAAACTTGTTGATAACCAGGCCCTTGATGCGCCAGCGGTCATCCGGAGGAAGGAGCGCCAGCGTGCCGTAAAGCGAGGCGAACACACCTCCGCGCTCGATATCGCCTACCAACAGCACGGGCGCGTCGGCAATGGCCGCAGCCTTCATGTTGGCGATGTCGCGATCCATGAGGTTGATCTCAGCCGGGCATCCGGCCCCCTCCATCACCACGATATCGAACAATTGGCGAAGGAGTAGCAGAGAGGACTCAATCACGGGGAGGACGGTCCGCTGATACTGGTAGTATTCCGGCGTGTCCATCGCACGAACCGGTTTGCCGAGGAGCACCACCTGGCAGCCGGTCTCCGACGACGGCTTGAGGAGAACCGGGTTCATCTCTATCGTAGGCTCGATGCCGGCGGCCCGCGCCGCAAATGCCGTCGATCTGCCGATCTCCCCGCCGTCGAGGGTCACGTAGGAGTTCAACGCCATGTTCTGCGCCTTAAACGGCGCGACCGAGAGGCCGCGACGCGCGAACAGCCGGCAAAACCCGGCGGTCAGAACGCTCTTGCCCACGTGCGACGCGGTTCCCTGGATCATAAGCGTAGCGGCTAAAGACATAGGATAAGGCAAGCTCCCGACCAGGCCAACAACTCACCAGGAATGTGGGATTTAACCACGGAAAGCGCGGAATTCGACCCCTCCCCGGCCCTCCCCGCAAG
>JBKQWH010000333.1:0-6040 GCA_052139635.1 Capsulimonadaceae bacterium
CCTCCCCGCAAGCGGAGAGGGAGTTGTGGAATTCGGCACAGCCCGGTGCCGCAGGCATGACGCCGGTATCGGACGACGTACCTCGGTTAAACCCATAGTACCGGTGTCCCTGGCTGATCGGACCGAGCAGCCCGCCGGATTCCTCGACCTTGTTGCGGATGAAGCGGTAATGTGCGTGTCGTCCACGAAGTTGATCGGCGTAGGGTCCGAGCCAGGGGTCGAGTGCGAGGATTCCCGTTCCGTCGTCCGGTACACCGTGCGTGCTATCTATCAAAGAGCGTATTCCCTTCAGGGCGCGCGGGCGCACCTTCCGTGCACATTTTACCACGGGGTGGGGCGGTCTGTGGAGCGCCGGGTACAATTGCCGCAAAGACAGGGGAGTCAAGATGAGCGATGCACTGGCACGGAGCGATTTGTGGTCGACGGTAGCGCGGGCAGCGCTGGCAATGCCGCGCAAGGACTGGGAACAGGGAGTGCTCGCGCAGGCCTTTCTCGAGGTCGGCGACCTGGAATCCGTCGTGCAAATGTGCCGCTCGTCCCTCATGTACAGGCTCGACGACGGACGTCTGTCGGTTCTCGGCGAGTCGGGCCTGATTGACTGCGCGATGCTCGGCGAGGCGCTCGCCCACGCGGCGGCTTACTCGGGAGATCCCGCGATCGAAGACGCGGAACGGCGTCTGCGCGCGTACCTCCTCGCCGGGGCGGCGCGGTCCGCCGGTGGTACCCTCTACCATGCCGGACGCCAGTTCTGGGTCGACAGCTATAACTGCGCCGGGCCTTATCTTGCGTCCGTAGGGCACGTCGACGAAGCGCTCGCGCAGATGGCGGGGCTTCGCAATCGACTATGGAACCCCGATGAACGACTTTTCGCGCATATCTGGGACGACGAGCGGCAGTCTTACGTCGATCCAAGCTACTGGGGGGTGGGCAACGGGTGGGCGGCGTTCGGCCTTTCGCGGGTGATCGCGTCGCTGCCGGACAGTCGCTCAGACGTCAGGCAGCGGCTCGTGTTGGAACTAACGGAGCTTCTCGACGGACTCCTGCCCCACCTGCGTGAGGACGGTCTGTTCCACAACGTCGTGGATCGCCCTGAGACGTTTGTCGAGACAAATCTAGCCCAGATGACCGCCTGCGTGATCTACCGCGGGATCGCGGGCGGGTGGGTCGACGACGCCTTGCGGCCGTCCGCCGATCGGATGCGTCTGGCCGCGCGGTCGAAGGTGGACCGATTCGGTTTCGTTCAGGGTGTCTGCGCCGCCCCCGCCTTTGACCGACCGGGAATTGCCCCCGAGGGCCAGGCGTTCTTCCTCTTGATGGAGACTGCGGCGGCGCTTGCGGACATGTCTTGAACTGTGAGATGCGCCGATTAACATCGGCGTGCTGTAGGGAGTGAAAGTCTCCTAGGTGGAAGGGCTAGCGACCCACACCGCCCCGAGTCGTGGCGGTCGGCCAGTAATGACCGACTGCAAGCGTCGACAGGGGAAACTGGCGGGCGGAACACTGAGCCGCGAAATTCAAGTTAGTCCAGAGGGCCCACCTTGTTCACAGGGGGGAAGGCAACATCGGTCAGGGCGTCAACGCGAGCACTGTCCGGCCTCTGCGAGGTCAAAGAAATCAGGCACGTCAGGAAGCAACACGCACGAGAATCGGGAGGTCCCCATGACCGTCCAGGAGACGAACAATCGCCTGGACCGCGTGGAAAATCCATTGGAGTACTACCACGATGCACGGTAAGGGGAAGTCAGACCAACCCATAGTACCTGAGAAGGTGTCGAACAACGGGACGCAGACGGAACGGGGCGCGAGGGCGCACCACTCCCCATCGCCACCCCCCGCGGAGATACTGGAGGGAAGGGGAAGGACCGAGGGGAACGCGCCACCGGGCTACAGGCTCCGGACTCAGAGCCGGGAGCGCCTGCAACAAGCACTGGAACGTGTACGAGAAATAGCTGACGGCAATAGGGCCGCGCAGTTCACGTCACTCTGGCACATGGTCTATGACCCGCAACGTCTGATTGCAGCGTTCCAGGCCATTAAGCGCCAGAGCGCCGCCGGGATCGACGGCGAAACAAAAGAGGAGTACGAGAAGCAGTTGGTGGACAACGTGCTCGACCTATCGGCGCGCCTCAAACGCGGCGCGTATCATGCAAAGCCGGTCAAACGGGTGTATATCCCGAAGGCGGACGGTCGGCAGAGGCCAATCGGCATCCCGGCACTTGAGGACAAAATCGTCCAGCGTGCCGCTGCGGAAGTGCTTTCAGCGATCTACGAAGCCGACTTTCGTAACTTCTCGTACGGCTTTCGCCCGGGCCTCAGCCAACATCATGCGCTGGACCGCCTGGCCGCGAGCCTCTCGAAGGGACAACTGAACTGGGTACTTGATGCAGACATTCGCGGGTTCTTTGACAACATTGACCACGGCTGGCTGCTGAAGTTCATCAAGCATCGCATAGCGGACAAGCGAATCTGGCGCCACATTCAAAAGTGGCTCCAGGCTGGAGTGTTCGAAGATGGTGAGGTTCGGGTGGCCGAATACGGTACCCCACAAGGAGGCAGCATCAGTCCGCTTCTGGCCAACATCTACCTTCATTATGCGTTCGACAACTGGGCAAACGTGTGGCAGCACAAAGAGGCGACCGGCGAAATGCTGATTGTCCGATTTGCGGATGATGTCGTGGTTTGCTTCGAACACCAGGAGGATGCCGAACGGTTCCTCAGGGGAATGCGCGAACGCTTGGAGAAGTTCCATCTAGAACTGAACATGGAAAAGACACACCTGATCGAGTTCGGGCTAGAAGCGCTCCGAAGTCGAGAAGTCCGTGGCGAAGGCTCCCCGGAGACCTTCAACTTTCTGGGTTTTACACACTACTGCAGCCGGACCCGTAAGGGCCGCTTCGTAGTAAAACGCCAGACAGCCCGGAAGAAAATGCAGGCCAAGCTCGTAGACATCCGCAAGGAGCTACGACGTCGTCTGCATGACCCTATCCCTGAAGTGGGACAATGGCTTGGACGTGTACTCAATGGACACTACCAGTACTATGCAGTGCCATTCAACTCCGAAAAGTTAGCCTCTTTTCGCTACCAAGTGCTTACAAGCTGGAAGCAGATGCTCGCCAGACGAAGCCAACGGGGCAAAGCACGCAACACCTGGGAGCGAGCCGCGTATCTTGCCAAGCGGTATCTACCGTACCCACGTATACTCCACCCATATCCCGAACAGCGAAAGTTCGTCACGACCTAAGGTAGGAGCCCGGTGCGGGAAAACCGCTCGCCGGGATCTGTGCGGGGGGCTGGGGGTAACCCCAGTTCCTACCGCGATTGCAACACGAAGTTACGCCGAGAGCGGCTCAACTTGCGTAATGTCGTCGATCGGCGTATTGCGTTGTGGCCGCGACGGATCGTAAATGACCAGAAACTTGCTATCGGTCGAAGTCGGCTCAATCGGTCCGTTCCGTACGCTCGAACCGTTTACCGACTTATCGCCGAGTTCGAACGAATAGAGAATGGTGTGCTGCCAGCCTCCCCGGACGGGGTCTTCCCGCACGCTTTTCACGGTGGCTGCAACAACGATCCCGGTACGAACCAGCCGATATTCGCGCCAGAGCAGGACCTCCAGGAGACTAAGCAGCAGCAGCACTACCACGGTCGAGGTTACGACTTGACGGTCGGCGGAAGTCGTAGCCGCGGCGGTAACACGTCCAAATCGAGCCAGGCGAGGCTGTTTGGGCAGGTATGTGATCATTTTCGACGTCCCTCGACGGCACGTGTCGAAGGTGTTAATGTCGGTCTCGATCGTGGTAGACTCGGACGCCGCGGCGGCTTTGTAGACGACGTCCACGTAGTAGACCGATTTACTCCCGACCGCACGCCTTGCGATAACTCGTGCCGTCGTGAGGCGGCCTGTCCTGAAAAACTGCCGGGTGACTTCCCCCGCATGGTATTCGGAAGCGATGACGATTCCGCCCGGAACCAGGATCAGCACGTAGACGATAACACGCGTGATTATCCCGCGGGTCCATCGGACCCTGCGTGGAGGATTCGAGAGGTACGCCGGCGCTGTCATTCAAGGTTCCTTTCTTCGGATGAAATGTTCCCTCTATTAGACCGTAAATGACAGCGGAAGTTGCCGTGCGGCGGAATTCGGCCATTCGGCGGGTCGTCGCGCAGATAAGATTACGCAATAGACGAAAGCTCGCGTCCAAATGCCTCGCGTCCACCTCTCTCTGCGCGGTGGATAAGCCTAATAACTGCTTACCGCCATCTTGTGCACCTCTAGTGAACGCTTCGTTCTCGTCTATAAGACTGCCTGCGACAGAGAGTTTTCGTGGGTCAGTGGTAGCATTGTGCGGTAAAGGGCCGCGCGACACGACTTCGTTGTTAACGAAAGCCGCTTCAACGTCGATGCAGGATGAAAACCAGCGCTGCCTGTTGTGCAGGGTGGATCGAATCCGCGGTACTTTGTGTTAAGCTAGTCGTTGGCAAGCGCGCGTCGGGCAAGGGCGCCGCTTAAACTTCAGGATCATCGAGTACGCTAAGATAGACAGGGGGGGCAATGCAAATCGCGATCATCGGTCTGGGCCGCATGGGCATGAATATGCTCGAACGCCTGACACAGGGCGGCCATACCGTTTTTGGATACGATACGGCGCCGGAGAAGCTGGTGGAGGTCGAACGGCGTGGGGGCCACGGTGTGAGTACGCTCGAAGAGGCCGTTGCTGCGTTCACTCAGGAGACGAAGGTCTTCTGGATTATGGTGCCGCAGGGCCAGCCCGTCGACGACACGATTGCGGGGCTATGTCCGCGATTGACGCCGGGAGACATCATCATCGATGGAGGCAACTCCTACTTCAAGGACTCCGTGCGCCGCGGACGGGAACTGGAAGAACTGGGCCTTCATTTTATCGACTGCGGAACCTCCGGCGGCATCTGGGGGCTGAAGGAGGGTTACTGCCTGATGATGGGCGGCCCGGAGGTTGCTGTACGGGCGGCCGAGCCGATCTTCAAGACCCTGGCCCCGGAAAACGGCTACGTGTACACGGGCGCTTCCGGCTCCGGGCATTACGTGAAAATGGTTCACAACGGCATCGAGTACGGCATGCTGCAGTCCTTTGGCGAGGGCTTCGACATCCTGCACGCCAGCGAGTACAAGCTCGACCTGACCGCGATCGCCGGAGCCTGGCGGTATGGCAGCGTGGTTCGCTCGTGGCTGCTCGATCTTCTGGTAATGGCATTTAAGGACGACTCCAACCTGGAACACGTCCGCGGCTATGTCGAGGATTCCGGTGAGGGGCGCTGGACAATCCAGGAGGCCATCGACCATAACGTGCCGGCGCCGGTCATCACGGCGTCGCTCTACGAGCGGTTTCATTCCCGCGAGGCGGAAAGCTTTGCCGCGAAGGTGATCGCATCGCTCCGGGCCGAGTTCGGAGGCCATGCCGTCCACGTGTCCGAAGCCACCGGGTCCGGAACGTCGACCCCTCACACAGGCACGTCGACCAGCACGGCCGACCAGATACAGCCCGGCGACTCCGCGTCGAAAGCGGCCGCTGCATTCCGGTCATAATCCTAGCGTGTTTTCAGAAAAGGGGCTGTCATGGCAACCAATCAAAGCACGGGTGCGCCGGGTGAGAAGGCGCCACCGATCGAGCGGCCGCTGCCGCCGTGCAACATCGTCATATTCGGCGCCACCGGCGATCTGACCCACCGCAAGCTCATTCCCGCGCTCTTCTCCATTGACGCGCAGGGCCTGATGCCTGAGAACGTGAAGATAATCGGGTTTGCGCGGCGGGAGTTCTCGGATATTTCCTTTCGCGACGAGGTCAAGCACTCCTTAGAGGAGTTCGCCCCCGACCTGTGGCGGGAATCGTCACGCGCATGGTCTCGCTTCGCTCATCGCATCGTCTTCCATCGGGCCGACTTCGACAGCCGGCACGGCTTCGGCTGGCTCAAGGAGCGGCTCGATAAGTTCGACGAGACCCAGGGCACGGGTGGCAACCGCATGTTCTATCTCGCCACTCCGCCCAGCACCTATTCGACTGTC
>JBKQWH010000334.1:0-13827 GCA_052139635.1 Capsulimonadaceae bacterium
CGGGCGGACGGCGCGGCGTTTACTGCGCTGAGAAGTTCGGGTTGAGGACCTCGTAGAAGAGGTCGGAGTAGTTGGTTGCTGTCGACGGCGCCGGTACCGCATTGCGCGTGCTGGACCAGAAGAGCCAGACGTTGTGGGGCTGCGGTATGTCTGACGATGACGGGGTTCCCGGGGTCGTCAGGCTCCGGGCGCCTTCGGCGATGTCGGCGTACGCAAGCGGGTCGAGGAACGCGTCGGGCATGCTCTCGTTGACCGGGTTGCTGTCCGGAATGGCCGTCTCGGCGCCGCAGCCGGCAGGGACAACCGAGAATACGGGATTGGGCCCTGGCCCCGTGCCGGGAACATTCGCCAGCTTCGGGTTTGCCACCGGGTCGGTGATCACCCCGCTGTCTCCGGCGAGGAGGACGGACGTTCCCGGTCCGGGGACCCCCGGCGCAATGGTGGTGTGCCGTGGCTCGTCCATCCAGCGCACGAAGTCGGTCGTATAATTCGTCCCGGCCGTTCCCGCCGGCGTATACTCGACCGTGATCTGATGCCCTTCCGGACTCATCGGCCCCGAAGTGCTGAACAAGCTCGTAACGGCAGGCGGATAGGTCGCCGGGAACTCCAACCGCCCGCGCACCGGGTCCACGTAAACTCCGCTGGGAGACGGGCTCCCCGAGGAGTAAATCTCAACGGGCGCCGCGCCGCTGTCATCGTACACCGCAATCGACCCCTGCTGTGCTGCGCTGGCGGTTCCTCCGGGCTGGGTGTAGATCGGCACGGTCAGCCGCTGCGTGTCGAAGTACAACTGCGATCCGCTCACCGTGCCATTTGTCATCGGGGCGAGTCGACGCCAGATAAACCACTCGCGGTTGAGCTGCGTCTGATCGGGGTAGTCCGGGTTGGGCGCGAAGGCAGTGTCGACGAAGGAGACCGGCTGCGTGTCGATATTGCCCATCGTGATCCGGCGGGCCATCGGCGCCGCGAAGGCGATGACGGCGGATGTACTGGTCACCGTGGGTACGTTCTGGAACCGGATGCGGCCGTGTACGGCGTCGACATACACGACGGCGCTGTTGTTGGTGAACACCCACAGGCCGTTCGATTTCTCGTAGGAAGGCGGCGGCGCGCCGGGATTGGTATTGAGAACATCCGCTCCGGCCACCTGAACCCGGAACGAGTTCCACGGGAACGCGACAGTCGACGTTGCGGCGGTCCAGGTTCGAGCCCAGCCGACATCCCGTCCCTGCCACCAGCCGGTGGCGGAGTTAAAGGCAAGCAACTCGGGCGTCTGAGCATATGGAACCGGGGCAAGCCCAATCGTTGCCGGGGCGGTCCCTGTCGCCGGAGTCACGATATACGGCCGATAGCGGCTCACATAGATATTCGAATGCCCGTCGGGGTCGACGCCGGAATAGGTCACCTCGATCATCGGAACGGTCGGATAGACAACCTGTCCTCCGCTGCCCGTGTTGTCGACCGCCGGCGGATAGTTCACATTCGGGCCGGTTGTGGCGGCGCTGGCTCGCGTGTCCGGAGCGAGAACCAGCACAGGCGACGGATTCGAAACCTGCGTAATTCCGGCGGGAATGGGGAGCGCGGCGGCACTGCTAAACGGCACGGGGGTGAGCGTCCCGAAGGCAGCCGTGTCCGTGCCGGCAAAGTAGATGGCCGAGTGCCCCTGGCCGCCGGACGTCCAGAAGGCCCACAGGTTGTTGGTGATCGCCTGCCCGCCGTGCGAGCCCGGGCCGGGGTCTTGCAGGTAATTGATGCCGCCGGATGCCGTTACGACGTACTTGAGGCCGCGAACGCCGTGCATGCCGCTGTAGGCCGCCGATCCGGAGACGCCGGCCGTGGAGGACTGGACATCCGGAGTCACGTTGGACGGCGTTCCCAGGGAAAGTGTACCGGCGGATACGTTTACCTTTGCGCACCACAATGTGGTCGAGTTGGCGCCGCCGGCGTAAGTGGACTGGTTCAAAAAGAACGCATACGCCGACCCATCGGAACCGAATATGTCGTTGTTCGGGTCGTAGATCTCCTGGTCCTGCGCGATGGTCACCGAGGAGTTCTTGCCATTCACGACATCGGGGGGCGTCGTGATCAAGCTCGATCCCGCGATGGGCTGCTCCCACCAGTCACCGCCGCCGTACGGCGTATAGCCCGAGCCGGGCGAGAATTCCAGCAGGGACGCGGTCAGTGCATTGGTCGCATTGGTCGCCTGATCGTTGACCCAGAGCAGATCTACGTCGCCCTCGTGTCCGAGGTTGAAGCCGGACCCACCCGCCGATCCCGAATCCTGCCAGAAGAAGTCACGCATGGCGGCCGGCGACAGGTTGTTGGTCGGTGTGGTTGTCACCGGCATCATCGGCAGGATTCCGGTCGACGTTCCGGTTGCGTCCGTCAACTGGTCCTCGATCACTTTCACACTTACCTGCGTGCCGGGATCGGTGAGCGGCTGCCGGATGAGCGCCTGATTGGTCGGATGGACCGAATCCAGCCCGGGATCGCCGCCCAGGAAGGTCGGAGACAGGTCGTTTGTCAGGTCCAGGATATCCCCGGACGCCCCGTCGGCAATGCCGCCACCGTAACCAAGCCCATCCATGAAGGACGTGCCGCCCAGGTAGTTCTCCTGGTCGTCGTCGAACATCCGGACGGTCGCGTTGTAGGTTCCGGCCGGTGTGCCGAGCGGGATCGCCATGCCGACATAGACATCGGACGTGTGGTTGGGTCCCCCGGGGTATCCGCCCGCATAGGGGCCAGCGGCCGGTATCGACGCTCCGTTCGCGGGATCGTAATCCGGCACCGTCAGTGCCGCGGGCGTCGTCGATCCCACCCTCGGCTTGTGGAACGTCGGTCCATACGACGTCAGGCCCATCAGGTTGGCGAAGTACGTCACCCCGTTTGCCGGGGCCGGCGGTGTGAAGTTGTTGATATTGAATCCGGAAACGCCCGGATCGAGCGAGGACGCCAGGTCGTTGACCGAGCCGTTGACAACGGACGGGAGAGCAGAGACCGGCGCGGCCGTCAACGGGTTCCGAAGCGAGTTGTCCAGGTCGTTCGATGTCAGCAGAAGCGGATACGTCGATCCCTGGCTCGTATACTCCATTAACTGATCCAGGCGCACGTCCAACAGGTTCACGTTGCCGTCGTTCTCCAACTCGATCGGCTGGAAGTACGACGCGAACGGAACCGACGGCGCCTGGAACGGGTTGAAGGTCGCCGGCGCTGCCGGCATACTCCCATACCCGCTCGGAACCGCACCCATATTGGCCGAAGCCGTAAGGTCCTTGACGCTGGGCCGTGCGGGAACTCCGGCCACGATGTAGAAATCGCGGTACGCTTCCCCGAGCTGCCAGGAACTGGTGGTGGTGCCGGTCGCCTGGGTTGCCGGGACGTAGACCCGCTCGACGGCAACATAGCCATCGCTGACGTTGGGGTACTCGGTACCTCCCGCGGCGTTCGTAATCGTCGCGGTGTTATTCATGTTCGCCGGCTGGTACTGCGGCACATTCAAGTCCACTTCCAGTGTGTCCGCGTAGTAGTCGACGTTCCCGGTCCCGGCATTGTAATAGGCCCCGTCCAGTTCCGCCACGCTGCCGTTTGTGATCGGGCCGCTATCCCCGAGCGTCGTCGTGGTGGTCGTGCCGGACCCCCAGCCGGGATTCAGATGCACGAGGCAGCTCACGTGTAAGCCCGCGATGTCCGGATAATCGGCGCTGGTATTGGCCGCCACGTCGAACGATGTCGGCGGCGTCTCCCATGGCAAGGGATTGACGACCCAGTTTACAGCGCTGCCATACCAGTGCGCGGGCTGCCCCTGAACGGTACCGAGAGCCGCGACACTGGTGGGCGGCTGTGTCGTGGTGGCAGGGTCGACACCGGGATAGAGCTGTGAGGCATCCGCAAGGCTGACCTGGAGTGCCTGCGCCGGCTGGGCGATCCCCGTTCCCAACTGGCTCCGATCCGCCAATCCGAACGCGTACTGACCGCTGAGGACAGTTGCGGGCGCGGTGGGGACGAGGTTGTTCCCGTTCGAGTTGTCGACGACCGGGGCGACGGCGGCATAAATCGGCTGGTAGGTCTCCACGAAGTTCGGCGCCGTGATCGGGTTGACGAGGCTGTACCCGGCCTTGGGAACCGAGGACGCGGCGACAATGTAATTGCCGTTATCCGCCGAATCGTACGTTTGAGTGGTGGGATTCTCGGCCGAGCCGTTCGGCAGGGTGGTCAAGGTTTGCGCACCATTGGAATTGAACGGTGCAGTGGGAGTGATGATAAAGCCCAATCCCTGGAGAATGTCCCCAGTCACCTGGTTTCCACCAACGATCGCGATGGGATTGGCGATCCCGAAGGTTGGAGATGGGGACGGGATTGTCTGGCCAACGGTGAGAACGTTCGAGGAATTCGTGTACTGATAGGTTTGCCCCTGCGTGAGCGAGTCGACGATTTCCGCGTACCCAACGTGCGTGCCGGCCGAAGCGCCGTTGTCGACCGGCGCGAATATCAAGGCAGTCTGTTTGGCCCCGACAATTCGCCGGTACGTGCCCGGCGTCGACTGGCTTCCGAGCACAATCGTGGTAGCAAACCCATAAAAACCCCCGTTAATGTCGGCCAACTGCTGGCTCGGATTCGTGTTATCATCGCTGTTGGCATAACCGCCAACTCCCAGTGCGCCCGGCGTATCCACACCGGATCGTACAAAGAACCCGGTGAATTGCTGCGACGAAATCGCCGTGGCCACCGGATTTGCGGTCGAGTACTGCATGGTCGGCGCCGGCCCCGACAACTGATAGCTGTTTGACTGGTTAGCCCCGGTCGGATTGTACATTCCGGGCTGGTAATTCGTTACCGCACCGGCCGCCGTGAGGTAATCCCCGGTTGGAAGCTCACCGCTCGGATCGTACATGCGATACGGGTTACCGGCCGTATCTCCCTGGGTTCCCGGCACCACATTCGTAAACCGAACGTAGATGGGCTGGCCCCAGTCAAAGTATGTCGTGGCCGCCGTGCCGTTCATCGGCATTGCGTTGCCCATATTTGTCGACGTGTACTGGTGGGCCGTAGAGCCGTCGAAAATGTACGTATGTATCGGCAAGGTCAGCGTGAGCATCGGCGGCACTGTGTTGACGGGCATCTGGTTCTGAATGGACGTGGTAACGCCGGTGTTGCCCTGATCGCCGGACGTGATTCCGGTGAAGACGCCCGACAGCGGGTTCGGAGCGTAGATCCAATCCGACAACTGCGCGGGCGTGATACCCTCGGTGCCGGGATATCCGGTCTCGAGGTCCGTGACATCGGCCGCGGCGATGGCCGGCGTGGAGAGGGCGCCAAACCCGTCAATCTGCTTGTCCAGCGACACCAGGGGCCCGTTTTCGTTCGGATTCTGGTTCGTGACCGGAGTCGCTTCGATTTGATCCAGGAAGGTCCCACCCGTGGCGTAGACAACGCCGCCGTAACCGGTCGCCGCCCCGGTCCTCGGGCCGAAGTCCGGATTGACGACGAGCACGGGAGGAGCCATCCAGGGATATCCGTTTGGCGACTCCAATCGGTAAATGAAACGAGATATATCGTCCACATCGCCTGCGTTCGCGGTATCGTCGACGTTCCCCGTCGCGCCGCCGTCGAGATCGATCGCATAGAACCCCATATCGGAGTTACCGGCACAGCCGAAGTACAGCATCGGCACGTTCGCACCCTTGACATCGGTGTTGATGGCGTCGGAGTGCGTCCACTCCTGGGGCGTGCCCGCCGTCGTCGCCGTGGCGCCGACATACTGGATTATGGCCGAGGGGTAGTCGACGACGCCGATGGCGGGGGTCATGTTGACGAAGGCCCCAATCGAGGGCTGGGGTTCGGCAACCGTGTCCTTGGTCTCGTCGTTCGGATCGTTGGCGGTGGGGTATGCCCACCAGCCCTGCACGTGTGTTGTCGTCAGCGTTGTGACACTGGGGTCGGCGATGGACCAAAGGCGTCCGGTGGTGCCGGACGGCGCACGAACGGGAACGGTGGTCTGGTCGATCAACCCATCGTCCGCCAGGAAATAGATCCGCACCTCGCCGGCCCCACCATTTGCGTCCGCATTGTAGAACGGTACGGGCGAGCCGGTGATATCGCCGAGGGCCGGACGGACGGCATTCGAGCCGTTCTCGCTGGTGTAAGTGCTCGAACCCTTCGGATTCGGGTTGTTCGTTCCCGCCGCGGTCGGACTGCCGTAGACATCGGGGAACGACCAGACCGGCCGCGCGAGGATATTGTAATTGGGGACCAGCGCGCTGGTCACGGGCGCCAGGGCTGCACCGGTCGGATCGACGGGTCCTGTCGAATCGATCGCGTACACGCGGCCGGCGCTCTGCACGTTGTCGATCTCGTGCGACGTCGCGAAGAAAATGCGGTGCGGAATCGGCGCCGGCGGCGTCGTTAACGGCAATGTTGTGGCGTTTGTGACGTTCTCCACGAGGATCGACGGCGCCGAGGTGATGGTCGCGGTCGGTGAAATCTCGTTGAGAGTGTACCACCAGTTTGTCTGCGCGGTGGGAATCGGGTACTGGTTTCCATCGCTCGGCGACGTTTCGGTGCCGATATAGACGCTGTTGTACTCGATGTCCTGGTCGGCGCCAATGCCGGTCGGGTTGAGGCTGTAAAGCGTGCCGTTGCTGTTGGTGAGATACAGGTATGCGTTCCCAACCGTGTCTCCGTTGGAGCCCGGCCCCGATCCTGTCCAGGTCCCCGACGTGGGAGTCGTTCCCGGCTCGACGAAGAGAGCGGGAGACGCCATGTTGAAGGCATTGGGTATCGGCATGTCGGTCGTCGGATCGTACGGGTGGTTGACTTCGATCGCGTCGGCCACGACAACGGCTCCCGCGGGAGGAGTCGTGGTCGGGTATACGTTAGTCAACGTAACGATCACGGTCAAAGGCCCGGCGGTTGGGAGCGTGAATGTGGTCAGGAGTATGTATCCGTCATTCACTGAGGTTTGATCGATTACATAGGGCGTTGAACTGGTCGCCGTGCCGTTGACAGTGACGGTGTACTGCGCCTGATTCGAGCGAACTTCAGCCGGGGGTCCGTTGGGAACCGGAGGTCCGGGGATGTGCGCGGACACCGTGTACAGGCCGGCCGGCATGTTGGCGGCGGTAAAGGGGACGTTCCACGTAAACGTGGCCGGCGTCGCCGGAGATGTCGGAGTCGGGCCGGTGCCGGGAACCACCGTAACGGAGGAATATGTGGGAAGCGCCGTGGAAGGAGGCGGCGGCGCCGCGTCAACGGCCGTCGGGCACGGGATTCCGGTCGTGCCTCCGGCCGCATCGGTGTTCCACGTGTCCGGATTGCCACCGGCGTCAGTCCCGTTGGTCGGCGCGCCGGCGAGATTTGAGGCGACCGTGCTATTGGAATTGGGATTGGGCCGATAGATCCAGTAAGTATTGGTGACTCCCACCTCGCGCCAGCCAATCAACTCGCTGGGCGGCAGAGCTGTCGGTGCGGCCTGCCCGTCCGTTCGATTACAATTCCCGGGTACGGTGTCGAGTGGCTGTCCCAGCGCAGCAGTGTTTGCGCCGGGCCACGCGGTTACGCCGATTGGCAGCGCGCCGGTTCCGATCGCGTCGAGGCAGTAGGCCCAGCCATTATTGTCCGCGAACATGACCACGAGTTTCTGGACACTCGTCGTTGGCAGCGCCGGGTCCGTCACTACCTTGATCCGCGCGACCACGGGCGTGGTGTTGACGGCGTTCGGAATGCCAACCTCGATACCGCTGATCGATGGGGTGGAGATGACGCCGGTCAGCGCGATAACGATCTGCCCCAGGCTGCTCGCCGTGGTTGTGAATTGCTGCACGTTGGCAATATCCGCACCGCCGGCTGTGTTGTAGATATCGAATGAGGACAGCACCTGCAAGCCGTTGATCGCGACGTTGAAGGTCCGCTGCCCCGGAGCGGTCACTCCACCGGTTTCGCAAAAGTGAAGCCGCACGACATAGGTGGCCCCGGGCGTGAGGCCCGGAATGGTGTAGGTAGAGTTGCCGATACGGCTGTTCAGATAGATCCCATACGAGACGCCCCCGGAGACCCACTGCGGCGCAGGGGCCGGCACACCGGCTGTTGTGATTGTGGCGGTCGTCGTCGTCGTAGAGCCTCCGCTGAAATCGGTATCCGGCACCCATGTGCCGGTCCCGGTCGAGGCGCCGCAACTGATGGCGATGACGTCGTAGGTCGGGCACTGGTAGCGCCAGACAACACCGCCACGGAATCCGTCGACGCAGTAGACGACACCCGTTCCGGCCTCGGTTCCGCCGAAGTACACCAACTGACGTACTTCATGAGGGATGCTCACTACGTTTCCAGTCGTTGAAGCGTTACTCGTGGTGGCGCCGATAAATGGGGAACCCGTATCCGTCGTCCCAGTACTGGCCTCGTTGACTGTCAGGCCCGTGATTCCCCAGTATGAGGCGGGGTTGGTAACCGTCTCATTGGGGGACGGTGAAACGCCGCCGATTTCCGGATAGTCGGTGGCGTTGATAACGGCCGCGCTGCCGGAGACGAAAGTGCCCGAAATCTGTTCCATGGTCACGCTGTCGGCCACGACAACGGCGTTCGACGACGCCCCGGACTCCAGAGTCGTGTTGTCGAGAGTTACGTTGACAATGTCAGAATCGTTGATGTTGAAGGGCCCGGCGAGATACTCCGTCGCATTCACCTGCGTCTGGCTGACTCGAACGGTGGCGAGGGTAATCGCGGCCCCCGTGCCATACGGAATGTCCGTGATCGTGTACTCGGCGTCGCCGATGCGCGTTTGACTGCCGTCGTTCGGCACGGCCGGAATGCTGATGAAGAACGAATAGAGCCCCGTCGCATTGCTGACGAACGACCAGATCGCCGTTGCGGACGCGGGCTGGTCAAATATGATGGGGGTGTCGATATAGGTCAGTCCCTCGGCGCCGGTCCCGACACCCGATATTGGGGCGTTCCAGGTGCCGGTGTCGGAGAACCCGAGTCCCAGGTCGGTCGAGTCGAGCGTCTGGCTCGTCGGACCGACGGGCGTGCTCCCGTTCATTCCGGCCCCGCTGCTGAGTGTATAGGTGAACGGGGCCGACCAGGAAATGATTCCCCCGTCGCGCAGGTGATTGTAAAGGGCCGGCCCGGTGGCATTGGGCGGATTGGCCGTCGTGATGCCCGGATAGTAATAGCTATTGTCGTTTCCAAGCAGGAAGCTCGGAATCTGGGTCATCGTGTTCAAGGCGGGAGGCAGGGGAGTGCCGGACGGCTGGTAGGGAGCGGCGCCGGAGGGAGTTCCGGCCATCTCGTCCCATGCCATCGGCACCTGAGCTTCGTCGAGGGCCGTCACCCCGTTCGGTAACTCGCCGCCGTGGTGGAAGGTCAGCCAGTCGTACGCCGTTGGCGTCTCCGTCCAGTTGAACGGTTCTACTCCACCGGCCGCCGACGCGGGAATCTGCGCCGCGAGCACAGCGGCCAGCATCAGGGTGGAAGCAGCGGCTCGGAGCAGCGCACCGGCGGGTGACAGCCGAAGCCGAAGGAACTTCCCGGACCAGACGGACGGCGTCCGGAGGAACCTCATCCTATCCCGGCGGGATTGGGGAAGAGCCGGCATGCAACTGCAAGAATTCTGCTCGCTGGTATTTAACATTTCTCTGGTCATGGTCATAGTGGCTTCCATTCGCTAATGCTATTGCGCGAGCACCGCGCAGTTTGGCTGATTGAGCGCAGCTCCGATGGAAGGATGGCTGAACGTACGGTTGTAGACCGATTCCACGGCCGTCGCTGTCGGCCCGGTGAGGTAGCCGCGAACGACAAAGGCTTCTCCTCCGAAAACGGGGGGTAGCGAGCTGCCCACGGAATACGAGTTGGTGATCAGATAGTCCCCGTAGTATGCCCCGCCCGGGATCTCGCCCGTCGATATCCGCTGGACGCTGGACGGCACCAGTGGGACGTAAAACTGCGGAGTAGACTCGTTAGACCTCACATAACTGCTGTAACCGGCACTGATCGAGGCGGTCAATGCGTCATAGTCGGACTGCAGCATCTGCCAGTTCGCCGTCGCCGTCGCCGGGGGCGCAACGGCCGTCGATGTACTCACGGTCGAGAACGACGGGATAAACTCCTGGACGGCCGGCGACGTAGTCGACGTCGTCGCGTTAAACGTCAGATTCCAGGCCGGATCAAGATCGAGTACGGGCGGATGGGGCAGCGGTACAGTCTGCCACGGGGTGCCGGTCGGAGCCACGTCGGTGTACAACAGCTCCTCACGCCCGTCGTAAGCGGGAGTTGCCGTCAGGAGCATTCCCGGTTCGGGCTGGTAGCTGCTCAAATACTCCGCGTTCCGCAGAGTTTCCAGGGCTCCGCCGACAAGCGTCACCTGCGGGATAACCTGGACCACGGTCGACGACGGCATGGTGGTCGACGGTGGGATGATCCCGTTCACCATCGGACCGACGGCGTCCATCGGCGCCGTGAGCAGGAGGATCGACGAGCCGTTCAGGTCGTCCTGCGCCGGCTGGAGCACGCCGGGAGACACAAGCGGCGCAACGGACTTGTTTGTGCAAAGGACGGCGATGCCCGCCTTTGGCGTGTAGGGTCCGGCGCTGGTGACGGTCTTGCCGGCGTGCCACTGATAAACGATGGCGCTGGAGAATTGATAGCCGCGGCCACGCAGCGTGTCCGGTCCGGTCGCAACCTGAGAGGACGCGGTCAACTCCTTGGGCGGGAAGATCCAGTCGATCTGATGTCCGTTCGAGGTATCGGTGACATCGACAATGCGATTGTGGCCCTGATCGGTGATCAAGTAATGCAGGCCGTTGTTCACGTCGCGCCAGACCTGGATCGAGGTCGGATTGCTCAATGTCAGCGGATCTCCGGTCACCGTATAGTTGTTGGGGTCCACAAGCTGAGAGACTTCCCAGAGGACATTGCCCTCACGGTCTACCTCGACGCATCGATTGTTGCCGGAATCGGCAAGCAGGAAATTGTCCCGGCCAAGCTGGGTAACCGCACTCGGATGGCTCAGCGGCGCGGTGACCACCCTGCCGGTGCCGGCGTTCGTGGAACGGGTTGACGTGACGTGGAACAGCGCATCGCCGTCGAAGTCGAAACCGGTCAGGCCGCCGGAATCGGTGACCAGGGCCGTCAGCGGGTCATACACCGCGACGCCGGCTCCAGCGGTGAAGGCCGGATTGCCGTTGGTTGGCGTAATGATGGCGGCATTGGCGCTTACCGCGACCACGCCGTTGTTGATGGTGATGGGACCGTTCGGGGAGACGCGCCCCAGCGTCTCATAGGGCTCGAGTTCTGTCGACGTCGGCGCAGCGAGGCTCGCCGGAGCGTAAGTCTGGATGGCTGCCGGGCTGATGGCAATTTGCCCGATCGTCTGGTTCGCCAGCGGGCCCGGCGCGATTACGCCCAGGTCTTGCAGGACGGGCTTGCCGGATGGTGTTGTTGCTGTCGCCAGATTCGGCCGGCCGTGCGGATGATCGGCGGGCAGCAGCCGCGTATACAGGCGGTACAGGTGGTTCGTCGCGATATCCGTGAAGTAGAGATAGTCGCCGGAAACGGCCAGTCCATATATCATTTCCGGCTTGTTCGTGCCACTCGGCGCCGTCTGGAAGTCCGTATACCAGCTCACGTTCGTGTGTGTTTGAAGGAAGAACTGGGCGCCCGCTGTTTGCGAGGAAACGACGTAGAAGCCGCCCGGCTCGCTCCACATCGGAAACAACTCCGGAATGGTCTGGCTGCTGGGCATGCCGAAGTTCGTGAACGTTATGGTGTTGTTCACGATCGTCCCCTGCGGGTTCGTGTTGGCCGTGTCTCCCGTTCCGCTCTGAACAAGTGTGTAGTTCCCAGCCTGCCCGTTCGTGTTGTTCTGTGTCATCTGGGAGGGCGCAAGTCCGTACTCGTCGTGCTGCAGGTTGATCGCCGGCTGCGTGACGGCCAAACTGCCGGTCACGCCGGAGAACGTGCTATAAATCGGCGACGACGTGTCAAAGCAGAAGATCATAGTCGTCGGCGTGGTCGACGCCGACAATGACACGGTCGGATTGAGGTAGTTCGTGGCGGCCACGTAGACCTTTCCGGAGCCGTCGAGCACCGGCGGGCCGACAAAGTAGAAGCCGGTCGGGAACGAGTTGCCGTCGGCATCGGCGGCGGTCGTGTCGTTCACGGTGGGAAGCCGGAATCTCCAGACGATACGGTTGTTCGTGGATTGGTAGCTATCGTGCACGCACATCACCGAGCTATCCAGTCCGACGCCATTCGCGGACGACGGCGTCACGAAGTTGTCGGTGTAGCAGAAATCGCCCTGGCTGTCCATCACGGGAGAGGAGACGTACGAGTGGTAAACCTGTGATACGGTGGTCCCCGGGCTCATCGGCTGCGCGTACAGGGAGTTCCCGAAGCCGACAAACAGCCGGTCCAGAACGGCCGTAATCGGAGTGGAGGAAGAGAATGTCTGAAACTCGCTGGCCGCGATATCGGCGTCGTAGTCCGCGAACAAGCCGTCCTGGGAATTCGTGGGCAACGAACCTGCCGGATTGGACAGTACTTGCAGGGCGAGCTGGCCCGGCTCGACATATCCCGTGCTCATCGTCCCCTGGCCGGCCAGGACCTTCTTGCCGCTCGAAACGGAGTACACATCCGCAACTCCGTCCGTGGAGATCTTGGCCTGACCCGCCCGCATCGTTGCCAGCTTCGTGACATACGTGTTCTGCACCAGCGACCCTGCTCCGGGAGCGTTGTTGCTTGGTGTGATCCGCTCGCCGCGGGCGCCGAGGAATATGGTGTAGAACCCGCGGTCCGTGGGATAGCCGGCTATGATGTTGTTGCAGTCTTCATGGACGATCCCGGCCACGGGTGAGCCGGTCGACATCTCGTCGATAGTCGACAGCGGAGAGGGGTAGTAGTCCGCTCCCAAGCCCCCCAGGTAGCTCTGATTATTCGTGATCGACGTGCCGGTTGCCGAGCCGCCGGAGGGTGAGTTGTTTATTCCGTCGTTCGGGGCAAACTTGTAGATGTACAGGTCAGCCGAGGGACTTGTCGGCCCGGTGTTGACCCCGCCGGGCCGGGAAGCCAGCAGCCAGTCCTCAAACAGGTACGGGGCCGGCGGCACCGCGGGCGGAACAGTTCCCGAACTGGACGAGGGATACTGGTAACTTCGGGTAGTCGCGGAGAGTTGATTGACTATACTCGAAGTGGTCGTGCCGGGGTTGAGATTCAGCCCGAACAAGTTTCCTGAGGGGTCCTCCGTATACAGCGTTGCCTGACCGTCGCTCATTGGACGGATGACCGGCGCGGACACCGGATAAGGCGTGTTGCTCGGAGGCGTCATTGTCGGCTGCCAGGCATTCGCGGGCGCAGTCGAACCGGTCCAGGTCGCAGTGGAACTCGCAGGGGCGTAGTTCATCGCAACGTCGTTACCGGAGGCATTGATACTGGTCGCCCCGGGGTATCTCGGATCGAGATAGAACTGGTAGGCAGTAGGCGTCGCCGATGTGGGGTTGGTCGGCGTCGGCGTCGTCGGATCGATGAGATATATGCTGGAACCGTAGATCACCGGCTGCGGAAACGCGGCCACGTTGGCCGGGTTTGTCTGGGGCGAGGTGCTGGTCAGATAGTGCCAGAAGTACGCCGGAGTGGGGCCGCCGGTGTCGCCGGGGGTGAATGCCGGCTCGCGGCTCTGAAAGGCGTTGACCGACTCCGCGGATTGCGCGAGAATATCGGACGCAAATTGCAGGTCCGTGGTTGTGATCGACGATGGCGTCGTGATCGAGAAAATGCCCGTACCGGAAATGACGACGGCCCCTGATCCGTAGTGCGTCTCCTCGATGTCCGGCGCGCTGT
>JBKQWH010000335.1:0-3652 GCA_052139635.1 Capsulimonadaceae bacterium
GACAGGCAGGGACGCCTGTCCCACGATAGGACACGAATAATCCGGGCTAGCGGAGGGCGGCGTAATGTCCGCCCCTGTCGCTTCGCTCCGGCGCGGACATGCTGGCGCCGCCGGCCCAGCCGACGTCACCGTCAGGGATACCCGCTGATCGCCGCTGCCGTCCAGCCGCTAAACTGGCCATACGTGAACTGCGAAAAGAGACCGTCGCCGTTGTTCAGGTCCCAGATCGATGTGCCGGCAGCCGCACCGTTCCAGAGAACCTGCGCGTTGCCGTCCGAACCGTCGGCGATAGCCACCGCGTTCCAGCCGGAGTAGGGCCCATAGGCATTCTGGGTGTACGCGCCGGTCGCCGTGTTCAAGGCCCACAGGGACGCGGCGCCGCCGGTACTGGTCCACAACACGTGCGTCGCGTTGGCCGCATTCACCGATACCCCGGTCACAGTCCAGTTTTTGTAAGGCCCGAACGAGTTCTGCGTGAATGTCCCTGCGGCGCTGTTCAGGCTCCAGATCGACGCCGCGCCACTGTTGACCCAGGCGACGCGGGTCATTCCGTCCGGACCGTCGGCAACAGCCGTGGCAGTCCACCCGGCGAACGGCCCGTAGCTGTTCTGCGTGTACGCGCCGGTCGAACTGCTGTCATTCCACAGGGAGGCCGCCCCGCCGGAAGTCACCCAGAGGATGTGGGTTACGTTATTCCCGGGCGCCACCGAGACGGCCCGTGCGGACCACCCGGCGAAGGGACCGTACGTGGTCTGCGTAAAGTCCCCGTCGATGCCGTTCACATTCCAGACGGATGCGGCCCCGGCCGCATTGGACCACAGAACCCGCGTCCCGCCGTCCGGGCCGTCGGCAACCGCGACCGGGGTCCAGCCAGGGTACGGCCCGAAGGTGTTCTGTGTATAGCCCCCTGTCGACGGATTGTAATTCCAAAGCGAGAGCGCGCCGCTCGAACTGCGCCAAAGGACGTGGTCGCTGCCTGACGGTCCCGGCGGGATAACCTCGATGCCGTTCACCTGGGCGTTGTTCACGACACTGGTGAACGCGATTTGTATCGTTCCCGCTCCGCTGTCCGTCGCCTTGAACTGCTGAACGGTCGCGATGTATTCGCCGCCGGCGGTCGCGAGAATATCGAAATCGGTCAGGACCTGCGTGCCGTTGATCGCCACGTCAAATGTCCGGCTGCCGGCCGTGCTGAAGTAGACCTCCGCAAAGTGCAGGCGGACCGTGTAAGCCGCGCCTGCCAGCAGGCCGGGAATCGTGTATGTCAGGTTGCCGTAGCGCTGGGTCTGGTAAACAGATTGCGGGGCGGCATTCACGATGCCGGTCGTGACGATCGGGTTGGTGCTCACGGATCCAACCGATCCTCCCGAGTCATCCGTGTCCGCAACATAGTTTCCAGCAGCCACCCCACCGGCGTCGATGGCGACCTCGGCGGCCAGAGCGGTCGACGGAGCCGCGGCCGCCACGGCGGACGGGGCGGACGTTCCGGCGGCGTCAACCGCCGCCACCGTATAGAAGTAGGTTGTGCCGTTGTTGACCGCTGTATCGACGTAGGCGGTCGACGCGATCCCCGTTGCCATCGGAGTGGCGGGCGTGCTTCCCGAGGCCGTCCCGCGAAAGATGCAGTAGGTAGTCGCATTGACGGACGCGGTCCAGGTGAGACTCACGCTGCCGTTGCCGGCACTGGCGGCCAGTCCCACCGGTACCGCAGCCGGGAGCAGGCCGAAGACGGCGATCGTATTGCCGGCCGGGGCGTAAACTTTACCGTTGACCACCGTGGGAAACGAGAAATGGGGGCTGCCCGGAATCCCGTCTCGCGATGCATTCTGGCCGCTGTCCCACAGATCGGCCATCGACACGTCGACCGCGTTGAACGCGTAAAGGACGCCGTCCCAACCCTGAGCCCAGAGTATCCCGTTCGCGCCGCCGTTTGCGCTCACAGCGAGAGCGCCGCCATCCTGGTCGGGCCCGGCCTGCTTGTAGACACCGGCCGGGTTCAGCATCCCGACGCTCGGGTCGTAGTAGAACTGCATCAGGTTGTTGCCGCTCGGCCAGAGGTAGACATACTTGACGGTCCCGGTGTCCCAGGTTGCCGGATTCTGGCCAACCGAGAACTGCTGGGTGACATTGTCGAGGCGCTGGAGGACAGCGTCGGTGGTCGGATTGTACTCGCCCATATTCGACGTATCCACCAGGAACACGCTGCCGAATTTGCTGGCGCCGGCGAAAAACCGGTCGGTGCCCGCGATTCCGGCGATGCCGCCACCGGCAAGATCGGCGTCCTCGCTGCTCCACGAAAGCTCGTCGAACGGAGAAAAGTAGTCGGCGACGGTCAGGCCCGGCGTGGCAAGCTTGACGTACGACATCCCGTAGTCGATGCCGCCCGTGTTGACGTCGAATGTGCCGTTGCCGGTCCCCACGTAGATGTACCCGCTCGAATCGGCGGCAATTCCCTGTCCTGCCTGCCAGACTCCTCCCAGCCCGCCGTTGGGTGTCGTGCAGAACTCGGCGGTCTGGGTGAATGCGGTTCCGTCGTAGTGGTAACCCATCACCCAGCCGTGGTACGGAAAGCTGTCGGTGTTGTGCGCAAAGGCAATGTAGACGTCGCCGTTAACAAAGACGAGCCCCGGGCGGTCGTTCTCCTGGGCCGTGTTGAACGTAACGACTCCGCCGGCGCTGCCGTCGCCCGTGCCGGGCACCGACGCCTGGACAAGGATGGGGCTCCCCGGCTTCTCGATCCCGGTTGTTATGTCGAGCGCGCGCAAGTTGGTGTTGCCGGTGTCGGTGGTGTCCTTTGTCAGCACGTAAATCGTGTCGGTCGACGGATCGATAACCGGGGCGCACGTGGTCCATTCCGCCGATCCGGCGCTGAACGAGTGCTGCCACAGTTGGCCTCCGTTGTCGGCGTCGAAGGCCCAGACACTCGACGGTGAGTTGTTGCTGTTGCCGCTTGTGTAGGCGTAAATCACGTTGTGCACAACGCCCTTGATTGTGAGGCCGGGCACATAGAGCACCTGGCCGTTCACACCGGCGTCGAGGTTCACGGTAAATAGCTTGCCGAAGGAGCTTTCGTTGACATTGCTCGTGGTCAGGATCGCCTCCTGCGTGTTCGAGCCGGTGCGGAAGTTGTCGTTGTGCTGGGTAAGAACGCTGATCTGGGCCGGGGCCGGCACGACCAGCATGAGGAGCAGGAAGAGGGCGTCAAGAAGACTGCCGATAAGCGGCTGACCCTGTGTCGAGCGGAAAGCTTGCATCCGATACCTCCTCGATCCCATGGTTTTGGCAAAATCATCCGGGAGAATCCGGTTCGCTCCTTAAAGGAGCGGTTCACATGGATATCCACCAGAGGAGCCGCGGACGTTCTTAATCATCCCCATCATTTCACCATCTTCATCACAATTCATGACGAATTTGACCCCTCCCCGGCCCTCCCCGCAAGCGCAGAGGGTGTTGCGGAATTCGGATATCCGCTCACGGATGTAGCGGTCCAGGTGCTGAACAGGCCGAACGAGTTCCGGGTGAAGGCGCCGGTCGAGGCGTCCAGCCGGCCTCGCCGGGGAAGGTGTACTCGTCGGCCGCGGTCGAGGTGGGCGACGCTGCTGTCAGGGTCCCGTCGACGGTGTCGCCACAGGCGATCGGCATCGGCCCGGAC
>JBKQWH010000336.1:0-25636 GCA_052139635.1 Capsulimonadaceae bacterium
TGCTGGCGCTGATCCCCATCGTCATCTTCGGCGTGCTCCTTTACGTTGCCAAACATACCTGAAAGCAGGTGTCAGGTATCAGGTGTCAGGAGCCCTGGACGGGCATGTCGATTTCAGCATCGCTTACGACTTCTGCGGCCAGCCGAGATCCGTAAAGGGAATAATGTCCGCTTGGGAACGTTTGTTCTCATAATTGGGTATAATGACCTCGCAGGCGCAGGCATCGTACACGCCCGCCGGCGGCCGACCGCCGAGACAATTGCTCTTTTACAACGGAATACAGTCAAAACATAGCGGCAAACCCAAAGTCGTTCCGACCTGCCGGCATCAGGCGGTACCGTTTCACCCGACTCCGGACCGCAAAAACCCGAAATTCACCGTTGTCGGCCAATTCACCCCAATTAATCCACCCTGGATTTGAAAAAGCGCGTTTTCAAGATTAATCAAACGGCCGCACAATACTCTCAATCGTGCCACATTTGCCGTTCAAGACAAATCCGAGTTGCCCGACTCCGTAAGTACTGGGGGCGACTGTGCTATAATCGCCTCATGGATATGCAGATGCCACGATGGCGACTTCTACGACTTCTCTGTCTGGTGGGATGGGCGATGGCAGTGGTCTCGACCGCGGGGCACGCCGATCCGGCCGTGACCTCTCAGGCAACGGACCAACTGCCTGCCGCCGTACAGTCTGCAGGGCCGGCTCCGGCTGCGCCGGCGACCGGGTCAGGATCGTCCGGGGGAACGGTTTCCCCGCCCTCAAGTGCAGGGACCGCAATCCCAAACGCGCCCGAAGCTGTTCCTACCCCGCTGCCGGTCGCACAAACGGCCGCACTGACTGTTGCCGCCGACGGCAAATACTGCGTCGAGGCCACCATCGACGGCAAGGGGCCGTACAGCCTGCTGATCGACACCGGCTGTGAGATCCTCGTACTCAAGGATACGGTCGCCAAAGCGCTCGGCTTGGCCGTCCGGACCGGGACGGTCGAGGTCAAGGGCCCCACGGGCGGTTACGTCCCGGTCGGGCAGGCGGACATCGACACGGTTGGGATCGCGGGGTTCACCCTCAAGCGACCGTTCTGCGTCGTGGAACCGATCGACCATGCCTACGACGGCATCATCGGCGCGCCGCTCTTGAACGCCGGCGTCGTGCAGCTCGATCTCCCCGGGCGCAAGCTTGTCACCTACGCCCCCGGGGCATTCCGCCCCGAATCGGATGACATCGCGCTGCCGATTACCTTCGGTAAGCTGCGCGTCCCCATCGTCGACGGCGCTGTTGGGGCGATCCCGGCCACGATCGAGATCGACACCGGCTCGTCGTTCCCCATGGAGCTGTTGCCGGCCTTTATCCATGCAAACCATCTGGCCGGTGCGTATCAGAAGGTCGGAACGGTGGGCCGGAAGTCCATCAGCGGAGCGACGTATTCGGACGTGTACAGTGTCGACACGGTCACGCTTGGCCGCGCCGCCGACCCACCCGCGGGCTCGGCCGGCGGCGCCGACCCCGTCGCGAGGATCGGCGGCCCGATCCCGACCGTCTTCATCGATCCGGACCAGGCGCCCGCCGAAACCGAGTTCGACGGCCGGATCGGTTATCCTCTCCTCGAGGGGGTCAGGTTGACCCTCGATTACCCGCACTCCATGGTTTACGTGCATCTCTCGCCGGTGTCGCCGCCGTCAACGGCTACCGCGACTTTGGCGCAGCCCGGTGCCACCGGCAGCACGTCGACTTCCGGCCAGTGTCCCGTTGCTGCACCCGGAAGCGAACCCGCGCCGGCAGCTTCCCCCGCGCCCACATCGACGACGCTGCCGTAAACGCGTTATCCCATGGGCGCGGGTGTGCTATAATCTCGCGTATTCCGGCTTTACGCAATGCTTCCTGCAGAGGGTGATCATGAAAGACCTCGAACGGATTGCTGCACTCCTGGCGGAACTGCGGACAAACCCCGAGCCCGCAGCCCTCGTCACGCTCGCCGTCGCTGACGGCCCCTCCTATCGACGCCCCGGGGCACTCATGCTCGTTACTCGATCCGGTCAAACGGCGGGTGGAGTGACCGCGGGCTGCCTGGAAGCCGATGTCATCGAGCATGCTCGGGGCGTCATTCGAACGGGACGCGCGGTCTCCCTGACGTACGACACGAGCGCCGCCGACGATCCGTTGATGGGCCTGGGGATGGGGTGCGGCGGAGTCCTTCGAATTGTTGTCGAGCCCGTCGATCCGGATCTGTGCCGCTGGCTGGCCGCCGGGTCGACGCGGCATTCACCGGTCGCCCTCGCCACGGCCTGTGAATCGAGTGACGGCTTCGGGCTCGGATCGTGCGCGTGGATGTGGCCGGACGGGCGGGTCGAGGCGCGCAGGTTGGGGACCGACGCTGAGACCGCGGCCGTGATCGCCGACGTCGTTCTGGCGGTTGCTCGCCATTCCGCACGGTCCCAGCCCGTTGCATGCGTGCGCGAGTACGCAGGCGAAGAGCGCTCCCTCACCATCGCAATCAACGTACTGGCGGCGCCGCAAATGCTTCTCATCTGCGGGGGTGGGGACGACGCCGTGATCCTGTGCCGGCTGGCGCGCGATCTCGGATGGGCCGTTGCGGTAGCGGATATCCGGAAGGTGTATGTGAATGAGGAGCGGTTCCCGGACGCGACGCGGGTGATTCCCACCTCTTACGAGGGCCTTTTGCCCGCGCTCCCGGAGCCGTTCGCAACGGGCGTGCGAGACCTTGCCGTTGTCGTGATGACTCATAACGCGCGCCACGACACGGATGTATTGCGCGGTCTACTGCCGTTAAATGCCGGCTATGTCGGCCTGCTCGGCGCCCGGAATCGCTCGGCGCGCCTGCTGGAATCTCTGCGAGAAGGTGCGCCACCCGAGTGGGACCGCTTGACTGCCGCCGTACACACGCCGGCCGGCCTCGACATCGGCGCCACGACTCCCGAGGCGATCGCATTGTCGATCGTCTCCGAGATCCATTCCGTGATGAGCGGCCGGCCGGGAGGACCGCTCGGGTGCGCGTCATGACCACCGCCGTCGTTGTGCTGGCCGCGGGAGGGTCGAGCCGGATCAGGCGGCCGAAGCAACTGTTGACGGGGCTCGACGGAGTGCCCTTGCTTCGCCGCGCCGCAATGGCGGCCGGCAGGGAATCTCGGCCCGTTGTGATCGTGATCGGCGCCAATTCTGACGCAGTGCGGCCGACTATCTCCGATCTTTCGGCCACAATCGTGCAGAACGACTCCTGGCGCGACGGCATCGGGTCATCGATTCGCCTCGGAATCGCGGCCGTGGAGAGCATCTCGCCGGCGGTCGACGCCGCGATTCTGATGCTCTGCGACCAGCCGATGGTCACCCACGAGGTGCTTTGCGGCCTGATCGACGCCCACTGGCGAACGGGAAGCGGCCTCGTGGCGTCGTCGTATGCCGGCACGGTGGGCGTGCCGGCCCTGTTCGCGAGGCGGTTCTTTCCCGAACTGGCGGCTGTCGACGCCGGTTTCGGGGCGAGGCGCCTCCTGCAGGCGCATGCGAAGGATCTGGTCAGCGTCCCATTTCCGGGAGGCGCGGTCGACATCGATACCGAGGACGACTATCGGACCTATCGAGCGGGGCTGGAACGGGAGTAATTCGAGAGGGTGGGGCGATCCTTGCGTCCAGTGTCGTTTCCACGTGCCAGGTGACATGTCCAACCATTGCCGCGTTTGAAGCGACATAGGATCATGATGAGTATCGCAGGTGATAACGCTTGAACATTTTCCACCTGGCCGGTATCAGGCAGGAAGGGGCAGACGAGGAGGAAAGGCTCGTTAAGGCAGCCGCCGGCGGCAACGAGGCCGCCTTCGAGTCGCTGAAACGCGTCCACGAAACCGCCCTCTTGCGCTTCATTGCCCGCCGCGTGGGCCCGGTCGATGCCGACGACGTGGCCCAGGAAGCGTGGATGGCGGTCTGGCAAAACCTGAAGAAATGGAACCGCCACGCGCGGTTCAAGGCCTGGTTGTTCGCGATTGCCGAGCACAAATGTGTGGACCTGCATCGAGCCAGGTCTCGCCAGAATCGGTCGGACCGGGCCGGCGAAATCGAGGAAGTGGTCTCGCCCGCCCATGACGCGTACGCTGTCGCTGAGCTCCGCGAAACCGTGCGTTCGCTGCTGGCGCTGCTGCCGTCCAACCAGCGCGAAGTGGTGGAACACTACTACTTCGACGAATTGACACTCGCGGAAATCGCCCAGTTGCTGGGTCGAAACTTGAATACGGTGAAGTACCAATTCTATCGAGCCCACGCCTGTGTGTCGGCCGGCCTTTCAACGGCCCATCCCGACCACGTCGAGGAGGCGCGGGACCCGTCCGAAACGGAAGGACCCGGAGCCGGCCGGCTGCGGGGAAAGAGATGATCTGCGCAAATCGAGACCAGGATATTCTCCTGCTGGCCCACGGCGAGTTGTCCGTGGTTCGGCGGCTGCTGGTTCAGATCCACCTCCATGGTTGTCCGCGATGTCGCGAGCGCGCCATGGAGTTCAGTGCTGTGTCACGCCGGATTGCCGCCGCCATTCGACCGGCCGACGGTCCCGGGTGGTCGATGCGGACGTCCCCGTCGGCCGCCGCCGCGACCATGCGAATTGCTCGCGCGAAGCTTGCCGCCGCGTGGCTTGCCGTCCTTGTGGCATTTTGCGTCGCTGGCTCGGTCGTCGGGAATGTCATTCTGGACGAGTCTCCGTATCACAGCTTCTTCCCGCCGCACTGCACAGACACCACATCCGCTTCCGCGCGCAAGTGAACCGTCAAGTCCATGCATTCGACACGAAGTCGGACAGGAGGGCAATGAAGGCGGGCGGGTCGTGGTCTATCGGGGTATGGTGCGAGCGCGGGAATACGTGGATGGGACAACCGACCTCGGAGGCGTATCTCCGCGCCGTGGAAGCCGGGATCACGTCGTCGAGCCCCCCGTGAACCATCATGATGGGCGCCTGTACCGATCGCATCCGGGCCGTCGTGATCGGATTCGCACAGAGGAGTTGTGTCTGCATGCGAAGCGCGGCGTCGCTCTTGTTGGCACTGACGAGAAGGGTGGAGCGACGCGCGAGCGGCCCCCAAAACCCACCGCGGTGATTGTGCGGTACGTATTTTCCGGCGTGGGCCAGGGGTGCGACCGCCACCTTCATTGCACGGATGGCGAGCAGTCCATAGAGTGGGGAAGTCGTCCAGTGGACCCGAATCGGAAGTGCCGGCGTATCGAGGGCAGCGTCGACAAGCACGACGCCGGCAGCGAAATCCGGGTAGTCGAGCGCCATCTGCACGGCGAGGTTTCCCCCGAGCGAGTGTCCCACCAGAACGGCGCGGCGAATCCCAAGCCGGCCGCAGGCGCCGTGCGCCCATTCGACCATTCGTGCCATGGATTCCAGTCCGGGGCCTTGCGGTGTGTTGCCGGTTCCCGGCAGGTCGAGGGCGTAGCCGCGCGTCACGCCGGCCATCCCCGCCAGCGTATTCCACCACAGCTCTTTGCTCGCTCCCCAGCCGTGGAGATAGACGACCGTGTGCTCCGAGGCCGGGTCACCCGACGCCAGCACGCCAAGCCCGGGGATGTCGAGCGCGGCCGGTTTACCAGCCGCCGCCTCCGCCGAAGTCAGAGCCTCCCCCAAAGTCCGACCCTCCCCCGAAGTCCGAGCCGCCGCCAAAATCTGCGCCACCGCCGCTGTCGCCCCAGGCGTTCGAGTTATCGTCAAAGCTGACCCCGCCGGCGTCGGCATACTGGTCGGCACTGCCTCCCCCACCGAAGTCCGGGCCGCCGCCACCTCCGCTGTTGTCGCCCCAGGCGTTCGAGTTGTCGTTGAAGCCGGCCCCGCCGCCGAACATTCCATCATTCTGGAACGCACCGTCGGAGTAGCCGCGGTAGTATGCGTCGTCGGTGGCGAATGCGTACGGCGACATCCCGTACGCCCGCGGTGCGAACAGCGAATCGAGCAACTCGGCGCCGATAAAGCCGGCCACAAGCCCGCCGCCCATTCCGCCCCAGCCGGAGTTCTGGTAACGCCAGTAGTCCTGATATGGGTCATACTGGTTGTAGGCGTACCAGGGAACGCTCTGCCCGCCGACCTGGAACGACCGCACCTGCGGCATCTGTCCGCGACGCAACTGGTCGGCCTCGTCGGGAGTCGCCAGTACCTGGCGGCTCTCGCCATTGACCGTGATCGTGACCGGGACCAGTGACCCGAGCGGCCCCGGCTGCGAGGAGAAGAAGGAGACTCCCCGCTGGCCGGTGGGGATGGACTGAACTGCCTCCTGGCCCGTCGGGAGCGGAGGCGGGCGCATGCCGTCGTCGCCCGGAATGTTACCTGTCCCGCCGGTAGCCCGGTCGAGGTAGCGTCTCGCTTGCTCGACGTCGGCCTGGGCTTGATCCAGAAGGCTTTGCGCACGGCCAAGGTCGCTCGACTCCGTGGCCGAGCGAATGATCTTCGTCGCCTGCTCGAACCTGGCCGAAGCGGACTGCCGGTACTTGCGCACCTGATCCGAATCCGGGTTGTTTTTCGGGAGGACGTCGATGTAGTTGTCCAGGTACTCGATCCCGGACAGTACATTGCCCTCGAGGGCCTCGACCGGCCCGCGTAACTGCGCCATCTCCTGCTTTTTGCGTCGCGTGCCCGAGATCAGCAGCCCGGCTACAACCAGTACAACCACCAGGAATACGCCCCAGAGAATCGCCGACGAACCGTATTCCTTCTGGTTCGTTTGCCCCGCCGCCTTCTGCGCAAGATCCGATATCCCGAAGGTCGGATTGTTGCGTATCTCCGGCCATGTTTGCCGCACCAGGTTCTGTTCCTGCGAAACGGACAGAACCGGCGAAACTATCGTGGCGCCTTCCCCGGGCTGGCGTGCAACCACGACGACGAGGGCGTTGTTGCCCAGGTGTAGGTTCTGGCTGAGGATGTGCGCGTAAACGTCGCGGTCGGTGTAGGGCTGAGGAAGGCGGCGCAAGACGGCGATTTTGACCGTGGTATGCGGTGTCGAACTTCCCTGAGCCGCGGCCTCCTGTAACTGGGCCGGATCGACGCTTTTCAGGGCCGGATCGACGTAAACGTTGCCGACGGACAGCGTTTGGTACGCGGGATCGCTGGCCTGAGCCCTTGCCGGCCCGCCAGAGAGCGCCAGCACGAGGCCGGCGAGTCCGAAAACGGTGGCCGACACGGCGGATCGTAGTCTCATTAATGCGGTCTCCTCTGTTTCTTCCATACGCACACAGGGACACCTGGCGTGCCCTCGCCACAAAATCCGTCACAATGTGGTGACAGAGGTATAATACCCGCATGCCCTCACTTGATGCCGTATTGGACACATTGCGCGCCCTTGCGCCGGAAACGATTGCCCTCGACGGGGACCCCGTCGGCCTGCTGATTGCGCTAGAGGCGGGCCGGCCGATCGAACGGATAGGTGTGTGCCTGGACTGCACGCCTGCCGTCGCGCGACGCGCCGCGGAGGACCGGATCGACCTTGTGATCACGCACCATCCGCTGATCTATCACCCCCTCAAGCGGATCACCCCCGAGACCAGCGGTGTGTCGGCGTCGGTCGCCCTGCTCATCCGCGCCGGCGCCGGCCTCTATGCGATGCACACGAACTGGGATCGAGCCGATGGTGGGATCAACGATACGCTGGCCGGCCTCGTTGGTCTGTCCGAGATGCGCCCGCTTGGCGACTTCGGCCTGCAAGCCCTGCCGCGTATCGGTGACGTTACGCCGCAAACGCTTTCCGAGTTTTGCGCCTTCGTGGCCAGGGTACTGGACTGTACCGGCACGAGCGCCCTGCGTGTCAATGAGATCGATCCAACCCGCATTGTCCGGCGAGTCGCCGTCTGCGGCGGCGCGGGCTCCGAGTTGCTCGGCGATGCCCTTGCGGCGGGCGCCGACGCGTACGTGACCGCCGACGTCCCCCACCACCAGTTCATCGAGGCCACCGCCCGCGGCCTCGCAATCGTCGACGCCGGCCACGGGGCCACCGAACGCCCCGGCATGCACGCGCTCACCCGCCTCCTCAGTGATTCGTGGCCCGATGTCGAGGTCACGTGGCTGGAAGATTGACCGCTTCACGATCCCGGCAGTGCGTTCCTCATAGTTTTGTCAAGTACGACTGGACAAAGTACGACCGGACAAAGTATGACTGGACAAAGTATGACTGGACAAAGTATAATGATCACCAGGCATTGGTGGTGATCAGCAATGACGAGTTACAAGCCGGACCCATTCTTTAATCGCACGGACGAGCTCAAGGCTCTTGACCGGGCATGGACACGCCACGGCCACGGCGGGCAGATGATGCTGCTCTACGGCCGTCGTCGACTCGGCAAGACGTACCTGCTCCAGCGCTATTTTGCGGCAGGCGTTACCGGCGACGAAGCCCCTCGCCCCCACTGTTATTCCCTCGCCGAACAAACCACGGCCGCCGCGCAGCGCACCACGCTGGCGCGGGAGCTACTCGCTTCCCTTCCATCGCATGACGGAGGGGTCACCGAAGAGGAGATCGCGGTCTCCTGGAACGCTCTGCTTCGTTTCGTGGCCCTTCAGGCCAAATCGCGTGCTCCGACCGAAGGCCGCTTCGCCCTCATCCTCGACGAGTTTCCATATCTTGTCGAACAGACTCGTGAACTTCCCTCCATCCTTCAGGCCTGGTGGGATCGCGAGGGAGTCCACGTGCCGTTATTCGTCATCCTTTGTGGTTCGCAATTGTCGGCGATGTCGGCGCTGGGCCAGGAAAGCGCGCCCCTCTTCGGACGGTTCAATGCCGGCGTCTTTCGCCTGGAACCGCTGCCTTATTATGATGTGGCCGCGTTCTACTCCGGCAGCGCACATTACGGGATTGCGGAAACTCTGCTCATGTACGGCGCACTTGGCGGAACGCCGAGATACCACGCGCTTGTCGATACGAGCAAGCCGCCGGCAGACCAAATTGTTACGCTGTTGATGCAGCCGCGTGCCGTGCTCGAGAACGAGGTCCGGTTCCTGCTCGGCAGCGAACAGATCCGCGACCCAGCCCCTTATAACGCCGTGCTCGGCGCGATTGCCGCCGGCCAGACACAGGCGGGCAATATTCAGAGCATGATCGGCGTCGAGCGCAGTACGCTGTCATTCTATCTACGCACCGTGCAGGATCTGGGTTGGATTCGCCGGGAGTTTCCCTTCGGCGAGCAATCCGAACGGCGAGCGCTCTACCGTGTCGCCGATCCGTTCCTGTCGTTCTGGTATCGCTTTGTCGCGCCTCTCGCCAGCCCTTTGCAGTTTACCGACCCAAACGAGGTCTTCGCCAATCGCGTATTACCTTATCTCTCAGACTATATGGGGCGCCATGTCTTCGAGGACATTTGCGCGCAGTGGCTCCGTCGCTTTGCCAAGAAACGCCTTGGCGTGACGGTCCGAAGCATGGGGCGGTACTGGAGTCGTGACGGAAGCACCGAGATTGATACCATTGCCGAGCTGGACACAGAGGGATTCCTGTTCGGCGAATGCAAATGGCGCGCCGACAGCATTTGCCGTTTGAGCGACTACAGCCGCCTGCAAGCCAAAGTCGCCGGTCTTCCGGAGGCCCGCTGGCGGACAACGCCAACCTATTTACTCTTCGCCGTGGGCGGATTCGCGCCGGAGCTTGAGGTCCTCGCCGCTGACCCAGCCGAGCGTCTTCATCTCGTATCCGGGGCGGACTTGCTCCCGCCACGCGCACATTAGTGTTTTACGATACTCGCTTGACAGCTTCCCATCAGCCGTGTTATTATCGGACGGCGCAAAGCGCTCCACGGCAATGTCGTGGCGCCAATCGTCCGTCGGATACGCCACAGCAGTATTCCTGTTCCATGGGTGACCCGCGTTCCTCCGCCAGCCGCCCTTACGCCGGCGTCCCGGCATTTTAATCGTGGCGAAAAACCAATATATGCTTCCGCGCACGAGCGGCGCGCCCAGTGGCGCGTTCATCCTTGCGCAATCCGTGGACAGGGTTCATAGCGCAAATCCGCGCGCACCGAGCCGTCAAACAGTTACGGGAGTTTCAGCAATCCGTCAATCTCGACAATCTTCTCAATACTACCAAATGGAGGCGAAGTTATGCAGACACCAATCTCTCTCAAGAAACTGCTCACGCTAATCGTTTTGCTGGCCGTGTGCCTTTCTCCGGCAACCGGAGCACGCGCACAGACAGTGAGCACCTTGCTCTCGTTTGCGGGCTCGCCCAACGGCGCATATCCGCAGTACTTGCTCACCGAGGGCCCCGACGGCAATTTCTACGGATCGACGTTCGCTGGGGGCACGTTCGGGGGCGGCACTATATTCAAAATGACCCCGAGCGGTGTCGAGACGGTTATCTACTCATTCGACCTACCTTTCGGTGGTGCCTCGGGCGCCTTAACCCTCGGCGCGAACGGCAACTACTACGGGATGACCGACGCGGGAGGCGCATTTTCAAACGGCACGATCTTCGAGATTACGCCCACTGGCACATTAACCACGCTCTATTCCTTCACGGGGGGAAGCGACGGCAACTGGCCTGTCGGCAGTCTGACACTGGGCACCGACGGTGATTTCTATGGACTGACCCAGGATGGCGGCGATTATGGCGACGGCAACTTCTTCAAGATCACTCCGACCGGCGTATTTACGAATATCTATTCCCTGGAAGACCCCAACTGGGGCGGGACCGATGGTGAAAGCCCTAACGGAAGCCTCGTCCTGGGTTCGGATGGAAACTTTTACGGGACGACAGATGATGAGTTCAACGATGGATGGGCCGGCACCGTCTTCGAAGTGACCCCAGAAGGGGCCTTTACCACGCTCCATCCCTTTACAGGCGGGACGGACGGCGGTAGTCCCACCGGTCCTGTCGCTCTGGGTACCAACGGGAACTTCTACGGCACCACGAGCAACGGCGGCACAAACGGCGACGGCACGTTTTTTGCGATCACGTCCGCCGGCGAACTCACCACCCTCTATGCCGCCACACAGCCGGGCAGCCTACCGGCCACAGTGACCAGAGGTTCGGACGGGAACTATTACGGAACAGCCGGTGCGGGCGGCGCCAATAATGCCGATACCGTTATCAAACTAACGCCGGCCGGGGTACCGAGCACTCTGTACTCGTTTGCGGCGCCCCAGCCAGATTTCCTCTTTGGGCCATCCGCCCTGACACTCGGCACGGACGGCAACTTCTACGGGGCTTTGGGACTGGGTGGGTCGCGCACCGCGTCCTGGCAGGGCACGTTATACAAGGTGACCCCGTCCGGCGCTCTTACTACGCTTACTGACTTGGCGGGAGGCAGCGATGGCGAGTCCCCCGTCGGCGCCCCTGTCCTCGGCACGAACGGAAGCTTCTACGGAACGACCGCGTTTGGCGGTGCGAACGGGTTGGGCAGTGTCTACACGGTCACTCCGGGCGGCACGCTGAAAACGCTCTACTCGTTTTCCGGCGGAAGCGACGGCGGAATACCCCTCACAAGCCTGGCGCAAGGTACCGACGGGAACTTCTATGGACCAACCGGATATGGCACCATCTTCAAAATCACGACATCCAGTGAACTAACCACGATTTGTTCCTCCCTGCACTCCTCGCAGGCTTCGGGACTCACGCTCGGACCGGACGGAAACTTCTACTTCGTTGTCCCGGATGCCGGTGATAACGGAAACGGCGCCATATTCAGGATCACCCCGTCGGGAACATTGACCACCCTCTATAGCTTCGCCGGTTACCCCGACGCCGCAGATCCGCAAGGCAGCCTTATTGTGGGGCCTGACAATGATTTGTACGGAACGGCGGGGGACGGCGGCGCCAACGGAGCCGGCGCTGTTTACAAGATATCGATTACCGGAGACTACCATCTTGTCTACTCGTTCTCCGGCGGCAGCGACGGAGGAGGGCCGTACACTTCACTGGTTCTGGATTCGGATGGCAACCTTTACGGCACAACCGGGAAAGGCGGAGCCAATGGCTACGGAACGGTCTTCCAACTTACCCCGACAGGCACGCTCACCACGTTGGCCTCCTTCCCAAGCCTGTCTGAAAGCGATTTCTTGAACGGTGGCGGACTGGCGGTGGGAAGCAACGGCGATATCTACGGCACCACCGAGTTTGGCGGATTGCATGGATTTGGGCAGGTCTTCCAGCTCACAGGGTCCGGCTCGTTCACAAGCGTGTATTCCTTTACCGGCGGAGCCGACGGATACTTCCCGACTGCTTCGTTGACCCCGGGCACAAACGGTGACTTATACAGCGTAACCCCCATGGGAGGCGCCAATGGCGGCGGGACCATATTTGTCCTATCCCTGGCTTCGACTGCGCCGCCCGCGCCCGCCGGCTTCACGGCAACTGCCGGCAACGCGCAGATCACTCTGTCCTGGACTGCCAGCACGGGGGCAACCTCGTACAACGTGTATCGTGGCACGGCATCCGGCTCCGAAAGCACAACGGCGATCGCCACCGGCGACACTTCAACTACGTACACCAACTCGGGCCTGAAAAACGGCACGACCTATTTCTACAAGGTCGCGGCCGTCGACGCCGCCGGGACGTCGGCGCTGTCGAACGAGGCGTCGTCCACGCCCACGGCGGGCCTGGTCCATATCCTCTGGTCGAACAGCGGCGCGCTGTCGCTTTGGAACTACAACCCGTCGACCGGTTCCTATACTCAGAACAGCTACGGCCCATACGCCGGCTGGACGCCCACGGCCATTGCCGACGGCCCGGATGGGCTGACGCGGGTGCTGTGGGTGAGCACAGGCGGGGCCGCAGCGATCTGGATCGTGAACACCTCGACAGGAGTGTATACCCAGAACACGTTCGGCCCGTATCCCGACTGGACCGCGACCGCGCTGACAGTGAGCCCGAGCAATACCACGCATGTGCTCTGGACCAGTACCAGCGGCGCGGCGGCCATCTGGAACTACACCGGAACGCCCACCATTACACAGGCCACATTTGGCCCCTTCCCAGCGTGGGGAACGAAAACGATCGCCGACGGTCCCGACGGCCTGACACGCGTCCTGTGGGTAAATTCGGGCGGAGCGGCGTCGATCTGGAGCCTGAACGACGGCACCGGAGCCTACACGCAGGAGTCCTTCGGTCCGTTCGCCGGCTGGACACCCATCGACGTCTCCGTCAACGCCGCCAACACGACCCACGTCCTCTGGACGACCGCCGGCGGGGCCGCGGCGCTTTGGAACCTGAACACGTCGACCGGAAACTTCACGCAGAACGCCTATGGCCCCTTCGCCGGCTGGACCCCCACCTCGATCGCCGATGGCCCTGACGGCAATACTCAGGTCCTCTGGGACAACAGCGGCGCGTCGTCGATCTGGGACGTCGTCGACGCCACCGGCGCGTTCACCCAGGACACGGTTGGCCCGTTCAAGGGTTGGACGGCAACGGCGATAACTGCCTATCCATGATCGGGAGGTTCCTATAATCATCAAATCATTCAATCAGGTTAACCACAGTTGAGACAATTACCCGCCCGGCGCAGTCAGGCAAACCTTGCGCACCATCTGGACTGGTCGCACCTCTGTGTTGGGGTACGATGGTGTCGACGTCGGTTCAGGCGGATCGGTACATACAGGTGAGAGACCCGGACTACGTGTTGAATCCGGAACTCCTGGCGAATTACAAGTCGGATACAACGAAGACTCTGTTTCATTACAACGCGATGGGGCGGTATAAGTTCGATCAGCGGCGCGTGGTCCACAAATGACCGGCTTGTTGCAAGACGATACGCTGGACTTCCGCTTCAAGGTGCTGCCGGTGTGGGAGGTCCCCTGCGACGTGCTGCTGGGGAGCGGCTCTGTGGCCCTACTGCCTCTCGCGGCCATCTCGAAGGTTGCAATGGCAGAGTTGCCCTACGTTCTGCGCGAAGTTCGGGACCGCACGCAAGCAGATCAGCCGGACCTTACGCAGCGAGTACTGTGGCTAACGTTCACTTTATTAGGAATGAACCACGACCGGGAGACGACACTGACGCTGATGAGAGGAGTGTGGGGAATGCAAGATTGGGTGCTGGAATCCAGCCTAGTGAAAGCGCTGCTGGAGGAGACCGAGGCGAGAGGAGAGGCGAGAGGAGAGGCCAGAGGAAAGGCCATGGGGAAGGCTATGGGAAAGGTATCCGTCCTGCTCGAACAGCGCTTCAGCACACTGCCGGAGGGAACAACCGCCCTGTTGGACAAGCTCTCCTTGGAACAGATGAACGACTTGCGGGAGGAGCTGCCCGACCTTGGAAGCCTCTCGGACCTCGACACCTGGCTGGCGCAGCAATCGGCGGAGTAGTCTGGCTAGTGTCCGTGCCAATTGTCGTACGATTGCCCCGCCTGCGTCGAAGCGGGCGGGGACACCAATGGACTCGATATCGACGTCCACGACGACCTTCATCGTTGTGGACCGCACGTCGCACGCCCTATGACACCGCTGCGGCGCCGAACTTCTTCTCGACCAGCGCGGCTACCTCGCGGGCAATGGCGTCGATCTCCTTGTGGTCGGGGCCCTCGGTCATCACGCGGACCAGCTTTTCGGTCCCGGAAGCCCGCACGTTGATGCGCCCGCAGCCGGAGAGGACGGCTTCGGCGGCCGCGATGGCCTTCCGGATGTCCGGGTCCTCACGCCAGCCGTTGCGGTCGGTGACTCGAACTCCCAGTAGCACCTGCGGGTACTCCTGCATCTGGTCCGCGAGCGCCGACAGCGGCCGGCCGGTCTCTCGCATCACGCGGATGACCTGGAGAGCGGTCAGGAGGCCGTCGCCGGTCGTTGAGAGGTGGCCGAAAATCACGTGTCCGGACTTCTCGCCGCCAAGCACGAATCCCTCGCGCCGCATGATCTCACTGACATACCGGTCGCCGACAGCGGCTCGGATCAGCGTGACGCTGCTCTCGCGCAACGCGACTTCGAGGCCCATGTTGCTCATAATCGTCCCGACCACGGTCCTCCCGTGCAGCTTCTCCCGCGAAGCAAGGTGCTTGCCGACCAGAAGCATCACCCGGTCCCCGTCGACAAGCCGTCCGTTTTCGTCGGAGAGCATGACCCGATCGGCATCACCGTCGAACGCCATTCCGAGGTCCGCGCCCTCGGCCACGGTGCGCGCGAGCATCTGGTGCGGGTGGAGCGATCCGCAGTGCGCGTTGATATTGACGCCGTCCGGCGCGCAGTTTATGGACACGATATCGGCGCCAAGCTCGGCGAAGACACCGGGCGCCAGGACGCAGTTCGCCCCATTCGCGGCGTCGAGGACCACCTTCATATTGTCGAGCCGAACCGATCCCATCGTGTCGCGTATGTAATCCGAGTACAGGTGTCGCAGCCCGGGATCGTGCCGGATTGTGCCGATCGCGGCGCCGGACGGGCCGCGCAGGCCCGCCGCCAGAGCGACACAGGCGGCGATCTGGTCCTCAATCTCGTCGTCCAGCTTGTAGCCGTCGTGGCCGAAAAACTTGATCCCGTTGTCGGCGAAGGCGTTGTGGCTGGCGGAGATCACAATTCCGGAATCGAAGTCTCCCGTTCGGGCAATTCGGGCGACCGCCGGAGTCGGTACCACCCCGAGGTTGACGACCTTGCCGCCCATGGAGCAGATCCCGGCCGAAAGGGCCGCCTCCAGCATCGTTCCGGAAATGCGCGTATCTCGCCCGATGACGAATGCAGGCGCGTGGCTCTGCCCGAGGACCCGCGCTGCAGCGACTCCGAGGTTAAAAGCGAGGGTCGGGCTAAGCTCGCTGTTTGCAATGCCCCGAACGCCGTCGGTGCCGAAAAGTTTATCAGACATGAACTGGGTAAACGCTCCTGAATTGTGTTAGGCGACGCAAAAGACTAGTGCTTCATCATCTTTGCCCCGAACGGTGGCCTGTCCATGTAGCCGGACCGCTCACGGTCTGGATGAATTGCATCGATCGGTCATAATCTGGACTGCGAACGCTCCGGCGCTGTAGCGGGCGGAGTCGGCCCCGGCCCGGGTGTGGGCGCCGGAGGCTGCGGTTGGATGACAGGCCGAACCGCGATATGGACCGTTGCCGTCGTTCCCGAGTCGAGCGACGTGCCGGCGGGTGGCAAGCAGCGAACATTGCGTGTGATGTCGGCAGTCGCGCCGTCGACGGCAATCGGGTCGGTTCCGATGCTGCCGATTGTCGAGAGGGCCTCCATCCGGCCGGACAAGACAGCCATTCGCGGGGATACGGTTACGGCCCCGATCAGGTATCCCGCGGCAGGGTATCCGGCAACCTCTGGGACGATAAATACTTCCTTGGTCTGTGCGGTTGGCACGATTCCGATCTTAACGTGCGCCGTGTCGGGCGAAACGTGCACGTCGGACACTTCGGCCCCCTGCGCATCGAGTGCCGAAATCGGGAAATCGTCGTCCACCGTATCGGTAGCCCCGGTGACATCTGGCCTCACAACCAACCGGGCAACCTCGGCCACGCGGTCGGCTGCACCAATCACCGTGGCCATGGAGGGGACCACGGATGGCCGCTGGGGCGCGTATCCAATTGCGGATGTACCGGCCGTGGCGACCACAATGGGCATCCTTGCGTGCACGCGGGCCACCACCTGAACCGAGATTGTGCGCGGCTGCACCGTGGTGATCGTTACACCGTGTGTCGACGCGAGGTCAACGCTAATCGGCACACCGGGGTTAACGCCGGGATGGGCACTGTGAAGGTCGACCGAAGCCGAAATGGACTCCTGGGCCCGGTTCAAATCCTCGACTGTGCCACTGAGACTTACGGTTGTCGTCAGGGACTTGCTTGCCAGTAGCAGATACTCGGGCAGGTAACGCGGCGAGACCGTCAGGGTAACCTGCCGGGTCTGAATCGGGTTCTGTTGTGCGGCGACAAACAGGCGTAAGACGATCGAAAGCGCAGTCGCCAGAATCTTCAACCCCAGGTTTTCACGTAAACGAGCAAACATGTATTACCGATCCAGCGGCATCGCGGTCACGCCTTCGCCCGATGTCACGGGCGCCTCATTCTTCACGTCCGCGGATGCGGCGTCGCCATCGAGCGCCGGAGGGTTGTCTGAGTGAGCCCCAGCGCCGTTTGGGTTCGCCTCGTCAACAATCGGTCCGACGGTGATGCGAGCGGCCTGAACGGTCGAACCTGCGCCGGCTGTTGTCGACGGTTCAAATCCGGGCTCCGCATTCTCGCCGCCGTCATGCGCGGCAGGATGGCGCGGCGCTCCCGGGGAGTGATCGTTTCCGTCCGTGGCCGCTCCGGCGGTACGAGACGGCCGGAACGGTGAAAACGAGCTGAGGGGAGGAAGACCCGGCGTGCCAATCAGCCGGTTTGTGGACCTCCGCCGCTTGACAGTGGTCCGTTCCTTTCCCATGTAGCTCTGCATCAAGCGGTCGCGGAGCGCGTCATCACGCAGCCCGCTCACCATTTTTCCACCAAAAGCCACCGAGACGATCCCGCGCTCCTCGGACACGACGATCACAAGCGCATCGCTCTGTTCGGACATGCCCAGCGCAGCTTTGTGGCGGGTATGTACCATTGTGCCAATCTCGCGGCTTTCCGAGAGGGGGAGTGTACACCCCGCGGCTACCACGCGGTCGCGCCGGATAATTACGGCGCCGTCATGGAGGGGCGACCCGGGATAGAAAAGCGTCCCAAGCAGCTCGGAGCTGACCTCGGCATTGACTGTCGTCCCGGTCTCGATAATATCGGTCAGGCCGGTCTCTCGCTCCAGCACAATCAGAGCGCCGATCTTCTTATCGGAAAGGCTGTTAGCGGCCCGAACCAATTCTCCAACAACCAGGGTGACGTCTTCCTTGTCAATAATCGCGAAGTTTCGGCCCCAAAAGCCGAGTCGCCCGACTTCCTCCAGCGCGTGCCGCAGCTCAGGATAGAAGAGGATGACAATGGCAACCGGCCCGAGCAGGAACATCTGCTGAAGCAGCCATTCCAGCGTGATTAACTGCGCCCAGTGTGAAAGCGCGAGGATGACGAGAAAGACGAGGAGGCCGCTGATGATCTGCCAGGCCCGAGTTCCCTTGGCGAGCACCATAAACTTGTAGATGGCGTAGGCGACAACCGAGATGTCGACGGTCGCGCGCGCAAACGCAACCACTTCATCTCCCGTCCAATGAAACAAGCCATGCATTAACCATCCTCGACCCCGCCGGCACTGGCCCTCAGTATATCACAAGCATACGCGGCAATGCAACGATACGGCCCACGGAGGGTGCGCAAACAAAAACATAAGGCGCCGCTGGCTGAGCAGCGGCGCCTCCATTATCATGAACATCCCGGACGTGGTTCCTCACGATCCTGCCCGTCCGGTGTCGGTGTACGCTCGTCCGTACGACCGGCAAAGCGGATCGATATTATGGCGGACTCGGTGCGGTGCCGCCTCCGGGGATGATAAGAACCGCGTTCTTCGAGCTGTACACCCAGTAGCCGTAGTACGGAGTGAGGCTGCCGGTTCCATCTATCGTCTCGTAATTCGGAGAGTCCGGATTGTATGCCGGCCATGTGAAGAACGGGAGAGCCACCACCTTATTCTGGGTGCTTGTCAGGTTATACTCCTGCGTCCCGACCTGGACCATGAATGTGTTAAGTGGTTCCGACTGAGGGAACGGATCGCCGATCATATTCCATCCGGCCACCAGCGGGATATTGAAGGCGGTCCCCGTGGAAGTGGCGACGCCCTGTCGGTGCAGGTAGAAGCCTGTCGGATTGGTGAGTGAGTTGCTGCCGGCCTGGAAGTCGACCCAGTATCCGACGCCGACATGCAGTGTATCGGCCGGGTTCGCGGGCGTCGTGGAGTACGACTCCGCGGACGAATTCCATACGAACAGGGTCGGGTCTATGCCAAGCGGCGGGGCAGCCGGCGGATCGGCGGTCAAACCGAACAGGGTGGAGAAGTCGCACACGTTTGTATAATCGTACGGGCTAGATATCATCTGCAGCCCGTACGGGAACTCACCGGCCGGCGCGAGAATGAGTGGCTGAGCACACGTCACGGGCGCACTGGCAGTGCACAAGTCGGACGTTGTAAAGTCCAGTGTATACGTCTCGCCGACGTTTGTACTCGTATTAACCGGAATCACGACACCGGTCACCTCCGAGCCTTCATATTCCGGCGTAGTCGTCGGGGGCGTAGTGGACGTCGTGTACGGTGCCGGGCCGTCGACACTCACTGAGAGTGAAACGCCCGTGGCCTCCACAAGTGTGTAGTTGCCGTTGATATCGGTGATGGCGGTCCCAATGATACTCGGGGTTGCATTCGCCTCGTTGGACAGTGTCGATGTACCGTTGGCGCCGACTGCCGCAACCTCATAGTAGTAGCTTGTGCCGATCGAAACGGTCGTATCGGAGTAGGCCGTGGTTGTAACACCCGTTGCCAGGGCAGTTGCGGTGTTCTCGCCATTGCTCTTTGTTGCGCGGTAGACGTTGTAGCTGCTGGCGCTGGCGCCTGCCGTCCAGGTGAGGAGGACCGTTGGGCCGATCCCCGCCGAGTTGGTGGCAACTGCCGTCAGCGCTGTCGGAGGGGCCTGGACGCTGGTCGAGTTCGTAGTGTCACTCGTTCGAGTTTGGGTCGTTGTAGTCGTGGCAGGCGTGGCTTCCGCGGTTCCCACCAGATCGCCGGTCGCTGTCTCGCGCACGGTCACAATTGCGTATTGAACGGGGTTTCCACCCGCGTCCGTCACTGTGCCTGTGAGTGTGCCGGAGACGTGGCCGTCTAAGCCCTTGGTACCACCGGGACCCAGTGCCAGAACGGGCAAAAGCTGGTTGAAAACCGGCGATCCCCAACCGGTCGCATCGTCGAAGCCTTTAAGCGCGCTGTACCCGTTCGTGGATGTTGTTCCGTTGTACCCGGTGGTGATATCGTGGAACGCGGCTGCGTACGTGATGGGCTCGTTTTCTCCCACTGCATAGATCGTATTATTCGGCATTCCCAGGTTGTTACTACCGAGCAGTGCCCGATTTTGATCGACGAGTGCGGTAAACCCGGCCCAGATCGGCGCCGCGGCGCTGGTGCCGCCAACCGTGACCCACCCGCCGTCATCTGTAACGAAGATGTCGTAGCCGGTTTCCGGATCCGCGTTGAAGGAAACATCCGGGACCTCGCGATCTAAAACCGGGGTTGCGCTGCCCGTACCGTTCACAGCGGGCGTTCCCGTCGTGGTGTCCCACTGGTACGTCGCCAGTGGTGTGTCCTTGCTCCAGATTGCGCTTATGCCACCGCCGCTTGCGCCTTCGGCGTCGTTCCACGTTGTTTCGCCGGCCCAGTTGTACGACGTTGTGTCATTGTTCGGATTGGTAATAACCGGGTCATTCGATGTAGTGGTTGGGAGGAGCGAGGTTCCTCCGACTCCGCACACGTATGGCTGCGATGCAGGGTCGTCGACCGAAAGCACACCGGGGGCTGTGTCCGCGCCGTTGTCACCCGAAGCCGCGTATACACTGACCCCCTCGCTGATGAGGGACAGGAAGTCCGTGAATTCGGTCTCTTCTTCCGTTGTAACCGGTGCGACCTCCGCAGATCCCCAACTCGTGCTGAGCGCGCTGATCGTGCGCGATACCGGCGACTGCTGATCGCTGACGATCTGGTTGAGCACGTCTATCGGAGCCGTTTCCGGTCCGTTTGTACCGTCCGCCTGGTATACGTAAAGGTTCTGCAGTTGCGGCGCCATCATAGAAACCATGTCGATGTCGAGCACGACTTCCGTTTCACCGTCGACATTCACGGGGATGCCGTCGAAACCGTCGACATAGACCGGGAGGACATTGGGAGAGGGCAGTCCGAACGTGGCGACGTAAGTGTCGATATCCGCCTGGTTAAACCCGTCCAACTCGTACAGCGCCACCGATTGACCGCTTCCTTGGAGCGACGTGTTCAATTGGTAGATTTGATGCACGTCCGTGGGAGCGTAACCGCCCACCGGCCCGGTGCCAACTTGCAAATGGCCTATCGTGCGTAACGTCTGGTCGAGCGCGGAACCATGGTGATAGTGGTGGCGCCGGGTCAGCGTGTCGAGGCCAATTACGCCGGTGATACGCGCCGCGATATCCGCCGGAACGGAGGGCGCGACATCATTCACGTGCCCCACATGGCCGTCGGGCATCAGGTATCGGTTTAGTCGTATGTCGAATGCCGACTCTACGACCGAAGTCGGAGCCGACGCGTCGACGAGAACCCGGTTTGCATAAGTTCGGGTGATCGTGAATCCGGCCTCACGAGCGTAGGCGATAACGGCCTGGTAATCGCTTGCAGCCGGATTGTAGCTGTTGTTCACCTCTTGCGGAGTGAGAAAGTGGTGGTACAGTGGATCGTTCGGATCGTAAACGCGGTGCACGAGTGACACGAGTTGAGTCTGATTCCGCATTGGAAGCGCAAATGCCACATTGACCATCGTGTCGGGACTCTGGTGCCCGATATAGCGCGCCGTGGCCAGCAGGCGAGAAACGGCGGGGCGATCGTCCGAAAGGGTGACGCGCGCCTGGGAGCCAGGGTTCTGAGCGTGTGTCGAGTGTGCGGCGCAAAGCGTAAGCGCCAGCGCGGCGGCTGCAAGCCAGTGCTGTGAGTGAACAGCATCTTGACCCGAGCGGCGTTCGCGGCTGCTATTGGGCGAGTGCATGAAGAATGCTCCTTGGTACGCAAAAAGGAGGACGGGCGTTGGACGTGGAACTCGGCCTCAGCCATCCGGCCACGGGGACCAATTACATTATATAAAGCAGAAGTAAAGATGTCAAGTCGAACGGGCTATTTTTTACTATGAATGTCGTCGAATTTCTCAATTACGCGCGTAATTGGGCATTTTCTGCGTATGTCGCCGTTGTTTTCGTCTCTGAAGGCGGGCCAGGGAACTCACGATCGAGGGTTCTTCTCTTCTCGCATTTGCAAGCGATGTCGCGCGTCGAAGGCGGATTACGCCGCGTTGACATTACCGGCCCCGGTGGTATAATAGCCGCGTCGCGTATGATCCGGGGTCGTTCAATGGCAGGACAAGAGTTTTTGGAGCTCTATATCGGGGTTCGAATCCCTGCCCCGGAACCAACCTTATCCGCACCCTTTCCCGATATAGCCGCAGGTCCATTCCGCGCGAGGCACGGTGTCGCCGCCCGGCCGAGTGATCTTGGTACGTGCCGTGCTCATAGCTCCGTACGAGCATGCCGACCTTTGTCCGGCCTTGGCGCGAAGTCGAGCTTGACCCGGTTGTTAAGCTATTCGCCTTATGAAGCGAAGCCGGTCTTAGCGTTCTTCGAGTGATTCGCCAACGACCACGGGAGACAATCGATGACTGTCGACGCAGCCGGACAGGCGCGCGAGACTGTTGATGTTGTTTATCGTCAGGAGTCGCGGCGGGTCCTGGCCACGCTGATCCGCCTCCCAAGGTGACCTGATCGAGTCCCGCCTGGCGCATGCCGCGAGGGCGGACCTGCGTCGACGTCTCGACGGACACTTTGCCGAGACACACGAGCAGCTCGGTGGCTACTATCCGGTAGACGCCGGCAACCTCGACGAGGCGATTGACATCGCCGCGCATTCCCGGAGCGCGAACGGGAACGATCGAAGTTCGTCCGGTCTTCGACCTGGCGGAACTGCCCAATACTCGATAACGGTCCGCCTCCGGCGGGCGCGATGTATGGACGCGACACCCAATACCAAGACATATAGAACCAAGGAGCATGACACATGAAGATCAATCCATATCTGGCTTTCAACGGAAGCTGTTCGGAAGCCTTTCCGTTCTACCAGCGGATTCTGGGCGGCGAGATCATGAGCATGATCACCTACCGCGATTCGCCGATGGCCGAGACCACGCCGGCGGACCAGTTAGACAGAATACTTCACGCTACTCTCTCGACGGATGGCAACGTGCTCATGGGCGGCGACGCTCCGCCGCAGCGCTTCACGCAGCCTTCGGGCTTCTCGGTTTCCGTCTCGATTGACACGGCCGAAGAGGCGGAGCGTATCTTCAGCGGTCTGGCGGAAGGCGGTCAGGTACACATGCCCATTGGGGAGACGTTCTGGGCTGTCCGTTTCGGGATGCTCATCGACAAGTATGGGATCCCCTGGATGATTAACTGCGAGAAGACGCCTGCCTAACCGGACACTTTGATCCGGGAGACGCCACAATCCGCGTCTCCCGGACCAATGATGGGGATGTACCATGAAATACATCTGCCTCGTTTACCACTTGCCGAACGTTCTGGACTCGCTCACCAACAGCGAGTTGGCGGCGCACATTTCCGCCAATGGCGGCTGCGTGGGTGAGTTAGAAACGCGCGGGCAACACGGTCGAGCGGGGCACTGACGTCGAAGCCGTCTCACTGGCGCTGGTAGGTTACCGTCACCTCGCCCGCGGCAAGAATGTGCCCGTGCATTTCACCGCCCAGTTGTTCGCGCGTGATCCGGGGAGTCGGAGCGAGTTTACTGTCGAGGGCATACACGTGGATATGGTAATGGTGCGGTGAGCCGGCGGGCGGGCACGGCCCCCCGTAACCCGTTGCGCCGAAGTCGTTGACGCCTTGAACCGCCCCGTTGTTCAGCGTTTCCACGTCCGGCACGGCATCATCGAGGTGTGTGGTCGACGCCGGTAAATTGAACAATACCCAGTGGACGAAGTCCCCGGCCGGAGCGTCGGTATCGTCCATCACAACGGCGATCGACTTCGTTGCCGCCGGAATGCCGGACCAGCGAATCGGCGGGGAGATGCCGGCACCGTCACAGGTATACAGCGGGTAAATGCGGCTGGAACTGTCTGCGGCCATGGTGCGGACATCTAGTCGCGGCACGTTCGGCTCACTGCCATGCGCACACGACACCAACAGGCACGATGACGCCACACTCAGGATGGTGGCTCCCCGCGTCACCGGTGTGTATCGCCTTGGTCGGCAGTCCGTCTCGTTTCGCTTCACCCGGCAAACATCCATCGGTCGACTCCTGCTTGACCACACCGGGCTCGTGCCACGGCCGCGGGAAGCGGCAGGCTTCGCTCCGATCCTGGTTTCGACTTCTAGTATAGCCGACTTCCTATCAACGTTGTCCATGGTCATACGATCCGGCGCTTTGAAATAATCCCGGATAGCGTCCGATCGTGAAGATTCTCGGTGAGATCCGGGAGGCGGCACGGTAAAATGCAAGTGTATGGACCGAATGAACGGCGCGCGCAATCGTGAGCGTGTATCGAGGTCCGGATACGGGCATGAAGAGAGGGGACATACCTGAAATGAGCATTGCATCCGTATGTCAATCGACGCAACCGCAGGCCTGCCGCCTTCCGTTTCGACTTGCGTCAACCCGGCCGTTCGGTCCACAGGACACTGTGTACCTGACAAGTCGGGAGGCGCGGCAAATTCGCGGGCGGTTTGGTGCGCTGATGGGCATCGGCGGTGCCGCCGCCATCCTGGCCGCGGCGGTGGTCCGGAGCGGGGCTCTTGATGCGGCTCTGGTGGCCGCACTCGTAATTCTGGCTGCCCTTGTGGCGGTGCGTGCCCATTCGGAAGGCCTGCGCCTGACCCCGGCCTTCCTGCTGACGCGCCTGGCGCTGAAACCGGACGGATGCGGATGGACACACCGAGAACAGGCTATCCCCTGGGACTGCATTTTCCTGATTGACTTTCATTTCGGCCCGGTGCGACGCAGCCCACGGGGATTCCAGCCGTGCTGCGCACCGTACGTGCCCGCGAATTATAAGCTCAAGGCTTATCTTGGCATCCTGTTATCCAATTACGCGGCCGTGACGACCGACGCCGCTGTCCACGCGGCCTTCGAGGCCCAGCGCAGCCGGACGGGTTGGGACCTCCTGATACCGCTCGACACGATCGACCGCAGCGCCGTGTCCTCCTACGTGTTCGAGACCGAGCCGCTTGTGGCGCTGGCGGCCATCGACTACTGCCGGTATAACCGGGAGGCAAGGCCCACGCTTGCGACCCCCGACGGCCTCGCCGCCCTCGAGCGGGCAGTCCGATCGTCAGTATAACCGCCTTCCCATTGAGCCGATTTCGGGCGTCGCCATCGGGCGACGCCCATAGCCGGAGTGGCGTAGCGTCGCCAGCACTGGTAATTTACGCCCGCCCGCGACCAGCCGCAGGCAACCGAGACGCTGGCAGGAGTCGGACACTTGCGCCGATAGCGTCTTCCTTCGCCTTCCCCCTCTCCGACCGCCCGGCCAATCCTCGGACGGAAATCCGATGACATTTCAATCGACTTTACGCCGATATCGCGGTCTCGTGTGGCTCCCTCCGGCGAACGCGTGGACGTTACGGTTTGCCACCAACACGACCCTGCTTACCCTGCCTAAGGGTACAATACCCGCATGACCGACTTCCGCGTCATCTCCAAATACACGCCGGCCGGCGACCAGCCGAAGGCGATCGACAAGCTGGTGGAGGGGATCCGGCGCGGCGACCGATTCCAGACGCTGCTCGGGGCCACGGGTACGGGCAAGACCTTCACGATCGCCAACATGGTCGAGAAGGTGCAGCGCCCAACGCTTCTGATCGCGCACAACAAGACGCTGGCAGCGCAGCTTTGCTCCGAGTTCCGGGACTTCTTCGGCGAGAATGCGGTCGAGTACTTCGTCTCCTACTACGACTACTACCAGCCGGAGGCCTACGTCCCCCAGGCCGATCTCTACATCGAGAAGGACAGCTCGCGGAACGACGACATCGACCGGCTCCGCCACGCGGCGACCTCGAACCTGCTCAGC
>JBKQWH010000337.1:0-14005 GCA_052139635.1 Capsulimonadaceae bacterium
CGCCGCGCAAATTGTTCCTTCACAACGAAATACAGTTCAAGACGGAATTCCGCAACTCCCTCTCCGCTTGCGGGGAGGGCCGGGGAGGGGTCGAATTCACCGCTCCTAACCAATTTATCCCAATTAATCCTTCCGGATTACGTCGAATTCCGATGGCCATCGCTGGGCAATCAGATGACCAACACTCAGTGATGAGGCTGTTTCTAAATCATCCTCATCATTTCATCATCTACATCACCGTTCAAGACAAATTCGAAGGTGATCAACTCGCCTCCGCTCGCGTCGGATTCGATGCGGGCACAAATCGAGCAGGAAATCGGAAATGATTCGGAGAACATCCCTTGCAATGGCTTCCAGACGTTTGCAGCGCGTCACCCCGCGCACCCTCCTCGACATCAAGTGTCCCGGCGACCTGCACATCTCCCCGGACGGGAATCGCGTTGCGTTCGCGGTCGACGACATCGATTGGGATCGAAAACAGCAGTCGCAGCACCTGTTCATCAGTCCGACCTCCGAAGAGGCCGCGGCGCGGCAGATTACGCACGGATCCGGGATGGATGGACTTCCGCGCTGGTCGCCCGACGGCAAGCGCCTGGCGTTCGTGCGCACTCCCGAGGACGACCCGGACGATGACGACGAGGAAGGCGGCCCGCGTGCGCAGGTCTGGGTGCTGCCGATGGACGGGCTCGGGGGCGAGGCAGAGAAGCTCACCGACGCGATCGAGGGAGTGGCCGCGTACGAGTGGCTTCCCGATTCCACGGGAATCGTCTATCTTTCCCGCGAACCGCGGGTGACACCTCTTCAGTCGGCGCACGATGACCGGGCCGACGCGCGCGACGACGCGTTTGTGGACCGTGCGGAGCGCTTTCGCCACCAAATCTGGCGGATCGATCTGGCTCGCAAAAAGCCCCGCCTGGTCCACGCCGGCGACCTGGGCGTGAGCGAAATCGCGGTCTCCCCCGATGGCAAATCGATCGCGTACTGCACGAACTACACCGGGGAGCCGAACGACTACCATGTCTCGGACATCTGGACGGTGCCGCTGGCCGGCGGCCCGCCGGAACAGTTAACCAACGGACCCGGTGGTAAGTACCATCCGCGCTGGTCGCCCGAATCGGCCCGGGTTTACTATTTGCGCTCCCTCGACCCCGACATTTCCTACTCGCAGCAGAACCTGTATTCGGTCAGTGCGTCGGAACCTACCCCTAACCCCCGCGCGTCCGTCCTGGAGAGCGGCGACCTTCCGCACGACATCACGGGATGGCGCTGCTATCATTTTAGCCGTGATGGGCGCCTGTTCATCTCGGTGGCCGTCGGGACCGCAACGGCGGTTTATGTGCGGCGCGGCGCGGCCTTCGAGCCGGTGATCGAGGGCGACGAGCATATCCACGAGTTTGAGGTCGCCGCGGACGGGTCGATCGCCTTTGTCGGAAGCACGGCGGTCGATCCGCCGGAGGTCTTCTGGCTCGGCGCCACTCATGGCGCCGGACGGACCCGCCGGGCAAGCCCGCCGATCGCGCTGACCGACCTGAACGGGGAGTGGGCGGAAAAGCACCGCCTGGGGCCGGTCGAACTCGTCTCATGGCAGTCTGCGGACGGTCTGTCAATCGAGGCAACGCTGACGTGCCCCGCGGATTACGACCCGGCGCGCCGGTATCCCCTCCTGGTGTCGCTGCATGGAGGCCCGCATGCCCGCACCGTGCAGTCGCTGACGTCGTACTCCTTCGCCCACCTGTTCGCCGCCGAAGGCTACTGCGTGCTTGCGCCAAACTATCGCGGCAGCGAGGGCTACGGGAACGAGTTTAGCACCGCGAGCCGCGGCGACCTCGGCGGTGAGGACTTCGCCGACATTCTGGCCGGAGTCGATTGGGCCGTCGAGGAGGGAATCGCCGATCCGGACCGGCTGGGCGTCTACGGCAGTTCGTACGGCGGATACCTGGTCAACTGGGCGATCGCCCGCACGCGTCGATTCCGAGCTGCCATCTCGGCATTCGGCATCTTCTCGTTAACGTCCGACTTCGGAAGCTCCGATGCCCCACGGTGGGAGACCGAATACATGGGGGGAACCTACTGGGAGCGCCCGGAGGAATATGCTCGACGGTCTCCGTGCACGTATGCCGCCGAGATCGACACGCCCGTCCTGATCCTGCACGGCGACGACGATTCCAATACGTTTGTCGCCAATTCGCAGGAGCTTTATACCGCCTTGCGGCTTCAAAACAAGACGGCCCGGTTTGTGAGGTACCCGCGCGAGGGCCACGGGTTCTACGAGCCGATGCACCGGCTCGACGAGGCGCGACGGTGTATTGCCTGGTTCAACACCTACGTCCTCGGCGGCGGAACGCCGTGTGTGCAGCAGGTGGGAGACGCGTTCAGCCACGGCGAGTGGGAGATGCAGGTGGTTTCCGCCGGCGCGGCCGCGTACGCCTGTATCGACCACCGCAGCGGCGTCCGATTTGCCGAGGTCTGCTGTGTCGTACGGGACCAAACCGGGCATGGCGCCGGCCTGGACCTCGTCCCGAGCGACTTCGTCCTGCGCCGCTCCGGCGAGACGGCCGGACGCGGCGCCACTCCCGCCGGCCTGTCCATCGACGTTCTTGGACAAAAGTCGCTTGCGGAAGGACGGGGATGGCGTTTGCGTTATCGGCCGGATAAGCAGGAGCAGGGTGGCGTCGTCGCAGCCGTCGCCGTCGCGTTCCGCATCCCAAAGTCCGGGGGCGCATTCACCTTCAGGCTGAAGGACTTTCCTCCGGTTGCCTTCGACATTTTGCCGGAGGAAGAGGAAAACGATCCGTGAACCGGGAACGTCGAGGCTTGACCGAGGTGTTCCTTACCCGGCGGAACGGCCGGGCCCAAACGCTGCACGCGGCGATACGCGGCATAGCCGCAACCAAACTGCGGAGAAGAAGCGACTCCTCTTTCGTCCGGAGGACGTTCTCCACGGCAGCCCACGAATTCATTCGTGGGTCGATTTCGTCGCCGCCCGCGACGATTCTCACGATTAGTATCACAGGAGGGCGTCGAACTTGCCAGGAGCCACAATGACCACGAACCATCACAACGGCGCGAGTAATCGGCGCAGGGTGTTATCCGCGCTCTGCGTCGGGGCATGGATACTCGGCGCCGGTCCCCTGCCCGCGGTTGCGGATCCCGCTCAGATCAACATCCGGTTCGACGATACCGCTGTACGCCAGTTGATCGCCCTGATCAAGGCGAAGGACACGACGGACGCGTCCCTGGACCGCTGGCTCGACTTGCCGGCAAACCGGTACATCTTGAAGACCGGCGAAGCCGAGCAGGACCTGACAAGGGCGCAATTCAAACAGGACGCCATCGCGGTCATCAGCGGCACGGCAACGGCAGCCAGCGAGCCGCCCGACGATATCGGGTGCCTCTACATGTCGTCGATTGACGAGTTCTCGCATATGCTCGACCAGTTGGAGGCTACCGAAAAGGAGCGGATCGCGCGAATCGTGGCGCGGGACACCGCCTACGCTCCGGACGGAGTGGTTGTCGACGAAACCGTGTACGTGCATGTCGGAGGCGATTGGGACGCCGTGAACGACAACGGGAACATCTATCTCAACATGCGGATGTGGCACGACGGCCGCCGTCGAAGCTGGGACGGCCTGAACATGATCATCGCGCACGAGACGATGCACTCGATCCAGACGGCAGCGTACGGTAACCCGCAGGACGAATCCGACGGTCCCGGCGCATTCTTTACGACCCTGTCGAAGATTCAGCGCGAGGGCACCGCGCGATATGTGGAGTATGACGCGGATCCGGAGGCTTACCAGCCGTATACATACGGCTTCTTCGAGCGCGCCCTGGACACCGAAGGCTACCGTTCATTCCATCAGGAGGTGGCCCTGATGGAACCGGTGTACGCCGCATGCTATCCGGTCTTCGACTACAATAAGTTCGTTCAGGCGTATGAGACCGGTATGTCGAATGGCGGACCGTTCTACGATGTCGGATATGGCATCGCCCGGGCTATCGATGAGCGGTTCGGCCGGCGCGTCTTTATCGACACGGTCACAAAAGGGCCAAAGAACTTCTACTCCCAGTACGTTGCCCTGTGCGCCATCGACTCCAGCCTGCCCAAGCTGCCAGTCGACATCGTCAAGGCGGTGGCCGAGATGCCGGACCGGCTGGCCCCGTGAGCTTGACCGCATAGAACCCGACACGGAAATGCCGGGCTAACGGGACGGAGTCCTTTAGTCCATGGGGGCCGGGAACGGCACATGTCGCCGGTTTGAGGCGAAGCTCCCCGACTAGCTCTCTTCGTCCCAGAAGCTGTGGTTTTGCAGCCAGTCGTCAAGGACTTTCTGCGCTTCGCTTTCGTCGGCTCCGCCCTCGATCAGCGCCATTGCATTCTCGCCGGCGACGGACTTTCGATAACTGGGCGATCGCGAAAAGTGCAGCGCTTTGAGCCACAGTGCGGCACGCGGGTATTCCGCCTCGACCTGCATGACATCCTCAGCCGTTGGGCCCAGGGTTGCCCCGCCGAACGCTTCTGTGGAGTGCAGCCTCTGCTGCGCCTTAAAGCGTTCGCGAGACGCGTCGGTAATACTTAGGAGCTCGACGAGACCTTCGATCTGAGGGTCTTTGAAGATTGCGTGTTCCAAGAGCTTTGCGTGCATAATGTTGACCTTTTACGATTTCTTCTGTGGACGATTCGATGAAATTTCGACGTAGCCGTGCCGGCCTGATGTACTGAGTTTCGCATTCCGGACTCGGGACCACTGGCGTAATCGTCTGAAGGTTGGCTATTACTGCAAATAGAATGAGTGTGAAACTGCCACAACCCGGCGGCGGTCACAACCCCGCAGATCGACCGGCAGGTCAAATCGTAACCTTCTTACGGTCCTGTCCAGGACACTCCGCGCCTTTACTTCAAGCGCGGTCAGAAAGGACGCTCACGACCGGCTAGTTCGCGGGCGTCACTTACTATTAAAACACTCAGTAGTATGATGTCACAAGCAAACCGTCGTGTCAATAGACGACAGGCGAACACGACTCGTTCACTCTCACAGAGCACGATAGTTGGTGAGGCAGCCTCACTTATCGATACACCGGACACGTGTCGACTGGCTGCCAATACGACGTCGCCTGCCATATTTCCTTCTTTTTCGCAGCCGGCAGGCAAAAAAGTTCCGTCGGGCGTTCGGGGCATGGGATACTATCGAACGCGATCGATGCCAAACTCCGCCGGTAAGGCAGTGCCGATCAGGTATAGTAGTGGGAAACTCCAGGCTCGGCTGTCCCACACGGTCAGGCCTGCATTCGAACAGGCAGGATACGCAAACGACCTATGGCTTCATCAATCGCAGCACTGCAGCCGAATCGCCGCGCGCGCCCGAAATGGATGGATACGATCTCGTATTGGTTTCGCCCTTACGAACTCATTTCCGAGGAAGACGAAAAGGCAGGGAAGATTCCGCAGTTCCGCTACGTGGCAAATGCCGTGGAGGTATGGGGACTGCAAACGCTTTGCTTTTTCGCGCTGGCCGTGATCGCACCGCGGTTCTGGCACGCCCAGATACAGGGCGGAGTCCCAACCCTGGTCGTCACGTTCGTCCTGGTCGCCACGCTCCTTGTCGGGCCGGGAGAGTGGTTCTTCCACCGCTTTGGCATGCACCGCCTGCTCGCCTTTCGCGGACTCGAGTGGCTCAAAATCGTGCCGGAGGACAGTCCAACCGCGTTTGGGCGGCGCATCCAGCATCTGCGCAACGGCGTCACCATCCGGATCGTCTATTACGTGGCGAAGATGGCGTTCAGCCACGGGGCGCATCATAAAGTGACCGATGTTACCCCGATGGACCCGAGCCGCCTGGCCGAATTGTTCGATGCGATTAGCCGCTACGAGATCACCACAAACCAGCGAACGGAGCACGCGGTATTTCCCCACTTCTCGGTGGTATTGTTTTGGTCCGTGTTCGCGCCCCTGATGGCGGTTCTCCAATTGGCGGCAAATGCATGCCAGGCGCATTTCGCTCCGCACGGACAGCAGATCCCCATCGTGACCACTTTCCTCTTCGCACTGAGCTGGCAGGTGTGGCTATATGAGACCAGTCACGCAACCATGCACAAGCCCTACCGGGACTGGTGGCGCCCACGCACGCGGCTGCCGCTCGTGGGACGCTGGTACAGCATGGTATATCGCTTCCATTTCTTCCACCACATGAACGAGAGTTGCAGCCTGGGTGTGGTGGGTGTGCTCTTCTTCAACTACATGTGGGACCGGATCTTCGGCACGTACAAGCTGGCTCGTGAGGCATTGATCGAGGAGGCAAGCACGGTTACGCGCGACGTTCTCGAGATGTCGAAGGAGGAGATCCGCCTGCTGCCGGGAGCAACGCCGGAGGACTTTGCCGATCCGCGTCCCAAGCAGCGCTGGCTGGCCCGGCTGGACGAGGAATCCGTCCGCGCCCGGGAGATTTGGAACCAGCTCTTCGTGGACTGCCTCAAGGAGGTCCGCCGCCGGCGTGGAGTAAGGGCCTGACGGGCGGCGCTCACGTTCACTTTCGATATTCGTGCGAAATGCGGATATTTCGGTTCGCTGTCTTGTTTTGTGTTTCAAAATAATCCAGGCTACAAATCACTTCCGCGTCGCGGCTGAAATTGCCGCTTGACACCGTGGAAATGCGTGGTATAATCGTTCGACGCCGGAAAATTCCGGCGGCCTTCTTTGCTGCATCGACTGACTACTCAGTGACGCCTGGTTCCTTCGGCTGCGCCGTTGCGTTCAAGACTCCATCTGGTGAGACGCCATGCTTAAGAAGAAGCATATTTCTCAATCGCCCGCTCTTCGGGCGGCGCAGCGCAAAAGGATCGAAACATGGCAACTAAGCTTTATGTCGGCAACCTCAGTTACGGTATGACCGACGACGGCCTCCGCAGCCTCTTCAACGAGGCCGGCAACGTCACAAGCGCGCAGGTGGTCACAGACCGCTACACGGGACAGTCCCGTGGATTTGGATTTGTCGAGATGTCGACAGAAGACGAGGCCAAACAGGCCATCGCAAAGATCAATGGCCGCGATGTCGGTGGCCGGACGCTGACCGTCAACGAGTCGCGCCCGCGTGAAGACGCTGGCCGCGGCTTCGGTGGTGGCGGCAATCGCGGCGGCAGTGGTGGCAGTAGTGGCGGCGGTGGCGGCCGCAGCAGTGGTGGCAATGGCGGCAGCGGCGGCGGGGGCGGTTACGGCGGAAGCCGTGGTGGCGGCGGCAGCCGCGACGGCGGCAATCGCTGGTAGTCCCCACCATTCCCGCGTAGCCGGTCATTGTGCCGGCGACGCGGTTCTGGTCCGTGAATAATTTGCTCAGGCTGCGACGTCACGCCGGCGTCGCAGCCTTTTCGGCCGTCGTGACCGGCATAACTTCCGATTATTGCCGGCCAACCTATTGACAGATCCCGCGCGACTTTCCATAATAAAGAGAGGGATACGTAACCTCGTTTCCTTTCGTAAATCGAGAGAAGACAATAGACCGCGCCACCCATTCATCGATTATTTGAGGACAAGCGAAACTTCTAGGCAATTGGCTCGTTAAGAAGACATGTAACGTGCGATTCAAGGATGCTTGACATACGGGGACCTGTTAGTTGATCGCTTTTGTCGCGAGACCACTGTGAATTGCACGACAACAGACGGATAGCGGCAGTAAAGACCTGTGGTAGTTCTACCGACCAGTACTCGACCGACTTCCTCGGAGCGAGGGAGGTAACTATGAACCTTGGAAGCTTCCAGTTACCGTTTTTTTGGGGCAAAAAAGGCAGCAACGGAATTGTTCCGCGCCGTGGCGGAAAGGCCGACGCATCGAAGAAGCAGTGCTACTCCGAGGCGGTCATGCCGCTTAGCGTCAAGCGCGAGGTCGGCTTCGCGATGCTGAGCACCCTGGAAAACGATGCACGCCGCGTGCGCCCGCACCATGGGGCTATCCCGAGCAAGCTCAACTTTCTGGCGGCCCTGCAGAGCAAGGACTTCCACTTCACCGAAGTCACCACCGAAACGGGCCTCTTCTTCGTCAACAAGTCAGCCCATGCTGACCTGCGCCCGACTGCCGAGAAGGAAGCGGCAAAGTACCATTATCTTCTCGTCTTCGCCGTCACCTTCGAGCTGATGCCCGGCACCACACACATCTTCCAGGACACGCTTCGCCCACGACTCTATAATTCGGATGGCAAGCTTGTAAAACGGATGGATGAGTGCTACTGGTCAGACCAGACGATTCCGGTCGAGCTCGAGATCTTCATCGGAGCGCTCGCCGAAACGATCAGGATGGAGTTGCGCACGATTCTACGCAGAATTGAGCAGTTGAAGTAGCGTGACGACGCGCTACTGCGGACTCGGCGGTCGAATTCGCGCGGCAGCAGGGTACGCACCCTGCTGCCTCAAAACGGTGCAGTCGGGCTTGCGCACCCTGATCCGCACAAAAATGGGGCGAATCTTCTCGCCTATTGAGGATTTCATGCGACACATACGTATACTCTCAGGTGCAGGCGCCATCGTCGCCGGCCTTTGTTGTCTCGCGCCGGCATCGGCGCACGTTCCCAAAGGCTATAAGGGAACACCATTTCACGATTCTGTGTATCCCTCTGTAAACCCGGGCGGTCCGCAAACCATTCCCGGCAAGGTTCAGTGCGCGTACTACGACTTCGGCGGAGAGGGCGTCGCCTACCACGATGTTACGTCGGTGAATCAGGGCAGTGGACGGCTGAATAAGGACGATGGGACGTATCTCAACGAGTTTCGGATGAACGAGGGTGTCGACATCTCGTACGTGAAGAATCACGACCAGGTGGACAACAACCCCTTCAATCTCGTGCAGCCTCCGGACAACCAGCTCTATGTCGGATGGACCGACCCGGGCGAGTGGTTCAACATCACTGTGGATGTACAGAAGGCCGGGAAGTATACGGTGGACCTGTTGTATACATCGCACCAGGGAGGGACCATATCCCTCGACCGCAACTTCAAGGACATGACGGGGCCACTCACAATCGTGTCGACGTTCAACAAGGACGAAACCGTCCCCTGGCGAAACTGGCACCATTGGAATCTGGCTAAAAACCTGGCCACCGTGGATCTGCCTGAGGGTGAGAGCGTGATCACGGTCCATATCTTGACCGAGGGCAACTTCAACCTGGCCTATTTCGACTTCGAGCCGGCCCAATACTAAGATGGACATCCACGTTGGGAATATCGAAGCGATGGGCGCGATGGATCGAAGGAAGACAGGACAGGCAGACGTGCGGGCTCGCCACCAGCTCGTCGTTGACTTTCGTCCGCAGTTCATGTCATACTTAGGACGATTTGCACATGCAATTAAGCTTTCCCGTTCATTGAAGGAGATATATGATGGCAGTTCGAGTTGGTATCAACGGCTTCGGCCGAATTGGCCGCCTTGCTTTCCGCGCGATCCAGCAGCGCTACCCGAATGGCGATATCGAAGTTGTCGCCCTGAATGACCTGACCGACGCCCATACCAACGCGCACCTGCTGAAGTATGACAGCAACTACGGCCCGTTCGCCGGCACGGTCAGCTACGAGGACAACGACATTATCGTCAACGGAAAGAAGATCACCGTCTTCGCCGAGAAGTCCCCGGGCGCCATTCCGTGGGATAAGGAAGGCGTTGACGTCGTCATCGAGAGCACCGGTTTCTTCACGGATGCCACCAAGGCGGTCGCGCACCGCGAGCATGGCGTTAAGAAGGTTGTCATCTCGGCGCCGGCGAAGAACGAGGACGTCACCATCGTCCTTGGCGTCAACAACGAGTCCTATGATCCGGCGAAGCACCATGTGATCTCGAACGCGTCGTGCACCACAAACGGTCTGGCGCCGGTCGCCAAGGTACTCTTCGAGTCCTTCGGAATCGAGAAGGGCCTGTTGACCACCATTCACGCCTACACGAACTCCCAGCGCACCGTGGACACGGCCGCCAAGGACCTGCGCGATGCCCGCGCGGCTGCGCAGAACATCGTGCCAAGCTCCACCGGCGCCGCAAAAGCGGTCGGCCTGGTCATTCCCGAACTCAAGGGCAAGTTCACCGGCATGGCATTCCGCGTGCCGACCCCAACGGTCAGCGTGGTCGACTTCACCGCACTCCTCGGCCGGGAGGCCTCGCCCGACGAGATCAACGCCGCGGTCAAGCAGTACGCCGACACTTCTCTCAAGGGCATTCTGCAGTATTCCGACGAGCCGCTGGTTTCGACCGACCTCAAAGGCAACCCGCACTCGTCGATCTTCTCGTCGCTCGAGACGATCGGGCTTGGCAGCTTTGTCAAGGTGGTTGCCTGGTACGACAACGAGTGGGGCTACTCGTGCCGCATCGCCGATATCCTGAAGTTCCTTGCGGACCGGGGCCTGTAATTTCGCCAGGCGGCGGATGGGTCGGGCACCTTGCCGGAGGGCAAGTGTCCTCCCCCTTCGTTAAGGTATCGCTTCGCGATGATTTTGGTTCCGGCTGCGCCGGGTTAGCTGAGGACTCCTGCAGGCGGGCCCGAGGGAACACTCGGGCCTGTCTCTTTTGCGCTCATGATAAAATCTTCGTGAACAAGCGTACACTACGTTTCCTACAAATCTTCGTGTCGCTGTTTTGGATTCCGGTGCTCGCCGGATGTTCCAATTGGTCTACACCGCCACAGGATGTCTATTTCAATGGCACCCGCGACTCCTCCTTCGACAACGGCTGGGAAACGCTCTCCGTTCACGCTGACGGCAAATACGAACAGAAGATCACAAGCAAGTCGCACCACACGATCGTCAACCACGGGTACTGGGTCCCGGGAAATCCTGTTCCGGGCTCGCATGAACCCGGCCCGTGGATGGTGCTGAGCGGCGAAATCAACCCGTCGGACTGGTGTGCTCATCCCACAAAGGTGACAAAATCGACGGTGCTGATATCCGCCGCCGGTTTCGTTACGCCGGAGACCGCGGAATCTCCATCCACAACGACCGTGGCACCGGCCTCGCCTGCCCCTAATCCTGTTCCGACCACACTCACTCCGCTCCAGGCCTTCGAGCATTCTCCGATCGTGGTCTGCATTGCGGCCTTGCTCTTCGCCGTATGGCTTTACGCCCTGATAGACGCGGGACGAAAGGGAAAGTGGGGATGGTTGGCAGCAATCGTGTTATGCACTGGCTGCGGAGCGCTGCTATACTTCGTCTTCGGCATTAGCGGCGGCCCGGCCTTCCGAGGTGACCCGGGCGTTCCCGAAACAGGCGGCCGCGATCCCCTGGCGGACTACACACAGCCCGGCGACTAATCAGGCATACCGGTCATTCCCGTTTCGAGTGGCGCACCGTGTGGAGAAGGGTATAAACTTTGCCGACAAGGGCTTCCTCGACCACGTTCGGCGCAACCGGCTTCTCATCGACTTCGTAAAGATTTGAGATAACATCGTTGCGAAACGTGGTCGAGTTCCTGCTGTTGAAATGGACTTCCGACTCGAAGTCTTCCGGGTACGTGACCGCCACAAGCTCGCCGTCATCCGCCCAGATCCCCTCGCAAGTTCCGCAATGGTCGAGAACAACCGGTACGCGGCCAGCGACGACATAGGGCTGCATTAACGATCGACAGTGCGGGCACGGCTTCGGGTCGACCCGGCGATGACCCGCCGCCGCGGCGCCCGGGCTCGACGGAAGTACGGCCTGATCCGTGTGTGAGGCGACCTCTTTGGGAAGGCGCCGCAGCGTGCCCACGTTTGCACGGTCCAGAAAGATGCCCGCGCAGGTCCTGCAGCGCCAGAACGAGACTCCGAACAGCGTCCACGGCACGAGCACGCCGCATCCATTGGCGCACTGAAGCGACAGTGACTGTCTATTGCCGCCGGTACCTGATTGGTCCAGGAATGTAATGGTATCCCGTTTCACATAGGAGTTAGACAATTGAGACACCTATCGGTTGCCCCTGACGAATGCGATGCGCGCATCAGGGGGTCTGTGCCCCCGAATCCAACTGTGTCAGTAAAACGCGTGCCCTGTCTCGCACGTCGCTCGGGGCCGCGGCAAGGTCGATGAGCGCCTGGTAACTGGTCCGGGCAGCATCGATATTGTCGGTCGTCGTGTCGTATTCGCCAATCTGCAGGTAGGCATGCGACAGGCAGGCCGGGTCCGTCGAGTGCTGGATTGTGAGGTCGTACCAACCCCAGGCTGCGTCCGGGGTGCCCGCAACCTGGGCGGCATCTCCGAGCATGTTATAGAGGCGGCCGAGCCACGCACTCTTGCCCGCCTTGGTCATCGAGCGAGCCACTTTGCCGGCTCGGGCATAGTCGTGCTTTCGAACGCAGGCATTGGCGAGGGCGATCCCCTGCGAGACTGTCAGGGTCGCGTACGGATCGGCGAAGGTACTGCTCATGTCCCCCACCGGAATATCCTTGTCCTCGGGCATCTTATTGAAGCTGCCGGCTGGGACAGTATACGCGGTCGGGCGCCGCGCTTGCTGCGGCATGGGCGACGTGGAGGCCGACGGGTGGCTGCTCCACCAATCCGTGTCGACTTCCTTGAGGGCGTTGACCAGGTTGGCGGCACTGATATAACCGACGATACAAGCCTGCTCGTGCCAGTTCGAATCGACGATCAGCAAGGTGGGCAAACCGGTCACGTTGAATTGTGCGGCAAGGTCGTGTCCTTCGTGATCCGAATCGACGCGAACGGGGATGAAATTCTCACTCTCGAGAACGACCGAAGAATCGAGGTACGTATGGTCGTCCATCGACTTGCACCAGTAACACCAGGTTGCGTAGATGTCGATCATCATGAGCTTCCCGGTCGAGCGCGATTCCGCCTGCGCTGCGTCAAGACTGGAGCGCCACTCCATTTCTTGAGCTTGCGCGCCGACGGCCATGTTTAACGCTACCGCCGTTGCGAATAGCAACCACCCCACGCGCATTTTGCACCTCTCGTGTCTATGTGTTTCGACCCTGTCAGGTCGATTCATTGTAGCACAGGGTGGTTGCGTCTTTCGGCTTCCGTCACCTGCCGGAATCCAGTTGCGCGAGCAATTCGCGAGCCTTGTCTCGAACATCGTCCGACGCCGTGGCGAGGTCGATAAGGGCCTGGTAGTTTGTCCGCGCGGCGTCGATATTGTCCGTGGTCGCATCGTATTCGCCGATCTGGAGATAGGCATGCGACAGGCAATCGGGGTCGGTCGAGTGCTGAATGGTCAGGTCATACCAGCCCCAGGCGGCGGCGGGGGTGCCGGCGATCTGAGCGGCATCTCCGAGCATGTTATAGAGATGGCCGAGCGACTTGCCCTTGCCCGCTTTCGTGAGAGCGCGGGCCACCTTTCCGGCCCGGGTGTAGTCGTGCTTGCGAATGCAGGCATTGGCGAGCGCGATCCCCTTGGCCGCGGTCAGGGATTCGTACGGATCGGCGAAGCTACCTCGCATATCTCCCACTGGTATGTACGCGTCGGTAGGAAGCCGGCTGAATGTCCCGGTCGGTACGCCGGCCCAGGCGTTCGGTTGCGGTCCCGACGAAGACGGTGGCGTCCAATACGGGTCGAAGTGATGCAGCGTCTCTACCAACGCGGAAGGCGAGACGTAGCCGATGATACGAGTCTGCTCGTGCCAGTTGGAGTCCACAATCAACAGCGTGGGTAAAAGGGTTACGTTGAACTCGGCGGAGAAGTCCTTCCCTTCGTGATCCGCGTCGACGCGGACGGGAACGAAGTCCTGTGTCGCCTGGATTACGGACGAGTCCGGGTAAGTGTGGGCTTCCATGTCGCGACAGCAGGGACACCAGGTCGCGGAGACGTCGATCATCATGAGCTTGTCGGTGGAGCGCGCCTCCGCCTGCGCCGCGTCGAGGCTGGAGCGCCACTGCACCTGCGCTCGCGCTCCGGCCGCTAAGTTGAAAGTCAGCGCCACAGCGAGCAGCAATTTCAAATTACACACATTACACCTCCTGTGATTGATCGTCATACGAGCCTGTACACCGTGAACCATGCGTTAACATCTCTCGAATTCCGCAACTCCCTCTCCGCTTGCGGGGAGG
>JBKQWH010000338.1:0-6332 GCA_052139635.1 Capsulimonadaceae bacterium
GGGCGTGGCGCCAAATTGATTTTGGGGGGGGCCCCGTAACCATCGGGGCCAATTTCCCGTTTTGTTAACGCCGGAACGTGACTTGGAAGATATTTTGTCCTAAAAACGCCTCGGTAATACGGAACGAGTGAGCAGATCGGGCCGTAGAATGAGTTAGGACCGTGCGTGGCGCCCACAGGAAGGTGGCAAGAATTGTTTGCGGAAACCAACGCGAGTCGCAGAGTTTGGCGCGGTGTAGTTGTATCGCTTCTCGTGCTATGCGGCGCATTCGCCGGCTGGGAAATCGGTTCCCAGATTGTAGCCTTTATCGTTTCGAGCACGGACCAGAACACGTTCGTGTCCTCCTACAAATACGTCCTCACCAGCAACGCGAGCTTCCAGTTTCCAACACGCGTCATGTTCACGCTGCTCGGGGCCTGTATTGCCTTCCTGATCTCGACGGCTGCGTTTAACCAGCTCGTGCGGATCGGAGACCAAATTCGCGGCATGCAAACCAGCGAGCGGCTTGCTGTTGCTTTCGGCTTCGTTTTTGGACTTGTCGTTACATTTCTTGTCTATCCGATTGTCGCGATGTTGAAGGTTCAGGGCGTCGTTATAACCCTGATGGTGTTGATCGCTGTCATGTGCGTCTACCTGGGGATTGTACTCATGATGAGCAGTAAGGACGAACTTCCCTTGCTGCAAGCGTCGAATGCCGGCAAGGACGCGGCCGGATCGCCGAACGACCACTGCAAAATTCTCGATACTAATGTTATTATCGACGGCCGTGTGGCCGATATCTGCCGGACCGGCTTCATGGAGGGCCCGATCTACGTCCCGGGCTTCGTGCTCGACGAGCTTCAGCATATCGCCGACTCTTCAGACGGGCTCAAGCGCGCGCGCGGCCGTCGAGGCCTCGATATCCTCAATCAGATGCGCACCGAGTTGAAGATGATGGTTCGAACTTACGACAAGACTGACCCGAACGACCGCGATGAAGTCGACGCGAAACTAGTGAAGCTCGCCAAGGAGTTGAACGGCATGATCGTGACAAACGACTTCAACCTCAACAAGGTGGCCGAGTTGCAGGGCGTGACGGTGCTTAACATAAACGAGCTGGCGAACGCCCTCAAGCCGGTCGTTCTGCCCGGCGAGGAAATGACGGTAACGATCATTAAGGAAGGTAAAGAGATAAACCAGGGGGTCGCTTACCTTGATGACGGCACGATGATCGTTGTGGAAGGCGGCCGCCGGCATATTGGCGAGACGCTGGACGTAGTTACGAGCAGCGTGTTGCAGACGGTGGCGGGTAAGATGATATTTGCGTCCATACGCAATCATGCCGAAGACGAGGACGACGGATACGACCGCCATATACGCCCTTATAGCAGCCGCGGGCCGCGGCGAAAGATTCAGCACTGATGACACGGTGGGCAATAAGGTTCTTGCCCACCTGTGCGGACGTCCGGTGCTGCGGTGGACGGTCGATGCATTTGCCGCTCATGGCGAGGTCGATGGAATCGTTGTCGTAACCGGTCAACGGGATGTGCAGGTATGCCGCGAGATCCTGTCCGGCGCCGACAAGCTGCTGTCGATCGTCGCCGGTGGACGCACGCGTCAGGAATCGGTTTACATTGGTCTGTCGATGCTGGCCGGCGATCCGGATGCGTTTGTCATGGTACATGACGGCGCGCGGCCGCTGATCGACAGCGGTACTATCTCCCGATGCCTGGCCGCCGCCCGCGATCTCGGAAATGCCGTCGCTGCTCTGCCGGTGTCCGACACCTTGAAGTCCGCCGATTCCGGGCAAGTCGTTCGGGAAACCGTGGACAGGCGTGGACTGTGGGCCGTTCAGACGCCGCAGGTGTTCCGGTGGTCGTCCCTGGCCGCCGCCCATCTTGCGGCGCAAGAATCCGCTTTTGCGGGCACGGACGACGCTTCCCTGGTAGAGTTTCTTGGCCGGGAAAGGGTAAACTTGGTGGACGGGTCCGCGGAGAACATCAAGATCACGCTTCCGGCCGACGCGCGTATCGCCGAGGCGTTATTGTCCGATCGGGCTGGTCTCACTCTCCCTCACCCATTGTCAAAAGAAATGGGAGCCCCACTATCCGTGCTTAATCCGATGGATGGGATGCGCGTCGGGTTTGGATACGACATTCACAGGTTCGCCGTCGGCCGGCGTTTGTTCCTTGGGGGTGTCGAGTTTGACCCCGTCGATGGGTGTGGGTTGGAAGGTCATTCGGACGCGGACGTCCTTTTACACGCGGTATGCGACGCGCTCCTCGGAGCGGCGGCTCAGCCCGACATCGGTTGTCTGTTCCCCAATACCGATCCGGACTATGTGGGCATTTCCAGCCTGGAGTTGCTCGCTCGCGTGAAGGAGAGGCTGGCTGGCCTTGGGTATGGAATACTGAATATAGACGTCACCGTAATCGCTGAGCGGCCGAAGATCGGACCGCGCGTTGCTCACATGCGAGCGGTGGTTGCCGATACCCTCGGGATCTCACCCGACCGGGTGGGGATCAAGGCAACGACAAACGAGGGATTGGGAGCCGTTGGCGAAGGGATGGGCATCGCCGCCCACGCGGTCGCCAGCGTTCTACGTTCATCAATGGTGCGGTCATAGGCCGCCCATCAACCAGGAAGAGGAAGGATCATCATTATGTCCATCGCAGTTAGGGTGAAGGGCAAGCATCTTGAAATGACGGACGGCCTGCGTGAATATGCTCAACAGAAACTACAGCGCCTGGAGAAGTACTTCGGCAACATCCGGGAGGCAATTGTCATCGAGAGCATCGACGGGAACATGCACCGCGTCGAAGTTACCCTTGAAGGGGACGGCATGCTGCTCCGCGGCGAGGAGCGGACTAACGACATGTACGTGTCTGTCGACCGTGTTGTGGATAAACTCGAGCAGCGGCTAAAGAAGTTCAAGGCGAAGCACACTCATCTGCGTAACCATCAGGACAGCCTTCGGACAAACGTGTCGCCGTCAAACGGAGTTGGGATTGACGGGATACTGCCGGCCGAGTCGGAGCCCGAAGTCGATGACCGCCCGAGAATTGTGCGGACAAAGGCTGTTACGATGAAGCCGATGGACCTGGATGATGCAGTGCAGATGCTTGAGTTGACCGATCATGACTGGTTTGTATACCTGGACTCGACGACGAACCAGACGCAGGTCGTCTATCGTCGTCGTGACGGCAACTATGGGCTGGTAGTCCCTAAGATTTAGCGTTTCCCGTTCCACTGAAAGCCTTCTTCCCCCTTGTGGGAGGGAGGCTTTCGCGATTCCGTAGCTCCCTCCGTATCGTCCGGCCCGGATACGTCTGGCCAGGTTCCGGTTCCCATGTGGATTTGCACCATTTTTCACAAGGATGTCGGTGGGGATACAATGAAACATCCGGCCCGCGTGATATAATAACTCACACGAATATACTTGAGATTGTCAGACACCAAGGAGACCGATGACTCGATGAAGATTGGGATGCTGACCGGAGGGGGCGATTGCCCGGGCCTGAACCCGGCGATACGTGGGGCGGTGCTGCGCCTGCTGGACTTCGGCGATGAGATCGTGGGTTTCACTCAGGGCTGGAAGGGGCTTGTCGAGGGCAACAGCGAGCCTCTGACGCTCGAACGTGTCGAAGGCATTATCAACCAGGGCGGTACAATCCTGCGCTCGTCACGAACGAATCCTTTCGCCAAAGGGAAGGAGGACCAACTCACCGCCGTTCTCAACAATATCAAGCGTTTCGACCTGGATGCGCTGATCGCCCTGGGCGGGGAAGATACGCTCGGAGTGGCGTCCAAGCTTTTCACAAACTACGGCATCCCTACGGTCGGCGTTCCGAAGACGATGGACAACGACCTCGACAAGACGGACTACACGTTCGGCTTCGATTCGGCCGCTTCGGTTGCGCTCGAGCAGATCGATCGCCTGCGTGACACGGCTCGCTCGCACGACCGCGTTATTGTTGTCGAGGTTATGGGGCGGCACGCCGGCTGGGTAGCGCTCTGGTCGGCCATTGCGGGAGGAGCCGACTGGGTCCTCATCCCCGAGGTCGAAATCGACCTGGAGGCGATGTGCGACCATCTGGAGCGGTTATACGCCCGAGGGAAGACCTGGGCGATTGTCGTTGTCAGCGAGGGAGTCGAGATCCCCGGTACCCAAAAGTCGATCGATGCTCCGGTGGACGCGTTCGGACACCACATTCTCGGCGATGTAGGCATCGGCCGGTCGATATCTCGTGAAATTGAGGCCCGAACGGGCCTTCCGACGCGGGAAGCCGTTTTGGGCCATACGGTTCGCGGAGGGTCACCGACCCTGTTTGACCGGATACTGGGTACACGAGCCGGAATTTTTGCGGCGGACCTCGTTCATCGAGGCGAGTTCGGCAAGATGGTTGGCCTCAGAGGCATCGACATTGTCGCTGTGCCGATCGATGAGGCCGTCAAGCAGTGGAAACTCGTACCGCTAGACCTTTACGAGACGTTCCTCACCACGTTTAACAAGTAGCGCTCTTCGGCTTCGATGTCCCAGGGCTTTGCCCTGGGACTCCTGGCGGGCCGCCCATCAAGGACTTGCCTGCCATCCGCCCTGAGATTATCCCTTAGCTCGACTCCTTTGCAACGCATAAGAGTGTTTGTCGCAAGCGGATGGAAGCGGACACAATGTTTGCGATTGTAGTGTTGACTAGTGTGAATTAGAATATCTACGTAATATCGCGACATATCTGTGGTTGCATATTCCCATTGAATTCTCGACAATAATTGGATATAATAGCGCTGGCGATAGTTTGCTGAACGCTTCACTACCAACGACGGTATAACTCCTTGCTTATGTTGGCACGTGAGGGTAACGGCAGCGGGTCGTCCCGAAGTATCTATTGGCGCAATTCCGCTCGCACGCTTTGGACGACAAACGAATACGCTTGTAATACATGGCCCATGAGGCATGACAGCCCGACTTGCAAATTGACTGCATCACTCACGGTTCAAGTGGGCCATCGTGTCTCTCAACCCATTCATGTCAATGCCTGATAAAAGCGGCAGGCCGTCTCGTTCCAGGATTATCGAGAACGGGGATGCTGACAGCGATAGCGGAGGCGTGTTCATGCCACACTTAGGAACCGGTACCGAAGTTGTCGAAGGTATCGGGTTAATTGTAATCGGCGTACTGATGTCTCTCAACATGCGTCGTATTCTCAGCTTTATGTCGGATCCACAGCGAGATGCGCGAGAGCGCTATCACAGATGGAAGCTCAGCAAGCTCTCGCGATGGAACACGATCTTCTGGCTCTGCGGGTGGAACGCGGTCGCATACGTAATGGGTCTTCGGCTCCTGCTCGGTCTACAACGGTAATTGAGGGCATGAAGGAGTAGAAGCGATCCCCCAGGTTCGCTTGAGTGTTGTCGTAGCTGCGGGCTTAAAGTGGCATGATACCGATTGACCTTGCGGGAAAGACCTGCCTGATAACCGGTGGAACGCGAGGAATCGGCGCGGCCGTGTCCCTGGCGCTCGCCCGCGCAGGTGCGTCGACGGCCGCCGTCTATCGTGCCGATGAAGCGGCCGCCCGTCGATCCCTTGATGACCGCCAGTCGGCAGGCGGTGTACACAGGAACTACCGCGCCGATATTGCCGACATGGAATCGGTGGATGCTCTGGCGCGAGTCGCTGCCGACGATTTCTCTGGCGGCCTGCACGGCCTTGTTCTTAATGCGGGTATAGGACTGCACCGTCCCGCCCACGAGACGACCGACGAGGAATGGCGCCGCGTACTCGATACCAACCTGACCAGCGCGCTTCGCCTGGTGCGCGCATTTCGACCCATGCTGTCCACCGGCTCGTCGATTGTTGCGATCGCCAGCGGGGCCGGCCATGAGGGCCTTCCGGGTTTCGGCGCCTACGGGGCGTCGAAGGCCGGCCTGATCCTCTTCACCCAATCGCTGGCGCAGGACCTCGGTCCTTCCGGGATCCGCGCCAACGTCGTCTCCCCCGGGTTTACAGACACCGAGTTCTCCGGCCAGCGCGCCTCCGAGGAGCGCCGGCAGCGTGCCGCTTCGTCCAACGCGCTGCGCCGCGTCGGCACCCCGGACGACGTCGCCGGCGCCGTCCTCTTCTTCCTCAGCGACCTCTCCGCCTTCGTCACCGGCCAGGCCCTGCGCGTCAACGGCGGAGCGTTGTAAAGTATTAACCAGGATCGCGGAGCTGCCGCGCAGCCCGCATCATAAGAACAGCGCCCCGGCGGATGATCCGCCGGGGCACTTTCGTTTCGCGGGGCGGGACTAGCGGGGCGTCGCGCCGGCAATGACCAGGAGGGCCGACTTGGGGTGCAGGTACTTGTGGGCGGCCG
>JBKQWH010000339.1:0-3379 GCA_052139635.1 Capsulimonadaceae bacterium
CCGAAATGGCCCGAGTACATAAGGCGAAGGTGGCTTGTGGATAGGGACAGATCGCGTTGAAACTGTGCCGTTACCGCCGTACTCCCACGCACCGCCGAGCAATCGACGTAGTATTCCGCGGTTGCAGGCGCGATAGGATCGCATGCGTTGTATAGTTCGGCCAGTAGGTTTGACATAGAATTTCCCCGAGCAACAACGATTGCTGCTTTACCGCATTATACCAGTCGCATCCATGGGGTAGCATAGGCACGGAGGAACGATTCTCATGATAGTGGGTTTTGGCCGGCGTATGCTTCCGGTACTGATATTGTGGGCCGCTCTCGCTTTGGCGGCTCTGGCGGCGCCCGACACGTCGCCGTATCGACCGCTTCCAACCGACCGGGGGCGGGTCGTTGTCGACCACTCGCTCGGATTTCCGCGCTTGCTGACGGACAAGGGCACCCCTCTTCGGGGCGCCGCGATTCCGTGGGACGCGCGGCACACGGTTACCACGGTCGACGAGGTGCCGTCGCAGGAGACACTTGACAGATTTGCGACGGTCTACGGCATGAACGCCGTCCACCTCTACCTGGAGAAGTTCGACACGAACCCCGACGGCAGCACAAACGGCGGAGTCAACGAGGCGGCCTGCGACCTGATGGTCGACCGCTGTTCAAAGGCCGGCCTCTACCTGATCATCACCATCGGCAACGGCAACGCGCCGAACTTGAACTGCTACTTCCCGAGTATGAACCTGGCGCGGACTTTCTGGAAGGTGTATGCGCCCCGCTACAGTCAGCGCACCCATGTTATCTACGAGATTCAGAACGAGCCGGGGCCAGAAGTGCAGAACCTGGCCGAGATCATGAGCGCGCCGGACCAGAACCACACTCCTCAGCCGGTGCCGGCGAATGCGTGCTCGGATGGGCAGTGGACCGAGGACGAGTACAGGAATGAGGTAGAGCTGTACAATATCATCCGCAGCCGCGCCCCGGAATCGCACATTATGATGTTCTCCTGGTGCGACTTCGACAACGCGGACAAGGCGCGTGAGGCGGTTGCCTTCGCAAGCGCCCACGGGGTCGACTGGACGCGGACGTCGGTTTCCATCCACGGCTACGTCGAGGCCGGCTTGCTGGAGCCAACGATCCAGACATTCCTCGCCGACGCGAACAACCCGGCCGCCCTGGACTGCACCGAGGTGAGCGACGGCCCGCGCGCCGACGAGGTGCAGGCCTATGAGGCCCACCATGTCGGCTGGCTTCTCTTCACGTGGGCCGACAACCGGGGCGGGTGTCTGGACGCCCTTAAACAGCAGTTCGACGACGAGGGCGTGTTCTGGAAGCCGGAATTGGGCGCCTGGCCGGACCCAACCGCGAAACATGTCCGAAAGACATCGCACGGCCCGGTCAAGATCAACGCCGCCGGGCCGGCCCTCCGTGGCTGGTTGGCCGACATCGACTACCACGGCGGCACGCCGGCCGCTCCTGTTACGGACTCCATTGACACCACCTCCGTTGTCGATCCGGCGCCGCAGGCCGTCTACCAGACCGAGCGCTACGGCGCCCAGATGACCTACACGATCCCGGATCTGGCGCCTGGCGCCTCTTACACGGTCCGGCTGCATATGTGCGAGAACTACTGGACAGCGCCGGGCAAGCGCGTCTTCAATGTCGTCATCAATGGCAGGTCGGTCCTCACCAACTTCGACCTGTTCGCGACGGTCGGGGCGACCCATAAGGCCATCGACAAGGATTTCGTCGTGAAGGCCAGCAACGCCGGTGTCATCGTCATCGATTTTACCGCTGTCACCGACAACGGCTTGATCGACGGAATCGAGGTCAACCCGGTGGGAAGCAGTTAGTGGGCGAGCGTTTCTCTGTTCGATATCTCAAGTGCTCGTTATCCTGCCTTGGGGTAGTATCCAAACAGGCGGCAACTGGCCATAATGTGTGATGGTGGGCTGGGGCGCTGTTGAGTAAACTGAAGTATAGTCGGGCTTGCGAACGCTGCTGGTTTATAAAAATATCACTCCTGAAAGTACCGTGGACAAGCTATGTTTGGTTTTACTCCGAAATTGCCGGTTCCCGACAGCACCCGAATCTGGGTGGACAGCGCCATCGAGGAGCTTTCGGGGATCTTCGGGCGCGAAGCGCTTGAGAGGTGTCCGATCGTGCTCGCGGGCCCCGAGTTTTTTCCGCGCGAGTGGGAGCCGACCTGTGAATGGGCGGAGTTCGCATTCGATCGCGTGTGCGCCCTGATGGGATGCGACCGACATCGGATTGATCTGGTGTTCGTCCACGCGGACGACGACGTGGGAGACGCGCTCGGTGATTCCCTGCCGGAGTGGCAACAAAGCAGGCGCGGCGCCGCCGGCATGTACAGCGAGGGGTCCCTGGTAAAGTCCGGATCGGCCGCAGACGTGTTTGTCCAGGAGCAGGTACGCGTCGAACCCGGCAGCGATGATGCCGGCGCCCGCGCGGTTGTTTCGATCGACAGTGCCAACTTGACTGAACCCGCTATCCTGATCGCGACGATGGCGCATGAGGTCGCGCACGTCCTTTTGCTGGGTGATCGCCGGATCGACCGCGACCGCAGTGACATGGAACCATTGACGGACCTTGCGGCTGTGTGCAAGGGCTTTGGAGTCTTTCTGGCGAATTCCGCCATGCAGTTCCATCAATGGAACGACGATCGCAAGTTTGGCTGGAGTGTCAAGCGTCTGGGTTACCTGGATGAGGAGACGTACGGCTACGCCCTTGCCGTCCTGGCGCAGCGCCGCGGGGAGCGTAACCCTGCCTGGATCAAGGGACTGCGGCTCAATGTGAAGACATACATGGCGCAGTCGACAAAGGTACTGAACCACGAAGCGCGCGCCCGCCGCTGGTTTGCCTGAGCACATGCAAAAAGAGCTTTTTGGCCTCTTTTCGGCCCTGGCAACGGTGATCGGCGCCGTTCCCTATATTGTGTCGACTGTTCGCGGGCAAACCAGGCCGCATCTCTTCACCTGGCTGGTTTGGACGCTTCTGACCGGGATTATCTTCTTCATTCAGGTCGCCACGAATGCCGGCCCGGGTTCCTGGGCGATCGGTTTGACTGCCCTGACCTGCGCGATCAACGTCCCGCTGAGCATTCGTTATGGCGAGTCTCGGGGAACGGTAACGGACCGCATCGCCCTGGCGGTATCGATCATCAGCGTCATTGTCTGGCGGGCGATGAATGACCCGACGGTTTCCGCCGTCATGATTACCGCCATCGATGTGGTGGCGTTTTATCCGACGGTCCGGAAGACCTTTTCCAAGCCGTATGAGGAGAACCTGTTTTACTACGTCATCTGGCTGGTCAAGTATCCCGGGTCTCTGCTAGCGTCGAGAGGGCGGTGATGACGAGGAAGTACGCG
>JBKQWH010000340.1:0-13565 GCA_052139635.1 Capsulimonadaceae bacterium
GGCTCGCGCCGGGCCGTGGCCGTTCCGCGCGCCACGAGGGCGGTACTTACGGGGTGAGGAGGGAGATGCCGGCTCGTCGATGTCCTCGGGGGGGCCAAACACGGCGGCCACATGATCGAGCCACGCCTGACACTCCTCACGCGTCATGGCCCTAATCCGCTGGATCACCAATTCGTTAGCTTCCTCATCTGAAAGGTATGTAGTACTCATTCTGCCGCCCTCCTGCCATGGCTGAAATCCAGTCATGGATAATCGTGTGAGACGCCAATCTCAGTGTACCACAGCGAGATCGGTGATACAACTCGCATCTCGAACCGACACCTGTATGTGCGTTTCGCGCAGGATTTTGGATCCCTCATACAGGGGGGCTCCTTCTGGGAAGCACCCGCGCACCGTCGCGAATGCCGTACCACCTGCGGCAACGAAATGCTCACAGTAGGACTCGATCACCAAATAATCGAGATCATGTCGCTTCCCAACATTCTTAGGAAGCACCAAGCCATTCTGGTGGTAGGTCAGGCTAGTCTCGTCATATATGTAAACGAGTCGATCAAAATGGGCCGTATCGAGTTCAAACAATGCCCGAGGTTGATCGTCGCCTGCACGACCGCACCGGAATCGCCGAACCTCTTGCGAGCCCACTCGGCCGCTGCGTTGACCTATCCGCTTACCGCATTGATCCAACACCTTCGCGATAGCGGACAAGCGTCGCGTTCGGATCACAATTGTCCATCAACAATAGGTCGTGTCGGACGAACCTGCGTCGTCTTGCCGGAGCCGGGCTCGCCAAGCAGCAGCAGCTTCTCCTGCTTCTGGAGGTAAACGTCAAGGGTGGACGTTCCAGGAGGGATGGGAGTGTCCTGCAGCCCGGCGCGCCTCACGGCGATATGGCAGGGGCGAACGACCGCGCACGACGAAGCTCTACGACCGGCGCAGCGATCAAATCAATCTTGCCGAGATCGAGCGGATTAGGATTTAACCGCCTGCCGGCGCCCTACCGCATCACCTTGCCGCCGAGGCCCTCCGGCCGCATATGTCCGCGAAGGAGTTCGGCATGAACGGGACTCGCGCCTGCCGGCGATAATCGGGTATCATTTGAGCACGAAGTTACACCACTTCGTTAGCCGAAAGACGGGCGATTTGGACGGCCGGGTTTTCGAAGAGCTAGTTAGTCGGATTAGATTGAAGGATCAATCATTCAGTCACAATCCTACCGAACTTGCCGCCTACCGGCCGGGTCTGTCTCCCATTATTTAGTTCAACGGAGGAAGGATATGAGTTAGCCAAAGGTGGTGGGCACTCAGTTCACGCTTTCATTCACGCTGCTGACAATATTCGCCACAGCTATTTTGATTTCCGGCTGTGGGGGAGGCGGCGGCGGAGGCAACGGTGGTGGTGGTGGTGGCGGCGGAGCATACCTGAGTGCGCAGGCCGGGTCATCGACGTTTACCGGCGCATATGAAGCCGCTACATATGTGGCGGCGGGTGCAGTTAACCGCAACAGTCCGGCTGGCTTAGCCATAGAAGCAGAAGACTCGTCGGGCAATCTCTTTGTGCTCCTTATCCCGGCACCCGTCAGCGGACCAGGTTCGTATACAACGTCACTGTGCAACATACAGTACAGCGGTGGGAATGGCACAATCTCCGTTGCAACACCCTCGGGTGTTGCAGTAACACTAACGTCTCTTTCCGCATCAGGGGGCTCCGACGGCTACGGAAATGTCTCCGGGACATTTAGTGGTACGCTGGTAACTGACGACGGGCAGGGGACGGATGTGAGCCTGTCTGGCTCCTTTAGCATGCCCGTCACAAATTCATCGTCAAACATTCGAGCTATCCGAGACTAGCGAGGGTGTTTGTGGGTACGCCGGAGTGAAGGCAGACCAAGTACTTCAATCCTGGGCTATCTTTGCGTCGGCGTGCGGACGCGCTAGAAGGACCTCGATGATCAAACGAAACCCGTGGCGACGCGGGAGTGCGATACTTGACGATATCGCCCTTCACGCGGCCGTCGACTACACCCCTCGGGTCAAAGGGTCCGAGATGTGGGCGCACGTCAACCAGATCGCGATTTATTTCGCGTTGGTTGGGGCTGTCCAGGATGCCATGGTCGTCTGGAATCTGGCGTATTCCGACCCGATTCCGATCCCCGAGTACGGCGAGGACGCGGCCGTGTCCGCGCTTTGCTACTACCACAAGCTCGGTGATATCTCGATGGGCCGACCGCGTGCTCCTTACCTGGAGAAGCCGGAGGACATTCAGTACAGAGTCGCCCGCTACGACGCGCGGTACCGTCGAAACCTCATGTTCGATCGCTGGTCGTCCCTGATACCATCCGGCCAGTTGGACGACATTCGCACCGCCATCGACCTGGCTCGGCCGGCCAAGGGCGAGGCGTACAACCCACGCGACGTCGAGTCTCTGCCCTACTTCGATACCTTCATCGCCAGAGCGATCGGAAACATCGTCATCGCGAACGACCTCAAGCTGTTATGCTGTGACATTGCAGGACGGCATCAACTCCGCGACCGTGCCGTTACCTACCTTCGGTCCTGGTACGACTTTGCCGACCCGCGTTCCACCATGATGCTCGCCAGCATGAGCCTGTGGGAGCCGGCGAAACTTTGCTTCCAGGGCACGCTCGCCGAGATGTCGGCACTGACCGTCGACGATCGACGGACGCTGGTCGTCGGCCTGCTGAATACGGTTCGGGCGTCGATGCAGCCAGGGGCGCCAAAGCCCGCTTACGTCGACAACTGGCCGTCGTTCCTCCAGGAGTTCAACGCACGCTTCCTGGAAAGCGACCATGAGATATGGACGGAACCCAAGCCCGCTTATCTCGGCCACCCAGGCGCGTCGGAAGAGCAAATTGCCGCAGCGGAAGCGCGCCTGGGGGTCACTCTTCCGCCGTCGTATCGAGCCTTCCTAATGCAGTCCAACGGCTGGGCGGAAATGGGGGCCTCCTACCCGGGCGAACTGAGGTCCGTCGACACGATTGACCGACCGAGAGCAGACGACTTTCGGGCGTGCGGCCTCGACGAGATGGATCTGGACCAACTTCGCGAATCGGGGGATTTCAACGGCAGAATCGCCGGCGGCAAGAGCGCGCAGGATATCCTCATGAACAGCATCCAGATTTCGGAATGGGGCGACGCGTGTGTCCTCTTGCTGTCGCCGGACATCGTAGGCCAGGACGGCGAATGGTACTGTCTCGACTACGCGAGCTGGCATCCCGGCTTCAACATCCACACAGGCTTTGCCGAATGGTTTCGCCAGCGCTTCGACGGGCTCATCCCGGACAAGACGCCGAGGAACCGCCCGCGTCCGCGTCGCCCGCGTCTGTAATGGGATAGCGTCACGTCATGGGAAGCGGGCAGTTTTTTCGTTATCACGTATGGCGCCTGTGCGCCCTCCTCGATCCCCGCAGACTTAATAACGTGCGGTTGCCCGTTCCGTGTGCCGCGAGGGCGGTACTTACGGGGTGAGGAGGGACTCCTTGAAGCGGATTGACATAGTTTATATATGCTGTATAATGTAAAGCATGTCTTTACCATCCGAGACTAAAATAAACAAGACGCTGAAAGCCTGGCCCTCGGGAACGGTGGGGCTTACGATCTGGCTGGAGCAGATGGGCGTCTCTCGCCAGCTTCTACAACATTACCAGAAGACGGGTTGGATCGAGAGCATCGGCCGCGGCGCGTTTCAGCGGGCGGGCGATTCGGTTGAGTGGCTCGGCGGGCTCTATGCCATACAGCAACAGGCCGGCTTGGATATCCACGTTGGCGCACGAACCGCGCTGGGGATGATGGGCCAGGCGCACTATCTGGAACTGAACGCGAAAGTCGCGCAACTGTTCGGGCCGCGCGGCGTAACTCTCCCCGCCTGGTTCGCTAACCATGGTTGGGGCATCCGGCCGGAGTTGTCCCGTACAGACTTCCTACCCCCACAACTTGGCATGGTCGACGTGGAGAGTAAGCTGTTTACGGTGAAGGCATCCGGCGCCGCACGGGCGCTGATGGAATTTCTGTACCTCGCCCACGAGACGTTCGATCTCGTCGAAGCGTCTCAGATCATGGAAGGCTTGGGAACCTTGCGCCCGGCGACGGTTCAACAATTGTTGGAGGCGTGCCACTCAGTGAAGGTAAAGCGGCTGTTCGTGTACATGGCGGAACGAGGCGGGCACCCCTGGCTTAAGCACCTGGACCTAACGAGAGTAGATATGGGACGTGGGAAACGGCAACTCGCTGAGGGCGGCGTCTACGTCCCGAAATATGAGATCACGATACCGCGGGAATTGGCAACTCAATGAGCTTGTTGAAATACCAGAGTCAAGTCCGACTGCTGCTTGAAATCCTGCCGGAGGTAGCCGCCGAGGATTGTTTCGCCATGCACGGCGGTGGCGCGATCAACCTTTTCGTGCGAAACATGCCGCGTCTCTCCGTGGACATCGACTTGACCTATCTGCTAATCGAGGATCGGGCCACCACGTTGGCAAACATTGCGAACGCCCTGCGCACCGTCCAGGTCCGCATCAACGCAAAGTTTCCGGCAATCCGCGTCGTATTCAACGCCGACCAGATGAAGCTATTGTGTTCGCGTCCCGACGCGCAGATCAAGGTCGAAGTGAATACCACCATGCGCGGGACACTGGGAGATCCGGTTCTCCTCCCGCTCAGTACCAAGACCCAGGAAACGTTTGATCGCTTCGCAGAAATGCGGATCGTACCGATCGGCCAGCTTTACGGCGGCAAGATTTGCGCTGCGCTGGACCGACAGCACCCACGGGATCTCTTCGATATCAAGTTCATGCTTGAAAGTTACGGACTGAGCAACGACATCAAACGGGGGTTTCTGCTGTGCCTTCTCAGTAGCGATCGTCCCATCCATGAGATCATCCTCCCGACATTGCTTGACCAGCGAGACACGCTGGAAAACCATTTTGCGGGAATGTCCGAAGAGCCATTCTCGTACGAGGAGTTTGAGGGCACGCGTCACACACTCATTCATATTGTGAATGCCAGCCTGCTGCCAACGGAGCGACAGTTTCTGCTCTCATTCAAAGACGGTGCCCCGGCGTGGGCGGAGTATGGCTTTGAAGAGTTTGAAGTATTCCCGGCCGTTCAGTGGAAGCTGCTGAACATCCGCAAGTTGAAGCAAGCCAATCCTACCAAACATCGGGAGCAATTCAACGCTATGAGAATTACGCTGGGAGCAACCGATGCCGTCTGAATAAAGCGGCCAAGATCGTAGATCGTATCGGGAATTGCCTGGATCATGACTGCTTGCCATAGCGTTCCGCGTTCGGTCCGGTTCGCAATCACTGAGTCTACGGATTCCCGGAAGCCCGGCTTGTCTGCGAACATGCCAATATGGCATCCGCGTCATCCGTCCGCAACGATGCACGTGGTCCGCGGCGTGCCGTCAGACTCTGGCACGGCCACACTGTTCGTACGCTTCCTTCACGACATCGCCAAGGCAGCCAGGCTGCGTTGCCCTATCGGCTTACCGCATTGATCCGACGCCTTGGCTGTAGCGGACAAGCGTCGCGTTCGGATCACAATTGTCCATCAACAATAGGTCGTGTCGGACGAACCTGCTTCCGACAATTTCCTGCACTGCATAGTGTGACGTAACGGCGCGGATGGGACCGACATATTCGCCGTCTTCTTCGTCGGGCGTGACCAACGCTCCGAACCGCTTCTCTATATCGTCACGCACACTCGCGCGGCCGGAAAGCGCATCGACAAGGCGGACCTGCAAATACTCGGGCGGCGCAAGAGAAATCGAGCCATTGGGGAGTTTCCGAAAGCAAGGGTATATCGTACTTTGGGAAGCGTCAAACACGATCGCATCGTCAGCGTCCTCGACCGCTCGCGGCAGCAGGTTGAGGGATCGCTCGTACCGTTCCCGGATCTTATCCTCGGGTACCGTGTGGCCGCCCTGGAGAACACGTCCCTGGACGCGGGCCACATTGATTTCGACGTTACCGGTCGTCACGTAGATCAAGGCAACCAGATACCCGACCTCCCGGCACTTGCGCATATCGAGGAGCGTGCTGGGATGTGAAAAGACGGTCTCGAAGGCGAACGAAATCCGCCTTTCACGGTACTCGGTGCGTAACTTGCGAGCCAGTAGCCAACCCTCACGGTCCCGATTGGCAGCTTCGTCTCCCGGAATCGCCTTGGCAATCTCGTCCGGGTTAATGTAGCCCGCCGGAAGGCTTAAGCCGTAATCCGACAGCCGACCGAGATCGGTCAGCGTGGTCTTGCCGGATCCGTTCGGCCCCGCGATGATCACCAGCCGTGGTGCAGTCACCATAACTCCTAAGGCGTGGTAACCTGCTCGTCCGTGCCGTCCGGCATGCGACGATAGACTATCCCCTCGCGCTCGTAGACGTACCCGATGCCCTGGTCAAGAAGCGCCTTTTGTGCGGCCTCGGATGCTGTTGTCGCGGCCGCCTGCCATCGTACCAATTCGTCGGCATCCGTCAGGAGGAGGCGTGCCGGATGCTCCTCGCGCGCCTCGACGCTATCGCACGCCTGCCGGAGAACTCGCCGGCAATGGGCACAACTCACAAGGTGTGGAATCACGGCCTGCGTGAGGTTGCCCATGTCGCGTGAATCTGTCCCGATCAGGCGTTGCAAGACTTGCGTCGTAACGTGAACTGAGACGTTCCGGCGCATCTCGCCAAGGGCTTCCTCAGGCGACAATTCCGTCTCGGAAAGGTATCTAGCAGCAACCATACGTGACACCTCCAACCCAGGCAAGAGCCTAAACTTGAGCGCTTTGCGGCGACGACTTCTTCCTCGACGCCTTCGCCAACTTTGGATGGGAGCCGTTGAGGACAACGTCTTGCGTTCGCGCCGGGCCGTGACTGTTCCGTGTGCCGCGCGGACGATACTTGCCGGCTTCGGCGAGAGGTTCGGGCTCGTCGGCGTCCTCTCGCAGGCCAAACAGAGCAGCCGCCTCATTGAGGCGTGCTTGCCATTCTTCGCGCGTCAAGGAGGCTTGGCGCGCTAATATCAATTCGTGAACTTCGGCATCCGTAAGTTTTGTCATGCTCATTCGGCTACTCCTCTGCCAGTCCTGCCCGCGACATGACATGCATCAACGTCATTTTCAGTGTACCACAGCGACATCGGAGATACAACTTGGATCACGTACCGCAATCCGGACGTGGTTTCACGAAGTATCTTCGATCCCTGCTTCCCTTCCAGGAAGCAGCCCTGGATGGTTAAAGTGTCTCGATGGTTATTTTCTCGTTTGGGACTCTGGCTATCGATATGTATCTGAAGGTCGAATGTCATAACCCTGGCTCCTTTCGTCTTAGGCACACGTGCGATAGCCTGTATACGCGGCTTGCCTCCTCGATCAATCGTTCCTGCGCGTCATGTGAAGTTTACCACAGCGACTTCGGAGATACAACGGTGATCCGCGGCGCCGGGCACGGCGCTTGGGTTACCTGTGGCAGGTGGCTGCGCTCCGTGCCCTCTGTCTCGTTCCTGCTGTTTTTGTCGTCGGCGTCCATGAAATGACCCGGATTTCAAGCATCCTGCGCGGAGCTCTTCGAATGGAACCCCGGTCGATGCTGCGCTGTTTCAAAGGGTGACGGACGTTTTCACTGCGGCACGGCGTCCGACAGCTCGACCGGCGAGGGATTACAGTTATGATCTATCGACAATACGTTAAGCTCGTTCCGGCAATTGTGAGCTTTGCCCTTGCGTTCGCGGCTATGCAACGGGCAGGGCTTGCGGATACCATCAACGCGATGAGTGTACCGATCGGCGCGGAAGCAACTCATCCGTTGATGTCGGGGAAGGTTCCCGCTGGACAGGAGTTGAGAGCAATTAACGGGACAGCGTTCTCGCTCAACGCCGCCATACGTGCGCATCCCACCATTCTGATCTTCTACCGTGGCGGCTGGTGCCCTTTCTGCAACATGCATCTGGGCGCTCTCCAGAAGATCGCGCCAGACCTGGATCGGCTGGGCTACCGCATCCTCGCGATCAGCCCCGACCCCGGACCGGAGCTTCAGAAAACGATTGAGAAGCATGCAATCACCTACACACTGCTGACAGACCCTTCGATGTCGGTGTCAAAGAGTTTCGGGCTTGCGTATCGTGTCGACGATGCGACGCTGACCAAAATGAAAGGCTTTGGGATCGATCTTGAAAGCCGCACGGGTCTGCATCCACCGATGCTGCCGGTCCCGGCCGCCTATGTTGTGGATACGCAGGGCAACATTCGGTTTGCCTACGCCAATCCGGATTTCCGTACCCGCGTCGATCCCGCGCGACTGCTGACGGTCGCGAAATCCGTGGTGGCTCTTCGGCCGTGATGATCGTTGTCATCTGGCCTGGCGGCTATCCGTTTCCGGACACAGGCTAACCTATCGTCTGATTGGGCGAGGCGAGAGACTTCATGCGAGCAAGCCTGGTTTTTTCTCTATTCCTGATACTGGGGACTGCCGCTGCGGCGTATGCCAGTGGCGACGTAGTTTACTCCGCTCAGTATTATTCTCCAGGCGCAGCGGCTTTGAGCAGCCGTTCGCATCTCTACTGCATGAGCCCCGACGGGAGCGGACTTACACAGCTTACCTTTGGCGGGCACGACGACTACGATCCACGCTGGTCGCCGGACGGAAGTTGGATCGCGTTTATAAGAGAACCGAACTCATTGTGCGTCATGCGATCCGACGTGAAACAGATACGAACTCTTGCAAGCATATCTTATCTTGATCCGTCGTTGTATTGCTGGTTCCCCGATTCACAGCATCTCCTCGTCATGCCGGACGGCGAGAAAGCTTATCTTTTGGACGTTCGATCGAGAAAGCGCGTTCGATTTCCTGTTTGCATTGATACGATCTCATTTGATCCATCCGGGCGAACGGCATGCGTCGGTTTTCATGGTAGGTTCCGTATCGTGCGCATCCCAGGCTTTCACTTGATCGCAAACCTCAATGAGCCGTTGGAACAAATCGCATGGGTGCCGCCTGACGAGTTGATAGGCACATTGGGCGATCCCAACCTGGACACCAGGAGTATTGTTGCGTATTCCGATACGGGGCGTCGACTGTGGATTCGTACGCTGAGGCGGGATCAAAACGATAGCAACGCCTATTTCGGCGCCTTCCTCGCGCTCTATCCTGTTCCAGGAAATTCCGGGTTGGTTTTAGTGGAGCAAGAAGTCAGCGTTGCTGACAACGATTATCTCTTATTGGATCTCGTGACAGGCACTGCTTCCCATTGGAGCGACCTTGGTCAATTGTTCGAGTTCTCGCCGGATGGTCGTACTTACCTGGTTTCGACGCAGGACCGGGGACCAGTGCGGCTTAGGAATGGGAAGCTGGATGGTGGATGTCCACTACTGCAGGGCAAGTGGCCGACGGACTCATCAGCGTGGACGGTGACACACGGCCATGTCGAAGTCAGCGGATTTGATTGGCGAGGGGCGGAAAACCGCACCTTTCCGAGATTCCATTCCGTGAGAGTTTGGCCGTAAGGCACGAATGTCACAGTGAGTCAATAAGACGGACTCACGGCCTGAGACCTTAGTCGATGGCTGGCGGCGCCGAATAGGGCGCGCACTCCGTCGCTCGTGCCCGTCAGTCATGATAGCCGTGTCCCCGTCACGGATTCCGCCGGTTTGTCGGGTACTATAGCGTTCGACCGAGAAACCCTGCCTCGCCAAACCATTGGCTCGCGAGCGGAACCTGACGAGGGATGATCCTCATTACTCTCATTACCTTCTTGCTGATCGCTACGGCACTCACAGCCACGGGGCGCTGTCTTGCCGTCCGGCTGATCCCTCAGTCGGCCTCGATGCTGGAGCGAAACCTGGCCGGATACGCCATTGGGCTGGTCGTATTCGCGTACGGGATGCTCGGCATCGGGCTGGCCGGACAGTTGTATGCCCGCGTCGCTCTAGGCTGGCTCTTTGTGCTGGCGGCGGCCGGCATGCCGCAGATGCCGTCGATGGCGCGCGAGGCCGGCCGGCTGCTGGCGACCTGCTTCCACCCACCCCGACTGATTTGGCTGATGATCGGCACGCTTGCGGTCTTCTTCGGGATCTCGCTGGTCGGCTGCTTTGCCCCACCCGTCTCCGGCCTGCGGGTCCTGCAGTCGGTCTATACCGAGTACGACAGCATCGCGTACCACCTGGCCGACCCCAGGCTCTATATCCAGGCGCATCGGATCTATCCCATTTACTGGGAGCACCATTCGAACTTCGCATTCACCGGGGAGATGTGGTACACCTTCGCCCTGCTTGCGAACAATGTCCCGCTCGCCAAGCTCTTCCACTGGTCGTGCGGGCTGGCCGGCGCCCTGGCCGTTTACCGGCTGGGCGCTCGGTTCCTCGGGCTGCGCGCCGGAGCGCTGGCGGCGATCCTGTTTGCATCGACGCCCGTCGTTTTCTGGGAGGCGGGCACGGCCTATGTCGACCTGATCGGGGCCTACTTCACGACCCTGACCCTGCTGGCAATGGCCGCCGGGGCCGTCGATAAGGAACCTCCCCCCAACCCTCTCCTTGACCCGGAGAGGGAGGATCAGGAACGTCACCCCACCCCTCCCTCTCTACAACCAGTTCCGTCGCGACCCACGAATGAATTCGTGGGCTGCCAGGGAGAATATCGTACGGACAACCTCAGGTCCGGGGGGCGCGCGCAAGTGACACTCCTTGACCCGGAGAGGGAGAAGTGGTGGGCGCTGGCGGCGGTCACGATGGGCCTGACGCTGTCGAGCAAGGCGACCGCGATGGTGACGCTGGCGCTGCTGGCCGCCGGCCTGCTATACTGGCGTCTGGCCGTGCGTCGCGAGACCCCCGTGCCGGCGGTGCTCCGAGTGGCCGCCTGGTGCGCCGTCGCCATTCTGATCGGGTGCCCGTGGTATGTCAAGTCCTTCGTGTACACCGGGAATCCGGTCTATCCGTTCTACTACCAGATATTCGGCGGGCGCTACTGGAACCTGGGGAACGCGCTGGTCTACGACCGGTCGAACGCCTCCTTTGGCCTGGGGCACCAGCCCATCAACCTGCTGTTCGCCCCGTGGAACCTGGTGATGTACCTGATGCCGGGGCATGCTGCCGCCCTTTACCCGTATCTGGGACGCGGCTACATCGGCGGCCTGGCGTTCAATAACTACCCGAGCGAGTACGCGACCCTCTCGCCGGTCCTCCTCGCCGCCGTGTTCGCGCCGTTGCTGCGGACGCGTTCGGCGCCCCGCGCGATCAAGGCCCTGGCGCTCTTTGCGCTGGCGTCGTTTGTCTTCTGGTTCGTGTCGATGCAGTACGGTCGATACCTGATTCCCGTCCTTCCCGTCCTGTGCCTGCTCGCGGCGTGGACGATCGACCAGTGCCTGACACTGCGCGTGGTGACCGGATGGGCTCTGTCCGCGTTCGCCGTGGTGTCGGTCGGTTTCAGCCTCTATCTCGGAATCTCGCTCGCGCGGGTTCAGTGGCCGGTCGTGGCCGGGTCGGAACCGGTGGAACTGTACCTCCAGCACGGCGTGCAGGCCTATTCCGCCATCGAGTATATCAACCGGCTCCTCCCTCCCGGCAGCAAAGTGGTCTTCTATGGCAACCCGCTGGGATACTACTGCGACAAGCCGTACCTGTGGGGTGAGACGGGCCACAGCGCGTTTATTCCGTACAACAAAATGCACTCGCCGGCGGACCTGCTTGCCTTTTTCCACTCGATCGGCGTCACGCACGTGCTGATCTATGCGCCCCAGTTCGACCCGTCGCCGCAGGACCCCGTCTACGGGAACCTCTATGCATTGACGGAAGGCGCCTCGCAGCCCGTGTTCTCCGACCGCACCACCGCAATCTTTGCTCTCCCGGCAACCGCACCATGAACAGTACCCGCACAATCGGATCGCCTCGTCTGTGGCTCGGCGTCATCGCGGCGGTCTATGTCGCCTTCGCGATCGGCTACAACCTGGTCACGCCGTCCGGGCCCGGCCCGCAGCACAATCCCGACGAGAACAACCATATGCAGTACATCCAGGTGCTCGCCGGCGGCCACTTGCCTGTGTTTCGCGCCGGCGGCCCACCGGAGTACCACCAGCCGCCGCTCTACTACCTGCTCTGTACGCCGGTTTATGTGGCGTCGAAGTCGGGAGGCGATCCGGCCGCGATCCATTGGGTGCGCGGAGTCGCGACCCTGCTTGGATTGCTCCTCATCGCCGCGATGTACCAGGTCGCCCGACGTATCCGGCCGGATGATCCCGTGATCGCCGTGCTGGCCGCCGGATTGGTCGCGCTTCTGCCGATGAACGTGGCGACCGATGCTTCCGTGGGGAACGATGCGCTCGTGAACGCCCTGGTCGGGCTGGGGCTGATGCTGCTGGTCGAGACCGCCGTCGGGTCCGCCACGGTCACGAAGACGGAAGCGCCAGCCGGCGGACTATCGAAACCGGACGTGGAGGCGGGCCACCCGTCGAAGCCGGGAGGACGGCGACATGCTTCTCAAAGCCGAAGCATGGCACTGAGGGACGCAACTCCGGAGGGCGGTACGGCTCCGAGAGTCCGCGATGCGGCGCTTCTCGGCGTCGTGCTCGGCCTGATTATCCTCACGAAGACGTCGGGCCTGGTGCTCTTTCCGGTCGTGTTTGTCGCCTTCGCCCTGCTCGGCTATCGCAAGGTGCTGTCGACGGTCGACGCCGTCAAGGGAGGCGGATTGTCGATGGGATTGGGGCTCTTGATCGGGGCGCCCTGGATGATTCGAAACACGCTGCTCTACGGCGACCCGTTCGTGCAGAAGCTGTTCAAGGAGTCTTATCCGAACACCCCGCACACCGACGTCATCACGCATTTCATCTACCACGATTCGCTAGCCGGTTATCTGGGGGGCGTTGCGAAGTGGACGTTTGCGTCGTTCTGGGGCGTCTTCGACTCGATGACGGCGTTCTGGGGGCGGAGTCCGCACGCCGGCAACCCGAGTCTGACCGGGCCGCTTCCGCCGATCTACGGTGTGCTGGTGGTGATCTGTCTGGTGGCCCTGGCCGGCTTGATCTTGTACTTCCGAACGAACCGGCCGGACCCTGCCCGCGCATCCCTGCTCTGGTCGTTCATCCTGCTGATCTTCGCGACCGGGTATGGCTTCCTGATGTTCATCCTGGAGTTCTTCCAGGCCCAGGGCCGCTACTATTTCACGGCCCTGGTCCCCCTCGCGCTCTTCTTCGCCCTCGGCCTGCGCGGCCTCGCACCGGCCCGGACAGCCTTCCTCGCCGTCACGGTCGCAGTGCTGGTCGGAATGGCGGCGCTAAACGTCTACACGATCGTGGGATTGCTCTGGCCGCGGTTCCATTGACGGGCAGGTTCGAATTGACAGCCGAGGTTGTGCAAGGCAATGTTGGGACCGCCGGTGCGGCGGTCCCAACATCGAGTTCCCAACAAGATCGAAGCGGCTATGGAGTCGAGCTTACGAAGCCGGCGGTCCAGTCCGGGTAGGGACCGTAGGTGTACTGGCTGAAGCCGCCCCCGGCGGGCAGACTCCAGATCGACGCGGCGCCGCCGGTGCTATCCCAGAGCACCTGTGTCACCCCGTTCGCGCCGTCGGCCAGGCC
>JBKQWH010000341.1:0-4787 GCA_052139635.1 Capsulimonadaceae bacterium
TTTAAGGAGCTTGCTGAGGGCGATGTTGTCATCGGCACAGTCGTCCATATTGACAAGGACGGCGTACTTGTCGACGTGGGCAGCAAGAGCGAGGGAATCGTTCGCCCGAACGAACTCTCGAAGGAACCGTACGACAGTATTGAGGACATCGTCCAGGTGGGCCAGTCCATCAAGGTCGTCGTTATCGGCCGAGATGCCGACGACGGTAACCTGCTTCTCTCGAAGAAGCGCGCCGACTTTGAGAAGGCGTGGGAGAAGGTGATCGACGCGCTCAACGACAAGACGATTCTTCACGCCATGGTTACAGAACGTGTCAAGGGCGGCCTCGTGGTCGATCTTGGTATTCGCGGCTTTGTTCCCGCGTCGCATGTCGGGTCCGGCGATTACAAGCACCAGAACCTGGACAAGTACGTCGGCCAAAGCATCCCCCTCAAGGTGATCGAAGTCGACCGCGACCGCCGGAAGGTCGTCCTCTCGCACCGTGAAGCGACCCAGACGGAGCGTGAGAACCGAAAGGCCGGCACCATTGCCTCGCTGAAGGAAGGTGATGTGCGTCGCGGGATCGTGCGCCGCGTTACCGATTATGGCGCTTTTATCGATCTCGGCGGCATCGATGGGCTGTTGCACGTATCCGAGATGTCCTGGTCACGGATCAAGCACCCGAGCGAAGTCGTGCGAAACGGTCAGGAACTCGACGTCATGGTTCTCAAGCTGCGCCTGGACCAGGGCCGGATTAGCCTCGGCCTGCGCCAGATCCTGCCCGATCCGTGGTCGCAGGTCTCTGAGAAGTATAAGGTCGGCGATACCATCAAAGCCCCGGTCTCGCGTCTCGTACCATTCGGCGCGTTCGTGGCCCTTGAAGAGGGTGTCGAGGCCATCATCCCGACCAATGAACTGTCCGACCGCCGCGTAGCCAAGCCGGGCGACGTGGTCAATCCGGGCGATGAGGTCGAGGCGAAGGTTCTCGAGATCCGGCCTGACGAGCGCAAGATGACGCTCTCTATTCGGCGCCTGGTCGAGGCGACAACGCCGCGTGAGCCGTTCGTTCCCGAGCCGGAAGTTTCCGGCGGACGCGGCGGTGGCCGCGGCGACCGTGACCGTGACCGTGACCGCGAGGGCCGCCCGGCTGGCGGCGGCGGATCGGGCGCCGGTGGCGGTGGCGGTGGTGAGGGTCGACGGCGTCGTGAGGGTCGTGGAGGACGTGAGTCATCCTTTTCCGGGGATACCGAGGATGACTACAAGGAGTATCGGAACTACCGGGCCAACACTCGGGAGGAAACTTTCGGTACGAGCCTGGCCGATGTCCTTGGCGACCACTTCAGTGCGATGGAGAAGGAGAAGGAGCCCGAAGTCGAGACCGACGTCGACGCCGAAGGGTAACTCATCCGTCCTCCCGTCCGCCATGTATATGGCGTAGGAAACTGACGCCGCGGTCGACGCGCGTGGAGTCCCGCTCACCAGGGCTTCCCGCCGTTCCGCGGCGTTGGCACGTCCCCACTCGCGAGGTTTACTGATATGGAAGCACTATGCGCATCCTTGGAATCACCGGAGGCGTGGCCACCGGGAAGTCGACCATTACACGGCTGTTCGCGGACCTCGGGGCCGAAACCCTGAGCGCCGACGATGTTGCTCGTGACTTGCTCGCGCCCGGCACGCCGGCCGCTGATGCTGTTGCTGCTCGATTTCCGGACGCGGTTGCGAGCCACGAGCCCATCACGATCGATCGCGCGGCGCTCGGGCGCATCGTTTTTGCCGACTCCGGCGCGCGACGGGATCTCGAGGCCATCCTCCACCCGCCGATTATCGCCGAGATACGCCGATGGATTGCCGAGCGGCGGCGCTCGGACGGGCTGCCCGTGGCCGCCGTGGAAATACCGCTTCTCTTCGAGGCCGGCCAGACCGGCATTGTCGATCGGGTCGTGGTCGTTGCATGCCCGCCGGAGATTCAGCGCATTCGGCTCGTCGAGCGTCCTAACATGACCGATTCCCTGGCCGTCGGCATCCTTGCCGCCCAGTGGCCGCTGGCCGACAAGGTCGCGGAAGCTGACTATGTCATTGACACGGCGAAGGACGTCGATTCCGTGCGCGGTCGAGTCATGGAAATCTGGAAAATGGAGGCATTCAAAAACTGAGACGGCCGGCCCGGATGCGGCACGAAGGTTTGAGAGGAGTGTCTGTATGCCTACGGCCTGTTCTTTGAATGCCGCAAACACGTCTATCAGGTACGGCACGTTCCATATCTCAGGGTGCGGGCTGTGGGCTGCCGGCTACCGAAGGGGGGCTGTCCAGTCGCCGGCGTAGAGGACTTCCTCTTCGAGCACAACCCCGAACTGCGAGTGTACGACGGCCTTGACACGCTCGGCAAGCCGGCGCAGGTCGGTGGCCGTAGCCCCGGCGGCGTTGACGAGAAAGTTGGCGTGCTTCTCCGCAACCTGAGCGCCGCCTTCGCGCAGGCCCTTCAGGCCGCATGCCTCGATCAGGAAGCCTGCGGGAACGACGCCGGCCTCTTTCAGCCCGCTAGGAAGATTCTCGAGGCTTTCCGCAAGGGCGTGATCGTTCACGTTCTTGAAGAAGGAACCGGCGCTGGGGGCGAAGGGCTGTTTGGCACGCCGCTGGGCCTGATATTCGCGGGCGCGCCGCATAATCGCCTCCGGGTCGCCGCCGGGTTTCATGGCCAACATGCAGGAGAGGATCACAGTTCGGCCGATCCCGGACCGGCGCAGGCGGCTGTCGCGGTACGAGAACTCCATCCATTCCGGCCCGACGGTCTGGTCGACGCCGTCGGCAAACACACGCACGCTGCGGACAAGCGGCCCGATATTGCCGCGGTACGCGCCCGCGTTGCTGACCAGCGCCCCCCCAACCGTCCCGGGAATACCGATCGCCCACTCCAGCCCGGAGTAGCCTCCCTTTGCCGTCTGCGTGAAGAGCGAACCGAAGGAAACCCCGCTCTCGGCGTACGTTTCCGGCCCGATCGTAATGCCCTTGCACCGATTCTGGATCAGCAGTCCCTCATACCCGGCATCGCTCATCAACACGTTGGAACCATGGCCGATGAACAGATAGGGGATATCATGGCGGGTGCAAGTGTCGAGGACGCGCGACAACTCGTCAACGTTGGCGGCAGCCCAGTACCAGCGGGCGGGGCCGCCCACCTTCAGGGTCGTATGCCGGGACATCGGCTCGTCTGTCTGTAAGGCGTCGCCGATCATCTCCCGCAGGATCGGTTGGAAATCTGTCATCAAGATGTGTCCCTGAACAATGAGATGCGCTTATCTTCTCCTGCGAGTGTTACGTCAGCTCTAATCCGCTCGGTTGAGAGGCGGCAGGATTATACCTCACCCAGATTTCACTCGATACATCGTGATCGACGTAAACGGATTCTGCTTGTCCCCAGTCGAAGACGTATGGTGGACTGCCAAGTTGTTCCTGCAAGAGCTTGTCGTGAAACTCCTTAAGCAGCAACTGAGCCTCAACTGTCCTCTCGTTGCGTAAGTGTGGAGGAACCAACTTGAGGGATACACGCAACAACGACTCATCCACAAACCATGTTGACAGGGCAATCTGTATATCGCCGGCAAGGATGACAGGGCCCTTTCGCACCGCCCGTCCCAGTGCGTCCCGATACGATTGCTGGTCCATTAATGGGGTGATTACCAATCCATTGAACAGCGTGAGTACTCCGGTCGCCGTGTCAATTATTCCCATAAGAGTCTCTCCTCTTTTCGACCAATCACGAACGGAATCGCTCTCGGCGCAGCAGACTGAGCGGTTGGCGAGTCGGCGATTCACCGTTAGTTTGACACAGGACCGCACGCATTGGCAAGGGGGCGCCACGGCAGGCTGCCCTACCGGAGAATAGGCGCCTATCGGAGAATCCTCCAAGACGACGTCGTCCGCCACGTCCCCCGAATGTGCTTACAGCGTGACCCCCTCGATCGCGAGGCCAAGGCTGGTGTTCTTGTTCTGATAGTCGTATGTGAGGATGGGAATCAGGCCGCCTACGCCGGGGGCGAGAGTGATCTTGTAGTCGATGACGCGGTCGAGGACGGCGTCGTAGCGAACGAGGCCTCCCACGGCAATGTGGCGATTACCGATCTGGAGGCGGGTGTCGATCTCTTGCGAAGAATCGAGGACGTCGAAGTTGAACGGCGAGTTCCCGCTCACCTGACTCCACATGTAATCCACGCCAAACGCAGATCGGTTAGTGAAATAATGCATCAGGGAGAGTGTCGCCTGGTTATAGTGATAGCCGTCCGACTTAAAGTTATCGTACCGGTTGACGTTGGTGAGCACGCCCGGCGCAATGACCGTGTTTTGGCCGATCAGTATCGGAGCCGTATTCAGCCAGGCCGCGTACTGCTCCCGGTCATGCCGGATATCGGCTGGCAATTCGACATATTTTCCGGCGTCGGCCGACGCCCCCGCGTAAAGGACGATCTGTCGCAGGTATTGGCGGTAGTGCCGCGGATCGCCATCGTTGGGCGCGGCTCGCACCCGGCCCAGCGGCACGGCGCCGGACAGGTGCAATTCCGGCAGTCGGGACACAAAGAGATTGGTCTGGTCCCGGCCGCTCGAGAGCATATTGAAGCTGACCTCCTCACTCGTGAGGATTCCGCCCACTCCGCGCGGTGCGAGGGGGGTGATGGTTAGCCCCACTGGCATAAACTGATGAAACAGCAGCGGGTCGTTTTCAGGAAGGACCGTCTCCGGCGCAGCAAACTTTCGCAAGGCGACGAGAAACCCGGGTGGGCTGACCGGTTGACGGGTGGTTGACTGTGTGTCGG
>JBKQWH010000342.1:0-3749 GCA_052139635.1 Capsulimonadaceae bacterium
CCCCTTTCTCGCGGTCGGCCAGGCCGACGGCGGACCAGTTGGGATACGGGCCAAACGTGTTTTGCGTGAACCCGCCGCCGACCGTGTCGTAGCTCCAGAGCGATGCCGCCCCGCCGCTGTTGGTCCACAGCACATGCGTGGTCGTGGGGCTCGCGGAAAGGGCCGTCGCCGTCCAGCCGGGATACGGGCCGAACGTGTTCTGCGAGAAGACGCCAAACGTATCGTCGAGGCTCCAGATCGAGGCGGCTCCACCGGCGTTGTTCCAGAGGATGCGCGTGCGGCCGTCGACGCCGTCGGTGATGCTCGTAGCGGTCCAGCCCGCGAAAGGACCGAGGGCATGCTCCGTGAACTTACCGGTGTCCGGATCGTAGTTCCACAGGGCCGCCGCCCCACTGGTGTTGGTCCAGAGGATGTGCGTAATGCCGTCCGGGCTGACACAGAGGCTCTTCGCCGTCCATCCGGGGTATGGCCCAAAGGTATGCGGCTCCACCCAGCCGGTAGAATTGTCGACGCTCCACACGTAGGCGCTTCCGTCGAGGTTGTCCCAGAGCACGCGCGACGTGCCGTCGGGCGCAGTCGCTACCGACGTCGCCGTCGAGCCGTACAGGGGTCCGTAGGTGTTCTGCATGAACCCGCCCAGAATGGGGTCATAATCCCACAGGGACAGTGCGGCATCTGTGTTGACCCAGCCAACCTGCGTCTTCGGCATATAGTTGACCGGGGGAAGCCCGAGGTTCACGCGGAAGAAGCCATTCCTGGCGGGATCGCTCGACTGGCTGATGCCGTAGACCGTCCCATCCGGGCCCTGGACCAGGGCAACGGGAGAGGAGCCGGGCAGTGTGACCGCTACCGCGGCCACGCTCGGCGTCAGGCTGTCGATGTCCGTACCGAGAGGATCATAGCCGTATACATGCCGGTCCGACGCGTAGATCGCGGGAGCAATGCTTCCACTGTTCGCAATCGTCTCGAAGGCCGAGCCGTCGTACGCGATACGGAAGGCGGTACCCACCCCCGTCGGGCCGCCTACCGTTGTATGACCGTACAGGAAGCCGTCCTTCCCATCCACCAGTCCCTCCGCTCCTTCTCCTTCGGGTGAGGCGGACGTGAACGAGTGAATATTCACATACCCGCTGCCGTCCGGCGCGATTCGAAAGATAGATCCGGCCGCGGTGTCGGATGCTTCCGATGTCTCCAGCACCCCGAAGAGGTCCCCGTCGGCCGCCTGCCCGACCGACTCGAGTGTGATCGTTTGAGTACTCGTATTCGGAAAGGTCATTATCGTGTTGATCTGGTCGCTGTTCGTCTCGTAAAGGAACGCCCCCGCGGGAGTTCCGGTCGTGTCGAGCGATCCCTCTCCGTAGAGCTGGCCGTCAATACCGCGAAAGAGCGTAATAGCCGAGTTCCCTATGCTCGGTGGGAGCCAGTTCAGAACGCCGTCCTCAGTGATCTCAAACCCCTGTCCAAACCCTCCGGAAAAACCGGTATAGGGAGGCACCATATACATCACTCCGTACACGTTGCCGTCATTTCCGGACGACAGGCTGTAATTGTATATCGGTGAAGCACTCTGCAGTGGCTGGATCAGCGAGCCGTCCGTTGAGACTCGAATGGGTGTATATGCCTGGGTAGTGGCGTCGTAGCTCACCCCGTACAGGAATTCCTGCGTGTACGTCTGAGACTGGACCCCAAGCGGCCCCGAGTTCGGCGGTGGGCCGCCAATGGCGATTGGTGCTCCCGGCTCGGTGGGGTACAAGCAGAGCATGGACACGTACTGGTAGTAAGCATTGGCCATCACGGCCATGCCATGCAGCCGCATGGCTTTGAGGATGCTTGCATTGGTTGGCAGAATTGCCGGGAAGAAGGCCGCGAATAGCATCGCGGCCGTGAGGAGTGGCGAGAGCCATCTCATCATGAGTTTTCTGGTCATGTAATCCTCCTGTGGTGACACAATTCAGTCGTGCGGAATCTTCGACTCTGTGCGACTGTTGCGGTTTCACTGTACGATACATGTCGCCGGATGTCAAGCCAGAGACGAAATTGGGACCGCCGGTGCGGCGGTCCCAACATCGAGTTCGCAACACGATCAACCACACGCAGCAGGGTTACCAATGGTATCCTACGGCGCGAAGGGAAAAACCACTACAAATAGGCAATGGTTCGCCCTACTTTCCAATCGCCAGTGCCACCAGCAAGGCAATCAACACGAAAGCGATGTAGCTGTTGAGGCGGCCGTGATGCATGATCGCGAGCCGGTGGGACATCATCTCGACCGCGCTGTTGACCGGCCGCACCAGATAACGGTCCATGATGTAGACGTTCACCCGCTTGCGCCGTATTGCGGTCCGGAAGTGATCCGCGACGGTTTCACAGGTGTCTTCCTCGATCGTCGGACGAAACACCGATTCGAAAATGACGCGCACGGGATTGGAAAAGCCGGTGGCCGTATAGGTCATCTCCGGGAGTAGCCGGCGGACGCCGCCGTCCCAGCGTTCCTGCCGCGTCACTTGCCGGCTTCTGGTCAGCCAGAGACGGATAACGCAATACGTGAGTAGCAGGAGAAAGATCAGCATGGCGAACGTGTACGAGGTGGACATGGCGAACACGACGGGATTCTCTTTGCCGCCTCGATGCATCACCACCAGCCCGCGTCCGGGAAAAACGCCCTGACCGACCTGGGCTCCTATGCCGCGGAAGTCCTGTACAAACGCGGGTGGAAGGCTGTGATTTGCAGGACTGGTCGCGTAAAACGGCGGCACAAGCGCGTCGACCGCGCTCCCATGCGCGAGTGGCTGCACCTCATGATTCAGGACCGGAATAATATATGTCGGCAGAATGCCGAGTAGCAGACAAAGGCCGGCAAGCCCGACCATCGGCGCGATTGCCGAAGGTCGCGCTTCTCGGGCGGACTCCGCCGCTTTGGAACGCGACATGCCGAGAAAACCCATGGCAAAGGCCTTGACGAAGCAGGTCACAGCCAGCGCGGCGGTCAGCGCTAAGCCCGCGCCGCAGAGCGCGAATACGATTCGAATCGCTGTCGAATGCAACTCGACCGAGCGCAGCATCGTCTGCAGAGTCAGCCATTCGCTCACGAAACCGTTGAACGGCGGAAGCGCGGATATCGACAGGGCGCCGGCCAGAAACGCCGCGGCGGTCCACGGCATCGTGCGAATCAGGCCGCCCAGCCTGTCCAGGTCACGGGTTCCGGCGCGATCATCGACCGTTCCTGCGCCGAGGAACAGAAGCGACTTGTACGCCGAGTGGTTGATCATGTGATAGAAGGCCGCGACAAGCGCGATCGCGGCCAGCAGAGGATGGCCGTACGCGTCGAAAATGAGGCCGGCGCCCAGCCCGGCGGTCACGATCCCGATGTTCTCGATGGAACTGTGCGCGAGCATGGTCTTGAGGTCATTTTCCGTGGTCGCGTAAAGAATCCCCACCAGCGCGGATATCGTGCCGACGACAAGCACGACGATGCCCGCGCCTACCATGGTGACCGGCACGAGATCGAAGTTCATGCGGACGATTCCGTACAGTCCCAGGTTCAAGACGACGCCGGACAAAATGGCGGACACGTTAGCCGGCGCGACGGAATGCGCCCGCGGAAGCCAGGAGTTGACCGGCACCAGTCCGGCTTTGACGCCAAATCCGAAAAACGTCAACAAGAACACACCCCAGCGTGCGGGGGCGCTCAGGCCCGAAGCAAGCGCCTTGAATGCCGAAAACTCCAGCGATCCCCCTTTCGCGCCCAG
>JBKQWH010000343.1:0-4377 GCA_052139635.1 Capsulimonadaceae bacterium
CGGCTGATCAATTTGAGAGGATCAGGAGCCATGCGCGCCGGATCGGTAGCTGCCCTTGCCAAGGTTCCGGATCACGCCATTGGACAGCACTGGTCCCGATACTTCTATGAACAGCCAGAATACCGGCAGTGCGACGGGATACTCTACAACAATGCGCACAACGACGAACCGGCCGTCGCCCTCTACGAGCGTGCGGCGCCCGCACTTGATTGTCCGTCCCGCTGCATCATTCGACTCGACCATCCGGGCCTTCGTGCAGAGCTTCTGAGTATCGCCAAACGCAACAATCTGATCTGCGTACCGTAAACCGTTCGCCGGCCGGTGGTATAATGCCTGCGGTTTTGACGTCCATGAGCAAGCGATCCAAACGTTCAACACAAACTCTCGAACCTCCGGCGAACACTTCGGCAGCGGGCCGGAGTGCTCGCCGTGCGCCGCCCGTACGGCCCGCCCGTGAGCCCGAGAGCCGTCGAAGCGCTTTGATCTGGGGCGCTGTCGTGTTTCTGGTCACCCTGGCTTGTTTCGCAGTAACCTGGAACTTTGGCTACCTCACGTGGGACGATACGATTAATTTCACCGAGAATACCCACTTGAACCGCCCGGGTGGTCCAGATTTCGGGTACTACTGGCTGCATTCGTACACGCGCGCTTACCGGCCTCTCATCTCCGACATCTGGAGCCTGATCGCCGTCTTCTGTCGTGTGCATCCCCATATCGACCCCGCGGTTGGTCTCGTAAACTTCAGCCCGCACGGCTTCCACACCGTGACACTCGCCGTGCATGCCGTCGATGCCGTTTTGCTTTTTGTCGTGCTGCGAATGTTGTTCAGACGCAGCGCGCCTGCCGCCGCTGGAGCGCTGCTGTTTGCCATTCACCCGCTGCAAGACGAGACCGTCGCATGGATCACCGGCGGAAATGTAGTGTACTTCGGATTATTCCTGTTCCTCATGTTGATCCACTACATCCGGTACGCGGCTCCGGAAGAGCAGGCGCCAACGAACGCCAACATCCAGTACGGTCTGGCCGCCTTCTGGTATCTTTGCGCCGCCTTCACGTATCCGTTGACGGTGATCGTCCCCATTGTCGTCTGGATCATCGATTGGGTCATCCTCGGGCGTCCGATCAACAAGGCAAGCATGGCGCTCGGCCCCTGGCTCATCTTCGGGGTAATCTGGACGTTCGTTACGGCGACCGCAAAGAACCTGGACAAGGCTGTGGTGCACGTCGCCCCCGGCGGAAAGCCGTTGGTCGCCCTGGATTCGATCGCATTCTACCTCTACAAGTTCATCGCCCCCGTCAATCTCACCATCGATTATGGCCGCACACCCGACTACGTCACGGGCCACTCATGGTCGTTCGCCACGGCCGGAATTGCCGCATTGTTCATCGGCCTTCTCTGGCAGATCCGCAAGCGGTGGCCCGTGCTAACCGCCGCGGGCGCCATTTTCGTGGTCGGGATTCTACCCACGAGTGGAATCGTGACAAACCCCTTCCAGCTTTACTCGACTGTTGCCGACAGATACACCTACCTGTCGCTGTTCGGCCCGGCCATCGCCCTGACCTGGGGGTTGGCCGTTCTGCCGGTACACCAGCTGCGGCCGGCGCTAGCCGCGGCATTCGCAATGCTCGCCCTCCTCGGCGGTATGACCGTCCATCAGATACTGCGGTTCCGAAACGACGATACCTTGTTTACCTACACCCTTCGGGTGAATCCGGCCAGTTGGGGCATGGCGTTGAACTACGGCGTATATCTGCATGAGTCCAAACGCTACGACGAGGCCCAGCGAACGCTGGAGCACTGTTTGGCGATTATGCCCAATTTCCCCCAGGCCAACAGCGAGCTCGGCGACCTTCTCGCCACCAAGGGAGACCACGCCGGCGCGGCCGAACGTATCCAGCATGCGATTGACTATACGACTCCTCCCGACTATAAGCTCTTCGTCCAGCTCGGCCAGCAATTGATCGACCTGGATCGATTTGACCAGGCGGCCGGTGCCTTCCAGCAGGCGATCACGCTTAACCCTAATGACGAGGAGGCGGAGCAGGGATTGGGAATCGCTCTCGGGAACACCGGGGATCGCGCGGGAGGGATCGATCATCTTCGCAAAGCGTCACGGATGAATCCGAAGGACACGCGAGCGCTCGACAACCTGGGAATCTTTCTCGCCGAGAGCGGTCAGGTGCCCGCCGCCATTCAAGCCTGGACCGCGGCTCTCTCCGCCGATCCTAACTATACGCTTGCCCATTTCAACCTGGCTACCGCTTTGGAAGACGAGCACCGGAAACCCGAAGCCCTGGCCCAATACCAGGCCGTCCTGCGGCTCGATCCGAACAACCCACGCGCTCAAGCCGCCGTCATCCGCCTCCAGGGCCACCGCTAAGCCCGCGTTCCACGTAATTCGCGAATCAGTACATACGTTCGCGAGTATGCAACACAACAATCAGACACAGTCCCGGTAGGAACCGGAGGAATAACCTCCGGCCCCAGCGTGGCCAGTGGCAGGCGAGCCCGGCTCTGAGTCCGGTACCTGTTACCCTGTTGCGTGTTCCCCTTGGTCCTTCCCCTTCCCTCCAGTATCTCCGCGTGGGGTGGGTATGGCGCCCTTCCACCTACTAGCTAGGAGACTTTCACTCCATACAGCAGGCCGATTTTAATCGGCGCATCTCATAGTTCAAAAGAACGGCAAGACAAAAAGCCCCTCCCCCGGCCACAACTGACCGAAGGAGGGGCGCAGTGACGTCGCGGTTAGTAGATCGCGATCCCGCTGCACTTGGACTGGTCTTTCGAAGCCGTGAACGCCAGCACGATCTGGCCCGTGCTGCTCGCTGTTGTCGTGAAGGTCTCCTGGATGGCCTTGTAATCGGCACCCGCCGTTCCGTAAACGTCGAGGTTCGAGATCACCGTGACGCCGTTTGCGGTGACGCTGAAGATGCGCTCGCCGGCCGTTGTCCAGTACTGCTCGACGAAGTACAGGGTCACCGTGTGCGTGCTGTTCGCCACGAAGCCCGGGATCGTGTAGGTGAAGCCCGGAGCCTCGCGGTCCGACTGCAGCACCGTTTGCGATGGGATCGGCGCGGTAAGCAGCGTCGTGCTTACGGTCGTGGTCCACGTGTTCGGCGCGCCGCCGGAGAAGTCGGTATCGGCGAGGTACGGAGCTGAGGCTGCCCCGCCACTGTCGATGGCGATCGTCGGCCCGGAGGTCGGCGTCGCGCTTAGCTCGTTCGAGGCCGCCGACGTGCCGTACGCATCAACGGCGGCCACCGTGTAGTAGTAGGTCGAGCCGTTGGTCAGGCCTGTGTCGGCGTAGCTCGTCCCCGTGAGAGAGGTTGCCACCGGAGTCGCGGCCTCGCCACCGCTCGCCGTGCCGCGGTAGACGTTATAGCTGGTCGCGAAGGTGCTCGCGGTCCAGACCAGAGTGTCCTCCGTGTTGCTGCCCACCGCGCTCGAGATCGCCGGCGCCGCGGGTGCGGAACCCTCCGGCGTGGCAGTAGCCTCGTTGGAAAAGCCCGACGTCCCTGCACTATTGGCGGCGGCCACCTTGAAGAAGTAGGCTGTCGCGTTGGTCAAGCCGGTCTCGGTGTAGGCCGGCGTGCTAATACCGGCCGCGACCGGAGTGCCCCCCTCCCCTCCGCTCGACGTGCCCACGTAGACGTTGTAGCTGGTCGCGCCGCTCGACCCGGTCCACGCGAGCGACACCTGACCGTTGCTGGGTGTCGCCGCGAGGCCGGTGGGAGCCGCCGGCGGCGTGCTTGACCCCGCCGTCACGACGATGCCACTGCATTTGGCCTGGTCGACACTCGGGGTGAACTGAAGGACGATCTGGCCGCTGCTGCTGGCGTTCACCGTGAACGATTCCTGAACCGCGTTGTAGTCACCGGCGGTCGCGTAGATGTCGAGGTTCGAGATCACCGTCGTGCCGTTGGCCGTCACGCTGAAGATGCGCTTGCCCGCCGCAGTCCAGTACTGCTCCACGAAGTACAGGGTCACGTTGTACGGGCTGCCGGCCGTGAAGCCGGGAAGCGTGTAGGTGAAGCCCGCGCCTCCCCCCTCGCGGTCGGTCTGCAGGACCGACTGGGGAGGGATCGCTCCGGACAGAAGCGATGTTCCAACGGCGTTGGTCCACGAATCTTCCCCGCCGCCGCTGAAGTCAGCATCCGCCATCCAGGCGCCCGTGGCGGGACCGCCGCTGTTGATCTCGAGCACAGCACCGGTATTGGACGGCGCGGCGCTCAGCTCGTTGGACAGGGCCGACGTCCCGTAGACGTCGACAGCCGCGACCTTGAAGTAGTACGTGCTGCCATTTGTCAGCCCGGTGTCGGTGTAGCTGACGCCGGTAAGGTCGGTCGCCACGGGTGTTGCTCCCTCGGCTCCGGTCG
>JBKQWH010000344.1:0-15542 GCA_052139635.1 Capsulimonadaceae bacterium
AATTGGATCGACCGCCCCGGCAACACGGACTGCGGCCGGTGTCGTAGCCCTTACCCGAACAGGTCCATCGTGAGCTGGGCTGGGTCGGGACGTTTCGCGAACGGGACGGGTTTGGGAAAAAGACGGTCGAACTCGTCTTCGGCGACCGCCTCGCGGATGCGCAGGGCGAACCGGTGCAGTTTCGACGCGTAGTGCTCGACGTCCTCGTCCCGGGCGTACTCGTCGACAAGCGCCAGGGTCTTGTCGCGGCGCTGGTAGAGGGAGATGAAGTCGCCCTGGCCGGCGCCGGAGTTCTTGAGGGCGGCGGCGGCGCGGCGGCGAAGTTCCGAGGCGATCATTTTGTCGGTCACGCGCTCGCGGCGAGCAAGCATCTCGATTGGCATTTCGCCGCCCTCGATCCGGGCCATCAAGGTCGTGTAGAGGGTCGACGCATCCTCTTTGTGCCCGGCCAGCAGCAGGTCGACCGCCTCGCCGAGGAAGCGCCGGCCATAGCGCTCGTCGGAGCGGGAGCGCAGCGACGAGCCCTTGTAGATCTTCCGGCCCGAGTGCTCGACCAGCACGTAGTTCTTCATCTTAAGCGAGAGCATGGCGGAGTAGGAACCGTCGTGCGCGAGCCGAATTCCGGCTGGCAACCGGCTACCGATGCGATCAACGTATTCCTTCTCCTCCTCGATCGTGACCACCGACGGCGGCGGCTGGAAATAGACGCCGTCGGTATCGATCTCGATGACGCGGGCGCCGGTCTCCTCGAGCGTCGCGGCGATCTGCTTGACCACGGCCTGGCCGGTCTCGGTGACCGCCCGAGCAGCGTCGAAATCGTTGAACGGGAAGGGGCCCCCGAGGTAACCGTAGAAAGAATTAATCAGTGTCTTGAAGGAGTTCTGGAGGCCGTCCCAGTAGGAGTAGTCCCGGCTTCCTCGGACAGTGTCGCGCGCGCGGCCCTTGGCGTCGAGGCGCCGTCGGGTGAGCTCGGCGAGGAGAGGCAGGAAGATGCCGAGGCTGTCAGACGCAGGGGCGATTCGATTGACCAGCATGAGACTGGGATAGAGGCTCTCGACATCGGCCTTAACCACGGGCCGCACGACCCCGGTCAGGCGCACCTCCGTGTAACCTCCCGGGTAGGGCTTGGACGGCTTCGGCCTTGGCAGCGCCACGCCACGGCGCAGGTATTCGCGCAGGAGGATCGAGTTGATCTTCTCGCCGTTTCCGGTCACCGCCGCGGTCTGGAGGGAGTCCGGGACCATTTGCGCCTGATAGAACTCTGACGGAGTGACCAGCGCCGACAGCCGCTCCGTCTCACGCACATCGTGCAGGGCGTAGGTCTTGACCCGCTCCGCGTCGAGCCGGTAGGTCTCCGTGATCTGCGCGCGGTCGAGGTACACGCGGTCTGCCGGGGCGATTCCGTAGACCTGCGCGCACTCCTTGAGGCCGTAGGAGGAAAGTTGTCCGCGTGCGAGATCGAAACGCTGCACCTGCAGGAGGGTGTCGATGACGTGGCGTCCGTGCAGATAAACGGGCGTGAACTCACGGGTGTTGGCGCCGATGGTACAGTTGCGCGGCACCCCCGTAAATGCCGTGGCGCGGCCGCGGCCGAGGGCCGGCGCAAGTCCATAGGCGCGGAATCGAGCCAGAAGATAGGGAAGGTCGAACCCGTAGAAGTTATGCCCCTCGACCACGTCGGGATCGCGCTCTGCGACGAGATCGACCAGATCGGCGAGCATCCCGCGCTCGTCGCCGGCCAGCACGGTCGCGAAGCCCCGGTTGTCCGAGACCGCGATCAGGAAGATCGCGGCTCCATCCTGGGTGGGACTGAGGGAGGTCGTCTCGATGTCGATCTGCATGCGCACGACATCGTCGAAGGCCATTCCCTTGAAGAGCGTAACTCCGCTCGCCAGCAGGAACTGCTTCACCGCGCTCCCGTACTGGAGCACACCGACGTGCTGCTCGCGCAGCTTCCGGCGCGCGTCAAGAAAGGCCGGCCAACTCGGAAACCGGTACAACATGTTGTACCCCGGCCCCTCCAGCCGCCGCATCTCCGCCTGCGGAACGGCATGTTCGGCATCGGCCACCAGCCAGGGGCGGAACTCGACCTCGACACTCGTCACGGCATCGTCGACGCTGCGCACGAACACAGTCGCCGTCGACCCTCCGGCCTCGACCGCCACCACTCGCCCGGTCGGATCGGCCCCATAGAGGACATCGTTCAGCGCTTCGGTCATGGCCCGATTGTACCTTTTCTGAGAAAGGAGATAATAGGGATAGGAAATCGTCGGAGGGTCGCCCGTGTGTGCGTATCGCACGGTTTCAACCGCAGCGGCGATTGTCCACCTACCGCGCCCCTCCACATCGAAACCCGATTTGGTGGTGACGGCTTGACGGATCCATGTAAACTCGATGGGAGCAACTGAGGTTTGGCATTATGCCGCCCTGCCCTGCTCGACGGCGCCGGGGAGGCGCTTGCGGCCGGAGACGCGCCGGGTGACCTTGAGGGGCCGGAGGACGGCTGCGAAGAGAAGGCCAATGATGGGGCCGGCGAACAGGGAGAGGAAGAAGCCATACCAGAACGACTGGCCCTTCGAGGCAGACACACGGCCAATGAGCGCGGCAAACCACAGCCACAGCACCAGAATCACGATCGCAGCCGTGACAAGAACGTCGGTGTCCCAGATGTTGCGCGGGCCGACGGCGTAGTACGCGCGATACAGCGCCCGTACGGCGTGCCTGACCACGCCTCGAATATGTTCTGTGCTTACGTTCAAGAGAACCTCCGTCACGGCATCAAGAAAAACGCGGTCCACTCGGCCAGGTACAGGGCCCCTGCCAGACGCTCGACCGCCGAGTTTCCGTCCAGCACCAGCTCGTGGCAGACAAGCGTGCCCAGGGCGGCCCGCAACCGTAAGGTCCAGTCGCGTTTCGCGGCCGGAACCGCGCCGGCCAGCAGCAGGAGGGCCGGCACGTTCGGCTCCCGAACGCCCGGCGCCGGTTGGGCGGGCCAGCCGAACCTCACCGAGTCCCGGTCAACGTCGCCGGCGACGGCGGGCAGCCCGGCGCCGCGAAGCCGGTCTTCCCAGACCCGCGCCGCCGCACGCTCGACGACACTCGATCCGTAAACAAGCGGTCCGGACGCCTTCAGGGCATCGGCGATCAGCCGGGCCGGGTTGGACCGCGGGTCGGCCTCGGGGCCAAGAGCCCGGCGCTGACGCCGCAATAAATCGAGCGCCGACCGTCCGGCGGTCATGAGGTCGCCGTCCAGAACGATCTCGCGGCACAGTCCCGCGCACATGCCGAGCCCACCGAAGAAGAGTTCGCAAAGCCGGGATGTGGTGGGCGCCGAGACCGGCAACCTGCACATCGGAAAGCCCTGCGCCGCCGCCATGTCGATCAGGTGGCCGGGAGGGGCGACAATCGCGAGCCCGGCCCCGGCATCCGCCGCGGCGCCGGAAACCGATACGGTCGAGTCCTCCGACCCGCCCGCGGCCAGGGCGACCACAAGGGTGTCTGCGTTCACAAAAGCCGGCAGCGAGGCGTCGAACACATCCACACACGGCGCAGAGCAGATTCCGGTCAGCGCTGCCACAATCAGAGTGGCCGCAAGGGCCCCCTCGCCCTCTCCGTCCAGCGCGACCGCCCGCCAGACCCGGCCCCCGACTGCACGTGCCGCGGCGTAGGCCGTCTCGAGGGCCTCCTCCGCGCGCTGCGGCATCCGGTCGAGTGTGTCATAGGAGTCCACGACGATTGCTCCCGAAGGTTACCGGTGTGAAGCAAGGACAAATGGACGCGACGGACCTGTTATCGATACGGCGATGTACGTTCCCAAGTTCCTGTGTCCGTCACTTCCGTCATTTCCGTTGTGAAACTTCCTGCTTCTTCCCCGCCCGCGGCGTCAGTCGAGCACGGGCTTCACGATCCGGTCGATCGCAACCGCCTGGGCGAGCAAGGCGCCGAGGTCCGACAGGCGCAGCATCGTAGCGGCGTCGGAGAGCGCCTTCTCCGGCTCCGGATGGACCTCGAGGAAGAGGGCGTCGACACCGGCGGCCACGGCGGCGCGCATCAGGTGCGGGATATACTCGCGCTGGCCGCCGCTGGTGGCGCCCAGTCCTCCCGGCTGCTGGACCGAGTGCGTGGCATCGAACACCACCGGGCAGCCGGTGGCTCGCATAATCGGCAGCGACCGCATGTCCACAACCAGGGTATTGTAGCCGAAGCTGGCCCCGCGTTCGGTCAGCATCACGCGCGCGTTGCCGGCTCCGATGACCTTATCGACGATATTCTTGACATCCCACGGGGCCAAGAACTGGCCCTTCTTCACATTGACCACCCGGCCGGTCTCGGCGGCGGCCACCAGGAGGTCGGTCTGGCGGCAGAGAAAGGCGGGTATCTGAAGGATGTCGACCACCCTGGCCACCGGTTTGGCCTGCCAGCTCTCGTGGATATCGGTGAGCACCGGGATGCCGAACTCGGTGTGGATAGCGTGCAGTATTTCCAGGCCCTTTTCCATGCCTTCGCCACGGAATGAGGCGGAGGAGGTGCGGTTGGCCTTGTCAAAGCTGGCCTTGAAGATATAGGAGAGACCAAGGGCGCGGCAAACGGTCGACGCCTCCGCGGCGATCGTTCGGCACAGCTCAAGGCTTTCGATGACGCAGGGGCCGGCGATGATCGCGAGGGGATTGCCGGCGCCTCCGATCTTGTAGTCGTTCAGGATGATTTCGCGGGTCATGGTTCTTCCTTACGGCGGTGCGTGGGACGTTCGTGAATTCCCTTCGGACCGCGCCACCACGGGGTGCACCACGATTATACCAGCGGGGATGCGCTCCGCACACGCGCACGGTGCGCGAGCCGGACTTGCGTTCGATGTTCGTCCTGCCATACTTGACATTCACCGTTGAGAGCGACATAATGTTGTCGGCTGTCAGCCGTCATTTTCGGGGCGGATCCGGTTTCCTTCGGTAGGCGGCCCGAGATCGCTGTGCTGACCATCGTATCGCCGCTTGCTGTGCCACTTTATGCCAACCCATCCGTCCGGACAGTCGAGTTGCGAGGATATCCTCGGGAACCTGAGTTTTCAGGCCCGCGTTCGGTCGATTCTGCTCCGTACCGGCGTTGGCCTCGGGGATACGCTTGTCTGCGAGCCGGCGGCGCGCGCGGTCAAGAAGGCCATGCCGAACGCGCTCCTGACGCTGATGATCCCGGCGGCGAGCCGGCCGTTGACGGAATTGGGCTACCCGGGCGATCGATACGTGGATTATGAATGGCCGCTCGTGCCGGAGGGTACGGCGTCCGAGTTCGATCTCGTGCTCGATCTCGATCCCGGCAATTACACCAAATCCTTTCACAGCACTCTGGAATCCGGCACGGAGTTCTATAATCTGTTCGCTCATTACCGGCCGGAGGCGCCTTCGACACTGGCGTACGCGCGGGTCCAGGAGGGGCTGAGGCGCGCCGGACTCTCGTTGGACATTGAGGCGCCCTATCTTACCGTTCCCGAACTCGATCAGGCCTGGGTCGACCAATGGATGTTGGATCATAATGTGAACCGGGATGGCGGTTTTTTGCTCATCCTGCATCCGGGAAGCGGCGGAGAGTTCAAGCGCTGGATGCCGGAACGATTTGCGGCAGTGGCCGACTACTTCGCGAGGGCGTACCGCGCAGCCGTGGTGATTCTCGGCGGGCCCGCCGAAGATGGCCTTGCCGACGACGTTAAGGGCTGCATGGACACCTCCACCGGGGTGCACGGGGTGGTGAACTGGCCGCTGCCGCGCGTCGCCGGGCTGCTTCGACGATCGACGGTCTTCGTCGGAAACGATGCCGGTATAGGTCACGTCGCCGGCGCGGTCGGCGCGAAAGTCGTTACGATCTTTGGCGTGTCCAACGCGGCTATGTGGCCGCCGATCACGGACCGCGCGCTCGTGACGCCGCGGATCCCCTGCTGCCACGCGCCAGCCCGTTGCGACATCGCCTGCCTGCGCTCCGTGACGGTCTACGATGTGATTGGCGCGGTCGAGGCGCTGCTCACCGAGGTTGTGGGACGACGCACCGTGCGGGGCGCCGACTCGGTTTGCGTGGCCGCGGCGCTTTCGGTAGAAGATTTTCGAGGCGGAATCGTTTTTCTCAATCGAGAGTGGCAGATGCCGCTGCATATCCCGCGTGGGGCCGATTTTGTATTCGACGTTCTCACGCAGATCGAGCAGACTCACTCCCTGGAGTGCAGTCTAGCGAAGCACGCGGAAGCGAAGCCGTTGCTTCCCTTACTGATGCGGCACGGGATTGTCCTCCCATTCGAATCGCTGCGATAGCAAATATGGAGACTAAAATGCCTGACAACAACCATACCGTTCAACCGGAGAAACCCGGAATCACCCGCCGAGAGTTTATCGATGTGCTGGCGAAAACCATCGTGGTCGGAACCGCCTTCACCGCGGTCGCCTTCAGCACCGGGTGCGGAGGCGCCAGCTCGTCGTCCTCGAACAACGGGAACAACCCTTATGGCGGGAATCCCTACGGTTACAATCCCTACGGTTACAATCCGTACGGCTACAACCCTTACGGCTAAGCGCAGAGGCCACGCCGCTTTGAAGTAATGCGTTCCTGACGCAAACCGGATCGAGTGCTCGCTTGCTGACAAGCGGCGCTCCGGAACAGGCGGCGCTTCGGGCGAAGGACGTGCTTGCCGACGTCGTTCAGAGACTAGGGAGGCTCCGCCTCAGACCGTCAAGCTTTATGGACATATGGACGCGATGGACGCGATGGACGCGATGGACAAGGAGGAAGACAAGCACGGAGGCCTGTCCCACGATATGAACTGACGGAGCGGCGCAAAACTTGACTCACGGACAACAAGACCGCTCAGTGCGGGGCCGGGAGGATTCCGCCCGTGCCGTGGCGAACCATAAGGGCACCACAATCGAAGGGTACTCGATGGCACTGCTTCTGAGCTGCGAATCACTGACAAAGGCGTACGCATCGCGCACGCTGTTTACCGAAATCTCGCTGGGAATTTCGGATGGCGAACGGATGGGGTTGATCGGGCCGAATGGCTCGGGAAAGTCGACACTCCTCAAAATATTTGCCGGCATTGAGACGCCCGACGGCGGCACTGTAGCGGCGCGACGCAACATGCGGGCCGCCTACCTTCCGCAGGACGACACGTTTCCCGAGGGAGCGAGCGTTCGTGACGTACTGAACGACGCCCTCAAGGACCAGCGGCTCGACGATGTCGAGCGCGATGTCGAGATCGACATCATGCTCGGTCAGGTCGGCTTTATCGACGGCAGCCAGGCGACCGAGTCGCTGTCGGGTGGCTGGCGAAAGCGGCTCGCGCTGGCCCGAGAGCTGATTCGCAAGCCGGACCTGCTCCTGCTCGATGAGCCGACAAACCATCTCGATATCGAAGGCGTCCTGTGGCTGGAGGGCCTCCTCAAGGGTGCGTCGTATGGCTTCGTCGCGATCAGCCATGACCGGTACTTCCTGGAAAACGTCACGAACCGGATCACGGAGCTTAACCGTGCTTATCCCACCGGCACGCTGAGCATAAACGGCAGCTACTCGGAGTTTCTGGCCAGGAAGGATGAGCTTCTCGCCGCGCAGCAGGTGCAGGAGGCCGCGCTGGTCACCAAGGTGCGGCGAGAGATCGAGTGGCTCCGTCGAGGCCCTCCGGCCCGCACGACCAAGGCGCAGTACCGGATCGACGAAGCCGGGTCGATGATTGCCGAACTGGCCGACGTGCGCGGACGCAACTCAAGTGGAACCACGGCCGGCATCGACTTTGCGGGAACAGGCCGCAAGACTCAGCGTATGCTCGTGGTGGACGGGATCAGCAAGTCCATGGAGGGCCGTCGCCTCTTCTCGAACTTGAGCTTTGTGATGTCGCCCGGGATGAAGCTGGGACTGATCGGTCCCAACGGGAGTGGAAAGACCTCCCTGATCAAGGTCTTGACCGGAGAGATGCCGACGGACACCGGGACGGTGCGGCCGGCCGACCGCCTGCGTATTGTCGTGTTCGACCAAACACGAGAGAATCTCAACCTGTCGCAATCGCTTCGGCAGGCTCTGGCGGGCGAAAATGACACGGTGAACTTCAACGGCCACTCCATCCACGTGACATCGTGGGCCAAACGGTTTTTGTTCCGTACGGAACAGCTCGAGGTGCCGATCAGCCGGCTCTCCGGCGGCGAGCAGGCGCGCATCCTCATCGCCCGGCTCATGCTGCAGCCGGCCGACCTGCTCATTCTGGACGAACCCACCAACGACCTCGATATCCCCTCGCTCGACGTGCTGGAGGAGAGCCTGACGGACTTCCGCGGCGCGATGCTGCTCGTGACCCACGACCGGTTCCTGCTGGAGAGTGTCGCAACCGAACTGCTGGCGCTCGACGGCCAAGGCGGAGCGCGGTTTTTCGCAGACCTGCGACAGTGGGAGCGATCACGAGCTCCGTCCCAGGTCTCGCGGTCGACGCCTGCCGCCGGTCCCCGCAAGCCGAAGCCGGTCGAGAAGCCGGCAGTGAAGCTGAGCCGCAGTGAGCAGCGTGAACTCGACGCCATGGAGGAGACGATCATGGCCGCCGAAACCGCCCATGAAGCGCTCCAGCAAAAACTGAGCGATCCGGGCGTGACGTCGGACTACAAACTTCTCCAGCAGGCGATTGCGGACATCGAACAAGCGGGCGCCCGAGTGACGGCCCTTTACGAACGCTGGGAGGAGCTAGAAGCTAAGCGAGCGGGCGGAAATCCAGCGTGACATTGCGGCCCCCAACGGCAGGAACGAGACAATCGAGTGTCCGCGTTACAGGTAAAAGAGCGCAACAAAAAGGATGACCGCGGCGAGAGCGACCACCCCGACCAGTAGCGAGCCGCCGTCGAGCGCTAACGGCGGCTCCCTCGGCGGGTCTATGGTCACGCGCAAGCGGGGATCGTCCTGTCGCTCAAATATCACCAAATACTTCTGTGCCTGAAATGTTGGCCCCATACTCAGCGAGTCTGACGCTTGCCGACCGCTCAAATGGTCCTCGACCTCTTCACAGCGAGTCGCGTGACGCCATGAATCCAAGGTTACCGACGTAAGCCGCCATCCCTCGGCAAGATGAGCGCTCACGAGTGGCTGTATTTCCTCGCAATTAATGATTACGGACTTACACGTCGCCATTTCAATTTCCCCTGTTACTTTCAAGCGCATCCCAGTGTACGCACGTACGTTCTTTCTGCGCACACTGCGTCCGTTGATGCGATATCTCTGTGGTTCTACGATTCGGTACCCGCAACTTTGTATTCTGCCAAGCACCGGAAACATCTCTCCCCTAGAGTGTCGAAACCCGGGAATTCCAGGAAATCCACACTCTGTCCAACACAAGTAACACGATTCGCCAGGTTAATTGGCAGTGATTGTACCCGAGTTCCACGGATTATACCCACGTTTTCATACTTTTTCAAACGACAGCGTCGACAATAATATAGCGCTTTCAGACAAGCGTATTGACCGGGCAAATTGCGCGGGGCTGGGGAGTTGTGCGGGCTCCACGGTATGATTGACTAGAAGTGACTTGAAGAATGGAAGCGTTAAGACATACAGACAGATGTACCGAAGCATCGATAACTAGCAATGCTTGAGAATCTATAACAACTATTGCTAGCCAGGATGATTTCCGATAAACGCAAGCAGCCCGCAAGCAGCGTCCCCACATGCAATATCTGCTCAAGACTATTTTTGCGGAACGCTTGACAAACCTCCAAACCTCGTGCTAAGCTGTTAGCCGTACCATGAAATCGCGAAACAATAACTCCATACAGACCTCTGTCGCCAGCCCGGCGTTAGTCGCCGGAAGCACGATACGTGCGTCAAAGTCATCCCGAAAGGGCTCGACCAAGGTCGTCGAATTGGGATTTGCCGCGTATCGCCAGGCGACTCCGGATCATTATCCGACGATCAGCGCCGCGACGATTGTGTCCGAACTTCCAGGAGGGTTAGTCATCTCGCACTAGCCGCCAAACAAGAAGTTTCGATCCAATCGGTCCAGGACAGTCCTGCGACCGATTTTTTGTTTGTCGGAACATCGCTATTGTCTCGCTGTTAAGGCAATGCCATCTGAGAAACCGAGGTATATGGGCGACGTAGTGTAACGGCAGCACGGCGTTGCCCACAATACGGAACGGTTAGGGCCGAAAGTCGACTGAGCGTTATCACCATCAAAGATCACCTGCTCGACCGACGTAACACTTGCCCGATACCGCTCCGGATGATCGATCAACAGGCCAGGGCCGAAGCACTGGATTATCTGGAAACTCACTCCAGCGCGACACTTGCCCGATGCCGCTCAGCACACAAGGGGCGCCGATCGCCCGAAAGGGCCGTAAGCAGACGATTATGGCAAACACATATCTGAAAAACTTAATAGCGGCGCCGTCGACTCAAGGAGACCGGTCCCGCGGACGTGCCGACGAAGTCCAAAACCACGACGGCGCCTTCGTGTTCGCGGTCGACGACCGCACCCGGATGGAGCGCTTTCTGATACTGGGGTCCGAGGGGGGAACCTACTATGTCGACGAGCACACCCTGACCAAGGATAACGCCGAGGCCACCATGCGGTATATCGCGGCAGACGGACTTGCGGCCGTGAGGCTGATAGCGGACATCTCCGCGGCCGGTCGAGCCGCGAAGAACGATCCGGCTCTGTTCGCCCTGGCTCTTGCGATCTCGTTCGGCGATGTCGAGACCCGAAATGCGGCGGCGCGAGCCCTTCCGAAGGTGGCACGAACGGGAACCCATCTGTTCCACTTCGCCGAGTATGTCGATGGCATGCGGGGATGGGGCAAGGGGCTACGGAAGGCGGTCTCGAACTGGTATGTCCACCTGCGAGCCGACGGCCCGGCTCTTTCCGCGGAGGCGGTGGACGAGGCGATCCGCAGGGTCGGCACGGATGTCGTCCGCGATCTCGCGTACCAGGTCGTCAAGTACCCGCAGCGCGACGGCTGGAGCCACCGGGACCTCCTCCGTATGGCGCACGTCCAGGCCAGGGAGCAGGACAGCGGGATAGGCGGCGCCGGCGGGCTCGGTCGGGTGAGCGAGTCTCACAACATCCTGTTCGGCTACATTGTCGACGGATGGCCAGGCGTGGGGGCAGTGCCGCACCCGGACCGGTCGCTGCAGCTTGTCTGGGCGGCGGAGCGCGCCAAGGCAGACATCTCCGAGCCGGAGTTGCTTGACCTGATCACGACCTACGGCCTGCCGATGGAGGCGATTCCCACCGGAAAGCGGTCCGCCGCGGTTTACGAGACCGTGCTGATGGCCGGCGGCTCGGGAGTGACCTTTATGCTTCGCAACCTGGGAAACCTGTCGAAGCACGGGGTTCTCGCAACCGCTGTGTACAACGATGCGCGCCAAAAGGTCCTGGCCACGCTCACCAGCAAGCAGGCACTAAAGAAGGCCCGCGTCCATCCGCTGGCGGTGTTGACGGCCCTGAACACGTATCGAAGCGGATCGGGGGTCCGTGGATCCGGCGCCTGGCCGGTCGTGGCCGACGTGGTCGATGCGCTCGAGCAGGCGTTTTATCTGGCGTTCGACACAATCGAGCCGAGTGGCGCCCGCTTCGTGCTCGGGATCGACGTGTCTATGTCGATGGCTTGCGGGCGGATCGCCGGCCTGCCGGGGATCACGCCGAACGTGGCCGCGGCCACCATGGCCATGGTGACACGTCGTGTGGAGAACTGCGTGGCTCTGATGGGCTTTGCCCATGAGTTCCGCGACCTCGGGATCGACAGGACAGATTCGCTCGAAGCGGCGACGCGCAAGACGCAGACCGCGTCGTTCGGCTCGACCGACTGCGCCCTGCCGATCACGTGGGCGACTCGGAACGAGGTCGAGGCGGACGTATTTGTCGTCTACACCGATAGTGAGACGAACACGTTCACGAGCCAGAAGCCTTATGTGGCGCTGGATGCCTACCGTAACAAGATGGGGATCGACGCGAAACTGATCTCGGTGGCCATGACGCCGGGCTTCCACACGATCGCCGATCCCACGGACATGACGCGTCACATGAACGTCGTTGGCTTCGACACCAGCGCCCCTGGCGTCATCGCCGACTTCGCTCGACGCACGCCGGAATCCCGGGCGTGACGATGTCACGCCCGGGAGACGATGTCCAGCGCGGATTCCGTGGCGACACCTTGCCCGTCAGGGCCGGATGCTTACGGTTATCTGGTACACCGAGAGGTCAAGAGGTTCGAGCCCTCCCGCGCTGGACAATACATGATCGAGATTTGGTCCGCCGTAGCTCAATGGTAGAGCAATCCGTGCCAACCCATTGCCCGAAGGGGCCGCTCGGATTCGGTTATCGGTCATAGGTTCGAATCCTATCGGCGACCCACGAAAAGTTCGGCCAGGGCCGACAGACCCGGGTTATCGTAACTATAACGGTCCTAAGGTAGCGACCATCGGTGCGGGGGCTGCAGTTGCTGCAGTACGCCGGCGAAAGCCGGAGCCGATCTAGCGACATCTCGGCGATCCTGACCGCAGGGACGCCGCGAGTGAAAACGGGCTCGGTTGCCGCAAGGCAACCGGGTCACGCTCGGCGCCCGGATCGACAACTTGCCTGAGGCCGAGAACGGAAGACCCTGTTGTTCTCGATGTCCATAGCGTCCATATGTCCATACATCGCCGCTTTGAGCCGGCGCGTCCATAACATGGGCAGGTGGCAGAGCGGCGATTGCGCCTGACTGTAGACCAGGTTCCTTAACCGGACGCGGGAGTTCAAATCTCTCCCTGCCCATCCATTTTTGCACCGGAGGGTGCTCCGTCGATACAGGAAAGGAGGTGACCGCATATGAGTAGAATCTCGACGGATCTGGCGATCGCATTGATTGACCCGAAATATCCGCACAACGTCGGCGGCGCCATTCGGGCGGCAAGCTGCTACGGGGCCTCTCACCTGTTCTACACCGGACAGCGGATGCACGACCAGGTCATCGCGCTGCCGAGGCTGCCACGCGAGGAGCGGATGAAGGGCTATCGCGATGTCGATTGGCGACGCGAGGACAACGCGCTCGACCTTATCGGCCGCGATGTCACTCCGGTCGCGGTCGAGTATCGTCACAACGCCGAGTCGCTCTTCGACTTTGTCCATCCGCGGAAGGCGCTGTATATCTTCGGTCCCGAGGACGGAAACGTCCCGGGAGCCGTCCTCGCCCGCTGCCATCGCTTTGTCGTGGTGCCGACCGCCCATTGCATGAACCTCTCGGCCGCGGTCAACGTGGTGCTTTACGATCGCGCCGCCAAGGCGCACCGCGGAGGTCTCGCGTACGGCATTGATGAGGAAAGTCTGGACCGCCGTCAACTCGAGTTCAGCCTATAAAGGCACGTCCGGGGCCGCAAACGCGGCCCCGCAACGTGACATCGATCGCGGCTCCTTTCGCATAGCCGCCAATGCGCACTCCTTATCAGGGTGTCATCCAGGTTCGATTCCTCGCAGGAGCATCCACCCAATGCCGGCGGATACGCCATAGAATCGCCACAATTCGCCCCTATAATGGCCATGAACTCGGGAGAAGTGCTCCACGAACGGCGTGACGATGAAAGGAGTACGACAAAATGGAATCGGCGAGTGCCTCGATAACCCAAAACGGGCGGCTCGAACATTCCGTTCCACTGCCAACGGAGATCGGAGCGGCATTGCGGCAGAACGATTGCCGAAAAGGGCGTGACAAAGTGCAACTTCGGCCCTTGATCCTGGCGCTGGCGATTGTCGCCGGCGTTATGATCGTGTACGGCGACCTGGATTGGAACCAGCTCATCGAGCCGGCACGTCCCAGTATTCCGGCCGATTCGATCGTGCGTCCCAGTATGGCGTACGGCACGGAGGGCAGGCATACCCGTGTCGGCTCGTCGTTTGTGCTGGAAGAAGCCGGGAGGCGGGTGCTGGTGACGGCCTTTCATCTCCTGCCGGTCCATGCGGACAAGGCGGCGACGGAGATTACATCCGTGGGGCTTGTCGATCCGGACGGGGTGGCATGCGGTTCCGCGGGACACGCGCTGCTTCACGATGGGTTCATCAGCAACGGAACGGACCTGTCCGGCGACTGCGCACTCTTCGGCAATCCGCAAACGTCCGGCAACGGCGCGCTTCAGCTCGCACACCGCGATGTCGCACTCGGAGATCGAGTGTGGATCGCCGGCTATCCGATCGAAAGCCGGACCCTGGAGTTCGTGGCGGCCAGAGTCGTCTCGATCCGCGACAAGAGCGTCCTGCTCAGGCTGCGCGAGCCAACCGCGATGATTGGCCTGAGCGGAGCCCCGGTACTGTCGACATCGGGGGAAGTGGTGGGAATGGACCTGATGTGCACCGGCGATCTGCGATTCGCCGGCATCATGCGCCTCGGCGACCTGCGGGCCAATCTCGCGAGGGGTCAGGCAAATGCGCCGACGAGCCGTCGCTTCGGAAGCTCGACACGGTCGAACATGTCGACAGGAGAGTCGTAAATGGCCACCGCCGCCGGAAAGGCGTTCTCGCTCCACCCGGCATGGCGGAGTCCGATGAACCGGACCTGGGCGCGGACAGCCACGTCATGGTCGCAGGGGGTCTCGCCGACAAAGACGACGGACTGCGAGGCAAGCCCGGCCAGCCGGCAGGCGTTCCGAATGATCGCAACGGCCGGATCTCCGCCACAAGCCTGCGACGCTGTCGACACGAAGTCGATGCAGTTGGCCAGCCCGGCGGCATCGAGCAGCGACTCCGCCTCGCAGGCGTTGGAGGAGCTGACTGCGATCACGGTGACATTGGCCTCGCGAAGGCGGCCAACCAGCTCGGCAGCACCCTCAACCGGTTGGATCCATGGCAAGAAGCGTGTGCGGAAAATCTCGGCGCGGCGGCGATTGATCACCTGCCCGAGAACCGAGTAATTCTCAACCCCAATGGATGCCGGTAGGAGTCGCGAGACGCCGATCCCCGCAAAGGGCCCGACGATCTTGAGCGACTGCACAATCCCGTACTCGGACATTGCGAGCCGCCACGCCTCCGCCTGCGCGTTGTTGCTGTCTACGAGGGTCCCATCGATATCGAGTAAGACGCCCCTCAGGCTACTCATGACCGTCCCCGTTCTGAACCCGCCCATTCGTCAAACTACGCCTCCGCTTCACGAGAAACGGTCCGGCGCCCCCATGGGAAAGTGTGCTCGCATGGCGGACTCCTAGCGGAGGGCGTAATGTCCGCCCCCGCCGCTTCGCTCCGGCTCGAACTCCTAGCGGAGGGCGTAATGTCCGCCCCCATCGCTACGCTCCGGCGCGGACTCCTCTAGTAGTAATAGTCACGAACAGCGTGAAAGGATACAGTCGTCAGAAAGTTTTTTTTGGCATCATTGTTCCATATCGGGTAAATGTGCCTCACGGACCCGTGGCGGGAGCACGAAGGCCGGTAAATCACGAATAGCGTCTCACAGGCGAGGCGGGCACCGACAAGATGCGGCTTCGTCCGGTGAGGTCAGAATCGAAGTCGGCCGCCGCGCGATCTGCTTGGCGTCCGGCCACGCGTAAGACAAATGTTTGTCATTGAACACCGGCAC
>JBKQWH010000345.1:0-30782 GCA_052139635.1 Capsulimonadaceae bacterium
CGGAGTGGTCAACATGAGCTTCGTGGCCGTGGAAGCGGTCACCGCAATCGGCGCGGTCCCCTTGATGCCGGAGTTTACGGTGTCCGTGGCAGTCAGCGATTGCGCTCCCGCCGTAACAAGCGTCGCCGCGAATGTTCCGGTCCCGCCTGTGAGTTTGCTGTTCGCCGGGAGCGTTGCCGCCGGATCGGTGCTTGTGAAGTGGACCGTGCCGGCGTACCCGGTTACAACGTTCCCGTAGGCGTCATTTGCCGCCACCGTGAAGGAAAGCGGCACGCCGGCCGTCGCCGACCCGGGAGCGGACACAACCAGCGATGAGACGGTTGTCAATGCGAGCACCGTGACCGAAGTGGTTGACGTCAGTGTCGAAATCTCCGTGTCCGTCACTGTAATCGTCTGGCTTCCGGCTGTCTCCAATGTGACCGGAAACGTGGAACTGCCATTGTTCAGCGTTGAAACCGCCGGCAGGACGGCCTGCGGATCGGAGCTCGCGAATTCCACCATATCCGGATAGCCGGTAACGACATTGCCATACGCATCAACCGCGGTCACCCCGAGGGAGGCCGGGGTACCAGCCGTGAGCGGACCATTGATCGCGAGAACCAGGCTGACGGCTGAGACCGGCGAGGTCGTGATGGCGATCGGCGCGCTCGTGCCGGTCAAGGAAGTGACCGAGGTGTCGGTCGCGGTGATGGTCTGGTTCCCAGCCGTGACCAGCGTCGCTGTTAAGGTTTGGGTGCCGTTTGTCAGAACAGTGTTCGCGGGAAGGCTCGCGTTCGGATTGTTGTCACTGCTGGTAAAGCTTATCGTGTCGTTGTAGCTCGTGACCGTATTCCCAAAGCTGTCGACCGCCGTAACCGTGAACTGGAACGGACTGGCAACGGTGGACTGCGACGGAACGGATACCGAGAGCCCCGCAACAGCCGCGGCGGTCACGGTCACCTGATCAACTCCCGTGAGCGAGGACTGCACAGAGTCGGTTGCCGTGATTGTTTGCTGGCCGGCCGTCTCGAGCGTTATGGAGAAGTTCCCGGTCCCGTCGGATAGCGTGCTGCCGGGCGGCAGAATGGCCGCACCGTCGCTCGACGAGATCAAAACGGTACCGGCGTATGTCGTTACGGTATTGCCGCCGACGTCCTCTGCCGTCACACTCACTGTTAAAGGGACTCCGGCTGTCGTCGTCGGCTCGGAAGAGACCACGAACTGGACGGGCGGTCCTACCACGGTGACCGATGCGATGTTCGACGGAAGGCTTTCGACAGTACCGTTCACCGCGGTCACCGTATAGTAATAGGTCTGACCCACCGGCGCGGAGAAGTCGACGTAGAGGGTTGTGTCCGACGTCCCGATTGGTTGGCAGTCGGCCGTGGTCGCGGCGGTTGAGCGATAGATATTGTAGAGAGTTGCGCCGGCGGCGGCCGTCCAATTCAACTTGACCGCGCCATTGTTAGCGGTAGCGGCGAGCGTTGATGGTGCCGCCGGTAGCACAATCGCCGTCGCACTCATCGTTGTATTGACCGCGGGCGTCGAGCTGTCCGCTACGCTGATTGAAACCGCGTAGTAGCCCGGGTAACCATACTGGTGGGTCCCCGAAACGGAATAGACGCTCGAACCGGACGCAACGCCGGTGGTTGTGTCGGTATTGGAGTCGTCGCCCCAGCCAATCGAGAACGTCAGGTTTTGGGGTGCGGTCGCGTAGTTCGGGACAATTGTGGCAATCTCGCTAGTCTGGGACTCACCAAACACCATATAGAACGTCAGACCGACGGGAGTGAGCATCGGATATTCGTAAGCGCCCATGGAGGGAGTATTGTTGCGAGGATTTCCGTCATAGTCAGTCGGCGGGACGTAAAACCCATCGGAGTTTTGCTCACCACTATTGATCGCCGGCGAACCGAACTGGAGACGCAGATCCCCCGGGTCACCGCTCGCCGGCGTACGCAAAAAGAGAGGATCGCCGCTGATATTATCGGTGCCCGTGTAGCCCTGATAGATGTCGGAATAGTCTACCGACACGTACGCGTAAGATCCGACAGTCGATTGTATTTCAGGATTGGCCGCCGTGGAGCTGCCCCACAAAATCGTGTTTCCAATTTCCAGGTTTCCGGAATCCGCATACAGATCCGAACCGGGCGTGGAGTCATACGCGAATGTCGAGTTGGTAACATAAAGGGTTGCGCCACCCACATAAGCTCCGGCGCCTGTAACCGCCGCAGTGTTTTGCTCGACGATTGTGTTATAGAGGGAAGGGTAGCCGTCCGCCATGACGGCGATGCCGGCGCCGTAATCGGCGGAGTTGCCTTCGATCAATGTGTTCTCGATGGTCGGTTCGTTGTCCTCGACATAAATGCCACCCCCGGTGTTACCACCCACATTATTTTTGATGATACAGTGGTTGATAATGGAGTAGCAATTCAATAAAAGGCCAGCGCCCCCGTTATTGCTGTCGCCTCCCACAAATCCGTTTTGAATTGTAAAGCCGTCCAGCACCGTGCTTGATGTCTCATTATCGTCGATAATGAAAACGGTGCCCAGGCCGCCTCCGTCGACGATTGTAGCGTAAGGTCCGTTTTCGGACTGAATCACCATATTGTCGCCGCCCGGGCTGAGGTTGTACTCGTCGTAGGTGCCATCGGCAACGACCACGTTGACATTGGGGTCGCCATTTGCGACGTCGGCCTGTGCAGCAGCAATACCCTGGCCGATCGACGTAATCCCGCTCGACGGGACCATGACTACCGTCCCACTCGGCGCCAGACAGTTATCCGCGCCGATATCGCCGTCGACGTCCCATTCCTGGCCGTAGTAATCCGTAGCCGGATAAGCCGGAGCAAGCGTGTTGGCCTGGTATTCGCATGGGGAGCCGCTGGTCAAGTGCAGATTACCGGGGTCATTTCCAGAGAGTGTGCCGGGATTGCGCAGAAAGTTTGGCGCTGCGTCAATATTCCCGGCTCCCGTCAACGTGCCGTCTCCTACATCGGAATAAGTTACGGTCGGGGCGACCTGGCCGGTGGTATCCAGATCATCCTCGTTGCCGCTGCATGTGTTCCCGTAGAGAATACAGTTTGTTATCACAGGTTCGGCATTCGTGCTGTAAAGCCCCGCGCCCGCAACGCTGGAGGTGTTGTCAGACAGAGTACAATTCGTAATGATCGGACGCGAGCAACTGTCGACAGAAATCCCTCCGCCGTTTTCAGCAGACTGATTAACCACTATCTCGGTGTCCGTGATTGTGGGACTCGAACTTTCGGAGATCGCAATGGCTCCGCCCTCCGTCGCCGCGTTATTGCAGACCATGAGGCACTGCGTGATGATCGGACTACTGCCCTGCGTGATGTCGATCGCGCCGCCCGAGCCATATGGGCTCGCGGTTGCAGCGTTCAAACGGAAGACGCACTTGCGGATGGTCGGCGATGAGTTATTGATGTAGATACCACCGCCGTCGGTTTCCATGGAGGGGACAACCGTGGTTCCGGACCCGTTCTCAATTGTGAATCCCTGAATAATCGTCTGCGCGGTTTCCTGCGTGTGGATATAGAATCCCGAGCCGCCCGCTGCGTTCAGTGTGCAGGCATACGGCCCATCTGCCGACCTTACAGTAATTGCTTTGCCGAGAGTGTCAATATTGGTCTCGTTATAGACGCCGTCAGCGACCTCGACCGTATCGCCGTTGGCAGCGGCGTTCACGGCTGACTGGATAGTTCCGTATTGGGAAGGAACCTGTAGAACCGCACCAGCGCCCTGCGCGTATCCGGCCATCGGCAGAAGGGTTACCCATGCCGCCAATGCGACTGCCTGGAGAACCAGTGATCGTGATATCGAATTCATCGGCAATGTCTCCGATCGTTCATAATTCCACTGCGCGTTAGCGTTAGTTGGTCACCGTAACGGTGATTGGGCTGCTGCTTACGTCCGTACCCTCAACGGTGGCCGTCACGGTAAAGTATGTACCGACAGGGACATCCGCAGGGATGGTCACGTTGCCGGAGCTATCGATCGTTGGAGGGTTCTGCGGCGTCGGGTTGCTGCCATAGTTAGGGGTCGACATACTCCAGGTGAAGCTTGCCAGGACAATTCGCCCCTCGCCATCAAGTCCCACAGCCCCAATGCTGACGATCTCGCCACCCGCTCCCTGAATGGGAGGCGACTGTGTCAGATATACCTGAGCGATCGTTGTGTCCAGTGTCAAGCCAACCGTTGCGGTGCCGCCGGCCGGAATGTCGGTCAGCGTATGCGCGTCGGCATCCGCCACTCCCTGACCTTGCGGAAGTGGATAGGCGACGGCGCTGAACACGCACGGACCGGCCTGCAGACCCGATAGCGTTGCCGAACTGTCGGATGACTGGTTGCCGGTAGGCCGTTCGACCACAGCAACCTCGACGTTTCCGGATTCATCTGTAGCGGTGATCACAATGCTCTGCGCCTGCGACGGCACCAACCTCGACGTCAAGGCGGAACGATTGGCTGGAGCCCCCGTTCTGCTCGTGGATGTGCTGTTGAGAGACGGCCAGGCGACGTCAAACGTGGCCGAGCCTGTACTTGGATGAGACGGCGCGCTCCCACCACATCCGGAGAGCGCGAGCGCTGTCAACGGCACGATGAACCACCGCCACGGGAGCACGCGCGCGAGCGATTCGGTCGTTATATACTTCGGATTGTGCATGCTGTTGCTCTCCTAACGCGAGTGGTAGCCGTACGCCAGGCCTAACCCTCCGTCGGTGTCTCCCTGCCAGGTCCGGGTAAGATACCCGATGACTCTCCACTGACGAATCACGTTTGCGGCCACACGCAGGCTGACGCGGTCGGACTGTCCGGTAATTGTCTCGTATTCCGTGAATACATCCACACCGGTATGCTGGTATAGATCCTGAAGATAAACGCCTCCCGTGAACAGGCGGCGGCTAAACGGATCTTCACCCGCCTCGCCGTAGACGTTGATCTTGCCTTCGAACAGGGGTTGCGAAAAATCCCCGGAATAGCCAATATGAGTGGCCGAACGGTTCGCCGTCAATTCGGTAACACCGAGGTACCCCTTACCAACCTCCGCCCGGATATGTTGGAACTCTCCGGAGTAATCATCCCCCCCCAGCGGGGCTGTCCGGGTCAGATATCCACCCTCCCAGCCGATCCGCCGGTTTTCCGTGTCGTTCCAGACGATCCCGTCGACAGTGTCGAAATCGATCAGAGTCGCAATCCGGCTGTTGTTGACCGGACCCACAAACAACTGCTGGCGTCCGACCTTCACGTCGCCCAGGCTCGTCGATCGGTACATTACGAGGGCATCGGACGTCTTCACGGACCAGGCGTTGTTGTAGTCGGTCGTGAGCGCGCCGACCTGTGCGAGCCAGTGATCATGCGCAACGCCGAACTTCGTCATATTGCCGAGCGTGTCAGCCGGATCAGCGCCGACGTTATAATTGTCCGTATCGACCTTCGGATAGAGTCCATAGGTTGTTTTGGCGGGTCCCTTAGCGCCGACTTCCATCGGCCTGAGGACGACATCGCCGCCCTCCAATGCAACTCCGAGAAGGGTTGTCAGCGGGGAAATGGTCGATAACGTCGCGCCGGTCCCGGATTCCACCGGCGTGAAATCTCCCGCGGCGATTCGCGGTTGCGCGTTAACGGTGATCGTGGCGGAGCCGTTCGGCGGCGCGCTCGGGTTTATGTTCCCGTGAAGAACGGAGTCGTCCTGAGTCCCGTATTCCAACGTCTCATTGTCCATCTGGTCTTCGCTGCCGGTGTAGGTAAGGATCGTCTGACCGGTCGGCACACTCGAAAACCACGATGGCAGGTCACCGTTAGGATAGTCGATCGGAGGAGCTGTCTGTACCCCAATCGTGCCGTTCGGCCCAACAATTCCCTCGCTCCCCTCGTAAATCGGGGTAATCGTGGCATTAGCCTCCGATACAACAACATAGTCGACGGGAAGTCCGGTGGAACGGTCGAACGCCTGACCGACTGTGATCGTGCCCGTAGCCGGATCGAACCCAGTTATCGGCTGTTCCGTTCCGATGTCCGGACCCGACATCAGCTTCACAAACTTTCCGATCACATCGCTGTTCGCTTCCCCCGCCAGGTGGTCGTCGATGAGTGTTGACGGAGTGTTCACCAGGGCTCCTCCAGCGAGCATATCCACACCTGGCGGTCCGAGGTAGACGGTCCCGTTGTAGCACACAACGCGACTGTGCCCACCGCTGCAGTCGACCTCGAATTCCGTATGGCGGTTGGCGACCGTAACGTCAGGAGCGTGCAGCGTGCCGGGGTTCAGGAACTTTCCGAATACGTCACCACGAACGATGGTGACGTCGCGCTCCCGCGCCTCTCCAAGCACGACCTCCGACGTTTGGCTGATCATGAGCACGCTCTGATCCACAAAGCTGACCGCCGCACGGGAGCGCCGCCCGGTCCGAATTCGATCTCCTCCCTTGAGCGCGGAGAACGGCTGGTCGTCCCGCCAGTCCGCTGTACCGGACTTGGTTTGAACTACCAGTACCGCGGCCGTCAAGGTCGCCTGATTGTCGGCGCGGGCCGTTGCATTCGAGGTTAGCGCTGCAATGGCGGCTAAGAGTCCGGTCAAAAGTCTCTTGCGAACAGATACGCGCATTCCCGAAGCGACTGCTGCGGGGAATGATCTACAGTGCATTGGCCTCCCTCTCTTCTATCCGGACGGGACTTCATGCGCCCGCCGGTATTGCCGGCCCAAGACAGTTCCTGCGTCGTGAGATGAGCACGTGGTATACCAGTATCGTGTGATTTGCGAATTATCCGGGCCGTGCGACTTATGCGAATATCGATATGGAAGCAATTATACTTCACGCACTGTGCATAATTGATACCAAAAGCATAGTCGTATTACGTCTATTATATTGAGATTGCCCGGTCGCCTCTTCGTTTTTGTGGGTCCGTGCCGGTTTGTATCGGATCAGCCTGTCAGCCTTCCAGTTGACGAGAAGTCCGTGCCGAAGGCATGTTGTCAACGTACTACGGAGTCACACTGGCAGCCCGGATTATTCACCTCCTAATCGTGGGACAGACGTCCGCCTGTCATCTGAGGTTGTCGTGAATCATCCGGGCCAGTCGGTTGCCGTTCCATGCATGGTACTGGTAGAAAGAGGGACGTCGCAACCACCGACACGCGGGTTTGCCGCCGATTTAGAACTGGAGCTGCTGAATGAGCGAAATACCGATGCGCTGCGACTGGGCGAACGGCTCCACCATCATGGAGAGCTATCACGACCGAGAATGGGGTGTTCCCATATACGAGGATCGACTCCTCTTTGAGATGCTGACTTTGGAGGGCGCTCAGGCGGGCCTGAGTTGGATGACCGTTCTCCGCAAGCGGAGCGGATACCGTGCGGCTTTTGCCGATTTCGATCCCGCCAAAGTGGCCGGCTTCACCGACGACGATGCGAACCGGATCGTCGAGACCGCCGAGATCGTACGTAACCGGGCCAAGGTCGCGTCGACGATCGGCAATGCGCGCGCGTTCCTCCGGGTGCAGGAGGAGTTCGGCACGTTCTCGAAATTCCAGTGGGAGTTCGTCGGCGGCAGCCCCATCGTCAACCGTCCACGGTCGATGTCCGAACTGCCCGCAAGCACGGAGCTATCCGACCGATTCAGCAAGGAACTGAAACGCCGCGGTTTTAAGTTCGTCGGTACTACCATCTGCTATGCGTACATGCAGGCGGTCGGCATGGTCGACGATCATCTGGAAACCTGCTTCCGTGGCGGGTCAGGCGGATGACGGTGTCCGACTGGTCAGACCTGTCCGACGCGTCCCGTTCGCGGTTAAGGTACACTCTCGACAAAGGGGAACTCTGCGATGAGCCGGACCGATATCGCGGCCGAGGGCCGCACGCTGACACTGGGGCACAGCCCCGATTCCGATGACGCATTTATGTTTTATGCCCTGGCGGAGGGCAAGATCGATACGGAGGGTCTTCGCTTCGAGCATGTCCTGCGCGATATTCAGACCCTCAACGAGTGGGCACGCGAGGGCAGGCTCGACACGACGGCGATCTCGGTCCACGCCTACGCACACGTGCAGGACCGGTACGCACTGCTTGCGCACGGAGCCTCGATGGGGGATGGGTATGGCCCGATGATTGTCACCCCGGCGCCCATGGCCCCCCACGATCTCGGCGGGAAGCGGATCGCGATCCCGGGCCGGATGACATCGGCCTATCTTGCCTTTCTCATTTACATGGACGGCCGTGCATTTGAGCCCGTGTTCCTATCCTTCGACACGATCATCGACGCGGTCAAGGCAGGCGACGTCGATGCCGGACTCTTGATCCACGAGGGGCAGCTCACGCACGGGACGGACGGCCTCAACACGGTGGTCGACCTGGGAATTTGGTGGAACGAGCGCACCGGCACTCCCTTGCCGCTCGGCGTGAACGCGATTCGCCGCGATCTCGGCCCGGAGCTGTCAGCGTCGATGTCCCGCGTCATGCGACGCTCGATCGAGTACTCGCTAACCCACCGGGACGAAGCGCTGCGCCACGCCATGCAGTTCGCCAGAGACTTGACGACCGAGCTTGCCGACCAGTTCGTCGGCATGTACGTCAACGCCCTCACGCTTGATCTCGGCGACCGCGGCCGTCGAGGGATCGAATTGTTCCTCGCCGAAGGCGCAACCCGCGGCCTGATCCCGCCGGTCCAGCAGCCAGTGACCTTTGTCGACTGACGAACGGTGATGCGCCTGATGGCACGAGAGTGCGAACGCCCGACTGCGTTTATGTGCCGCTACGCTGGCAGAGCGCGATAAAGGTCTCCCCAGGGCGTCGACGAAAATGGACGGCGGCGTCCCCCTTGATCGTGGTCAGGTACTTCCAATGTACGGAGTCCGCGATCTCGACGACGTTGTAGTTCATGGCTACTGACCGAGACCAGTCGAGAAGGGCCTGGGTCGATTGAGGCGTTTGATGCCATCCGCCGTCGTTCGCGACATAGACCAGGAACTTCGCGTTCGAGGCGTCGAGTTCGCGGAACGCCTGCTGTTGCATCGCGAGTGCGTACTTCTGGTCTTCCTCGAGCGGATACAGATAAATATATCCGGTCGCGGAGCGCCGGTGGGCATAGAAGAATATCTGCGGCTCGGAACCGACGACGGCGATCGTGTCGGTCGGTGACGAATGGGTTCGGATATAGTCGGCGACCTGAATGGATTCCGGAAACGGGCTAAACCCGTACTGACGACGAGAGACCTGAATCATGTTATCGTGAAAATAAGGCTTTTGCTGTGGGATCACCGTGAATACCAGCAGGCCGGCGAACGCTGCCCCGACCACCCATCGGCTTATCGGACCATTCCCCGTGGCGCGCACTAATGTCCAGCAGAATGCACCGACCAGAAGCGCGAGCGCAGGCAGGAACTGAACGAAATAGTGGGGCCGAAACCAGAGGCCGGGGGAGACGGCGACGGCCGCAAAGAGCGTGAAACACGCGAGGAACACGCGGCTTGGGACGCGGCGCCATAGCAGCACCAGCAAACCACAACACCCGGCGATCCACATCCCCGGTTCCTTGGAGATGACTGCGTATGTGGGACCCCAGCATCCGGACCACAGGTATGTCGCGAAGTGTCCGGTTTTCCTGGCGGCGTCCGGCATCTCGTGAGCATAAACGTTCGCGTACGTAAAATTCCAGAAAACGCTCTGCTTGTACAGGCCATCCATCGTCAGCAGAGCCCACGTGACAATAAGAGGTATCGCAAGGCAGATACAAAAACTTCCCACGCGAGCGATGAGCCGCCGTTTGCCGATCGGACGTGCGCGGAGGTCGACCCACAGCAGCCAGAGCGCCGCGAACGCGCCATAAAAGAAGCCGGATTGCTTCATGAGAATGGACATTCCCAGCAACAGACCGCTCAGTGCAAGCTCGGGGATCGCCCATGTTTTCCGATCAAGAGCCCTTAGAAACACAAGCATTCCGGCCAAAGCGAAAAACACCACATAATGGGTCGCATGGCCGGCGAATCCCAGCACGGCTGTGCTCGTGGACAGGATTGCGTACGACGCGGCCGCGATAACACCGGCATACGCATCGATAAGCCGGCGGCCAAGCAGGTACACCATGATAATGGCAAGTGCATTTACGATCAGCAAGCCCATGTGGATGCCCACACACGTTTGACCGAATATCTTCATCACAACGGCGTACGCGGCGTAGATGCCCGGCAGCTTCATCGTATAGAGGTACTTGTACGGCGAAATCCCATCAAGCACAAATTGCCCGCCGTAGGCGAACTCGCCTTCGTCGCGCTCAAGGGAGAGCGGAAGAAGCCGAATCCTCACGGCAATCGTACAGATCAGGATGATCCCGACGAAAACCCATGGCCAGTAAGGCCACGCGAAGTGGACTGGTTGACTGATTTCTCGTTCCGATTCCGATTTGACTACTGTTCGCTGCGACTTCGTTTTCGGGGTTTGGCTGCGTGATCTGGGGCGAGTTTTTGTGGACATAGTTAAATATATATGATAAAGAGCCAATAAGCAAGCTCAAAGATATGAATTGTGAGAAAATAGTTAGAGATCGAGGAAAGACACCCTGCCTGCTATGACACTTTGATGCTCTCGGTTGCGACAGTGCCCAGTGCGGACGGAATACAAACGACCAAGCTAATTATACCGGTATAAGTTATCGTGAAAACGATCACTGCGTCAGACCCTGATAAGTACCCGCCGTTGCCCGCTGCGGCAACTCCATCCCACGCCGAATTCGACCCCTCCCCGGCCCTCCCTGCAAGCGGAGAGGGAGTTGCGGAATTCGGCCGTGTCTGTCGGCGGGAGCGCGGGCTCGCTCCGGGCGCGCACTCACAACATCGAAAACGTTAGCACCGCTTTCGCCCTACTCGAGCCCCTACGAATTCGGTTTGGGTGCCACGCCGGCTGCCCTGAGCGCGCGTGTCTCACGCCGGCGTCGAATTCGAATGACCTTCGTCCGGCACTTAGATGAGTAACACGCGGGTATGAGGCTGGTTCTCAATCGTCATCATAATCATACCATCAGATACATTGCAGTTCAAGACAAAATCATGTTCGGCAGCGCAACGGGGCAATTGTCGTACTGGCTCGCACGACGATCTCCGTTGGAAGCAGGTAGTGTCGAGCCTCCACGTTCTTTCCGGAGAGCCGGTCGACTAGCAACTTCACTGCCAGTCGTCCCATCTCCTCGAGTGGCTGACGGATGGTAGTCAGCGGCGGCGTCGTTGTCTGCGAACTGGGCTCGTCGTCGTACCCCACCACGGAGAGTGCTTCCGGAATCGGTATAAGCAGCTCGCTGGCCGCTCGCAGCACCCCATAGGCAATCGCGTCGTTTGCGGCGACAATCGCCGATGGCCGCCGCGGTTCCCGCAGCAGCTTGAGCGAACTCAGATAGGCGGGTCCCGTAAAGAACCCGGTTTCGATGACGAAATGATCCGGCACCCGCAGTCCATTCCGCTCCATCGTCCGCAAGAACGCGTTTCGGCGGATCAGTCCGCTCGACTGGGACATGTTGCCGCCCAGATGGGCGATCTCGCGGTGACCCAGTCCAATGAGGTGTTCGGCAGCCATCGTCGTGCCAAGATCGTCATCGACATCGATTGTGGGAATCCCCTCGGCCGCTGTGGAAACCCCCGCTGCGGGAACCCCTTCTTCGACGAGCGTCGCGACAACGTCGCTCTCCATCGGTGGGGCGATCAGAATAAAACCGTCCGCCCGGCTCCCCGCGCACCGTGGCCATGAAGCCTCGCGGGTTGTCCAGGCCCGGGTGATCAGGTCGACATTACAGTTATGTTCGGCGGCCGCCGCCAGAATTCCGGCCGTGATCCCGCCGGCATAAGGCCGCCAGATGACGCAGGACCCCTCGAAACTCGAAGTTATTACGCCGATTGTTCGTGTCATGAATACAGAGTCCTTACCTCATCCCGCCCCCTCGGCGCAACCCGGTGACGCGGGCATTCCGTCGACTTCGCCCGCCAGGTAGACGCGGCACGTGTTCATTACTAAACACTACGGGCTAGGACGTTGACGCAGCCATCGTGGTTCCCCGCAAAATCAGTTCCCCCGGGAGCAAATAATCGCGACGATCCGGCTTTTTGCCGCTAATCTCTTCAATCAAAAGATTCGCTGCGAGGCGTCCCATTTCCTCCAGTGGCTGGCGCAGCGTGGTTAGGGGAGGATCATGGCCGGCCGCAACGGGAAGGTCGTCGAACCCAACCACGGAAAGCCGCTGCGGCACTGGGATCGAAAGCTCGCGCGCCGCCTGAATTGTACCGACCGCAATGGAGTCGTTTCCGGCAAAGACCGCGGTGGGCCGGTCCGGGCCACGTAGAAGACGAATTGCCCGCGCATACGCGTCCGGCGTATAGTATCCGGTTTCAACCACAAACGAGTCGACAATCGCCAGACCGTGCGCGCGCATAACTTCCTCGAATGCGGCGCGCCGGAGGATAGCGGTACGCTGAGTCATTGATCCGGTTAAGTGAGCGATCCGGCGATGGCCCAGCCCGATCAGGTGCTCGACAATGAGAGACGCTCCCAGCAAATTATCCACGTCAACGTTGGCGATCCCGTCGGGTCCCGGTGCGGAAACGCCGACGCAGGGTACGCCGGCGGCGACTATGGCGGCGATGCAGTCCGACCCAATTCGCGGGGCAATCGCCACGAGGCCGTCGAGAGGGTTCTCCAGGACGAGCGCATTTGAGGTCTCGCTGGTCTTCCAGGCATGCGAGTACAGGAGAACGTCGAAATCTTCCTCGGCGGCCCTTGCAACGATTCCGGCCGAGATGGTCTGCGAGTAAGGCCGCATCAGCAGCATCGCGCCATCGAATTCCGTGGTAATGATGCCAATCGTCTTGGTTTTGTCCATTATCGCTACTCGATCGTCCGAATATTCGCAAGTCAGGTTGACATGCCCTGCGGCGGCATACATAACTCTGGCTGTGGCATGGTGCAAGCGCATTCGCAATTATACTACGCACAAAGCGCTATCGAAACACGCGCGTCATACAGTATACCGGCTAGCGTTCGCCGGCCTATAAGGCCATTGTATCACAAATCGCAGGACTTAGCGCAAATCCGCCGAACGGAGATCTTTGCGGTGGCTCGCCTGCCGCACGGTAAACCGCAAAGCACCGCGGGCGGGTAGAATGTTGCCATGAAGGCGCTTATCCTGTTTTCGCACGGCTCGTTGCTGTGTGGTTCCGGCGAGGCCCTGGAAGAACATGCGGTGCGCCTGCGAGCCGCCGGATTGTGGCCCAGGGTCGAGATTGGTTACCTGAACTACAGTGAGCCGACTTTCGCGGACGTCGTCACGCGCTGCGTATCGGACGCCCGCCGGCAGGGCGAAGCAGCGGACTCGATCGAGATCGTCGTCCAGCCCTACTTCCTGGTACCCGGACACTTTGTGTCGCGCAGCCTGCCGGACCACGTACATGAGGCTCAGGGAGCCCATCCGGGAGTACGCTTCGCCGTTGGTCAGGCAATCGGTTTCGACGAGCGGCTGGCCGACGCAATCGTCGACAGTGCTCTCTCCCCCCTCGGCCCCGACGAGTGGTTCGCTGAACTCGCATCCACCGCCTCCGGGTGTCAAATTCGCCCTGAGTGTCCGTTGCACGGCACACCGACCTGTCCTGTAACGGGGGGCGTCGATTCGGCGCCGCCCGGCGTCCCGCGAAGGACCGGCGCAGCAAGCCCGGCCGATGGTCTCCCCTCATCATCAGACGGTTCGACAAGAACGGCCCTCATCGTAATGGTCCACGGCTCTCCGAAGCCGGGCGCGAACGACGACATGTTTCGCGTTACCCAAATCGTGCGAGACCGCCCGTGTTTCGACATCGTCGAAGCAGGCTTTATGGAATGCAATGAGCCGACGATTGCCACCGCCATCGATTCCGCCGTTTATCAAGGGGCGAACCGAGTCATCGCCGTTGCGTATTTCCTCCATACCGGGACGCATGTTACTCATGACCTCCCGACCCTTCTCCAGGAAGCCCGCGCGCGCCATCGCGGCATCGAGTTCGGCATGGGACGCTATCTCGGACGGTCCGAGCACCTGACTCATATCCTTGCCGATCGCGCACTGGGCGCCATCGACTTTCGTTGAGCATCCGGCGGTCCGTAAAGCGCAAACCGCACCTTTACAGGACGCGCAACTTTAATAACATATGCTGTCGACTTGACCGCGAGAAAAGAGGGACATGATGGCTGAGACCATATTCGCGAAGATCATTGCCAAAGAGATCCCAGCGAAGATCGTTTACGAAGACAACGACGTGCTGGCGTTCCATGACATAGGGCCGCAGGCGCCGACCCATGTTCTGGTGATCCCGAAGAAGCCGTTCGAAGGTCTGCTCGACGTGAGCGAAGACGATACGCTGCTGCTTGGCCGGTTGGTGCAGGCCTGCGTCCACGTGGCTCGGACACTCGGTCTGGCCGAGGACGGCTTCCGGGTTGTCGTTAATACCGGCGAAAATGGAGGTCAGGCCGTGCAGCACCTCCACTTCCACGTCTTAGGCGGGCGCCCGATGACCTGGCCACCGGGGTAGGAAATAGGATTCAGAAAATTGGGACGGATGCTGGATCTGAAGCCACCAACCGGTTGTTGCTGAACGATAATACCAAACGAGAGAGGACCTGCTTGATGCAATTCCGACTATTACCGGCCCTCTCCCTGCTCGGGCTGGCCTTTGTTTCCGGCTGCAGCTCCCGCGAAGCAGCCGCCCCGGCGACGTCGACCCCGCCGGCTGTGTCAACGACAGCAGGTGCTCCCGCGGCGGCCTTTAAGGTCGCCCTGCTGACGACCGGGCCCGTAACCGACGGCGGGTGGAACGAGTCGGCCTATGATGGGCTGCTCAAGATCCACAAGGACCTTGGCGCAACAATCGATAAGCAGGAGAACTTGAAGGACGACCAGTTTGTCGACGCCTTTCGGGACTTCGCCAACCGCGGATTCAACTTGATTATCGGCCATGGCGACGAGTTCGGCGACGCGGCGGCGCAGGTGGCGGCGCAGTACCCGAACGTCGACTTTGTGACGACCGGCGGCGAGAAGAGCGCGCCGAACCTGATGCCGGTACATTTCGCCACCGAGGAAGGCAACTATCTACAGGGCATGGAAGCGGCCCTGGTGTCGAAGAGCGGCAAGGGTGGCTTTGTGGGTGGGCAGGAGCTGCCGCCAGTCAAGCAGGCGGCCGAGGCCTTCGCCAAGGGCGCCCTCGCCGTCAACCCGAAATTCCAGTTCACCGCGACCTACATCAACAGTTGGACCGACCCCGCCGCGGCGAAGACCCAGACCCTGACCCTGCTCGGCAACGGCTGCGACGTCATCTCCCACAACTGCGACGCCGCTGCGAAGGGCATGTTCGACACGGCCGGCACGCGCCCCGGCGTCTATACGTTTGGCGTAAATGCCAACGAGAACTCGAAGGCGCCGAACGTGCTCTCGAGCGCCGTCCTCGACATCCCGAAAGCGTTCGACGATATCGCGAAGGAGGTCAAGGCCGGCACATTCAAGGGGGGGCCGATTTCCCTGGGCATGCAGGCCGGAGACGTCACGCTGGTCGACAATCCCAGGCTGGCGAACGCGATCCCTGCGTCCGGACGGGCAAAAATCCAGGCGGCCAAGGCGCAGATCGTCGCCGGGAAGATTGCACTGTGAGCGACCGGCCCGTCCTCGCCCTCCACGAGGTAACCAAGCGATACGGGACGAACCTTGCGCTCGACCAGGTCGATTTTTCCGCGTCGGCGGGCGAGATCCACGCCGTCCTCGGAGAGAACGGCGCAGGCAAGTCGACCCTGATGCACGTCATGCGCGGCCTCACACGGCCGGATTCCGGTCGGATGGAGATCCGCGGCGCCGCCGTCGACCTCGGCAGGCCGGGAGCGGCCCGAGAACGCGGGATCGGCATGGTTCACCAGCACTTCATGCTCGTGCCATCCTTCACCGTTGCCGAGAATCTGGCCCTGGCCGAGTCGGCCGATAAAGCAAATACCAGGTTGCCATTATGGCCGCGCATCGGAGTTGGCAGGATGCGCGCGAATGTAGTCCAGCGCGCGGCCGAAATCGCACGGCGTCTTGGCTGGGAGGTTCCGCTGACCTCACGCACAGCCGACTTGCCGGTCGGCACGCAGCAGCGTGTGGAGATCGTTCGCGCGCTGCTTGCCGACGCCGATATCCTCCTGTTCGACGAGCCCACGTCTGTGCTCGCACCGACGGAGACTGTCGAGCTGTTTCGAATCCTGCGCACGCTTCGAGACGAGGGGCGGTCCATCGTATTCGTCTCCCATAAGCTCGCGGAAGTCATGGCGCTCTGCGATCGCGTAACCGTGCTGCGCAACGGCCGTGTCTCCGGCGTCGTTCCGGTGTCCGCAACCAGCGTCGAAGACCTCGCGTCACGCATGGTCGGAACCGACGAATCCGCTCAGATTCCCATTGCAACTCTTTCCCCAACCGCTTCGGGCCGGGTACCCGGGAAGTGGGCGGCGGCGACGAGCGAGCCGGGGAGGGTTCCGGCTCCCGTTCTCCGGGTCGACGCACTCTCGACGGCCGTCGGAGCCGGCCACATTGCCCTGCGGGACATCGGCTTTTCGGTTGCAGCGGGGGAAACACTGGGATTTGCCGGTGTGGACGGCAATGGACAGCGCGAGTTGGCCGAAGTGCTGTCCGGCCTGTGTCGACGGATGTCCGGATCTGTCACCCTCGACGGCCGCCCGGTGGCGCGCATCCGCGCAACGGATCTGGCCGCCCTCGGAATCGCCCTGATCCCCCCAGACCGCAACCGGGAGGGCCTCGCGCTCGACCTCTCGGTCGAGGAAAACCTGTTAATGCAGGCCGCGATGCTCCCGGAGTTCCGTCGCGGGCCGTTCTTGCGGCGTGCGGCCCTCTCCGCGTACGCGCGCCGGCTTGCCGGCGAGTTCGACATTCGCGCCGCGAGCCTCCGGCAGCCGGTGCGCTCCCTGTCCGGCGGCAACCAGCAGAAGATTGTGGCTGCGCGGGCACTCGCACGTCGCCCACGCCTGATCATCGCCGTCAGCCCCACCCGCGGCCTCGACATTGCGGCAACCGCCTATATCCACCGGCGCCTGCGGGAGAGCCGCGACCAGGGGGCCGCGGTGCTGCTGATCTCGACGGAGCTTGACGAGGTGATCGAACAAAGCGACCGGATTGCCGTGCTGTTCGGCGGCCGGATTGTCGATATCGTCGCGCCGGATACGCCACGGCCAACGCTCGGGCTCTTGATGGGCGGCGCCAGGGGGGCAGACGCAGCGGACGGCACAGGTGCGCCATGAGAGGCCTGAGTACAACTGAGACTGCCCCTCACGAAGATGGGACTCCGCACCGGTCGGTTTGGACGCGGGTAGTCCGGACGTGCGCGCGATTCGCGCTTCCGCCGCTGACCGTGGCAATGGTCACCCTGATCGTCCTGCGGGCTGCTACCACCGGGTGGGGCGGAGTTGAAACCGCCCTGACCTCCCTCTGGCAGGGGGCCTTCGGCACTCCCTACGACGTCGGCAACACGCTCAACAAGACGACCCCGCTCATCCTCACCGGCCTCGGCGTGGCGATCGCCTTTCGGGCACGGATGTGGAATATCGGCGGTGAAGGTCAGTTCGTGGTCGGCGCGGTCGCCGCATCGGCCGTGGGGGCCTACGCGTGGAAGAACTGGCCTCCCATAATCCTGACGCCACTGCTACTGGCGGCGGGACTAGTCGCTGGAGGGGCGTGGGCGGCACTGTCCGGCTTGATGCGTACGCGCCGCAACGTTCCGGAGGTGATCAGCACGATCATGCTCAATTTCATTGCGCTCCAACTTCTGTCGTACCTGCTGCACGGGCCAATGCAGGAGGCGAGCCGGGCACAGCCTGCGTCGGAACCGCTGCTCGAGCGGGCGATGCTGCCGCTGATCGTGCCGAGGACAACATTACACGTCGGGCTATACCTGGCAGTTGCGGCCGCCGCGGCGGTCGGATTGTTTTTGTATTGCACCCGCGGGGGCTACGCCCTGCGCCTGGCCGGCGCGAATCCGGAGGCCGCGCGCGTGGCCGGCATCGACGTCGATCGCACGCTCGTCACCGCGATGCTCCTGAGCGGCGGCCTTTGCGGTCTCGGAGGAGCCGTCGAGCTTTCGGGAGTGCTGGGGACGCTCCACGAGGGCTATTCGCCCGGCTACGGCTTCACAGCCGTAGCCGTTGCCCTGCTCGGCCGGCTCAACCCGGCCGGCGTCATTGCCGCCGCCCTCTTCTTCGGCGCCCTCACGGCCGGCTGCGGCTCCATGGAACGTATCGCTGGCGTCTCATTCGCCCTCAGCTACGTGATCCAGGCCGTCACCCTCCTCGTCCTGCTTGCCTTCCAGCGAGTAAAATGGGACGATCGGTAGATTGGCGCGGTAACTACAGATGGGTGTCATGAGACCAGTTGGTCTGCATGATGCTCGATAGACTTTCTTATACCGCCGAGCCCGCCGCCGAGAACTTGATGTCCTTCATCATCCGTAACTGGTACAGCGTGAAGCCGACGAGCAGGGAGCCCATGATCCAGGCGACGGCGGTGGCGTAGCCGAATTTGAGGAAGAGGAAGGCGTTGTAGAAGATCTCCAGGCCCAGAGTCGAGGTTGCGTCGACGGGGCCGCCTCCGGTCATGACCAGGATGGTGTCGGTGGCCTGGAACGCGCCGATGGTCGAGCCGATCAAGTTGATGAGAATGAGGGGCTTGAGGGTCGGCAGCGTGATGTGCCGGATCTTCTGCCAGACGCCCGCGCCGTCGAGGTCCGCGGCCTCATACATCTCTTCTCCCACGCCCTTGAGGGCCGCCAGGTAAATGATACATCCGGGGCCGGCGGCCGCCCAGATGCGCGGAAGAACCGTGGCCAACAGGGCCCACCTGGGATCGTCGAGCCATTTGATCGGCGGGATATGGCCGAAGCTGAGGCTGGTGATCAGTGTGTCGAAGATGCCCGGCGGGTTCGACGATTCAAACTGCTTCCACAAGAAGCCGACAATCAGGCCCGATGTCAAACACGGAAGGTAGTACACCGTGCGGAAGAACATCTTGGCGCGCGGGATCTCGGAGAGGCCGATAGCCAGAAAGACCGGCAGGAAGAACCCGAGCGCGAGACTGTAGAGCGTGAACAGGATCGATTCCTCAAGCCCCACCCAGAAGGAGTGCTGGTAGAAAGCCTCGATAAAGTTGTCGAGGCCGATCCACCTCGGGGGACCGATGATATGATAGTTCTGGAAGGCCATTAACAGGCCCCGCAGGAGCGGGTAATACGCCCAGACCAGGACAGTCAGCAGGGCAGGCAGCATGAAGGTCCAGGCCATGATCTGGGACTGCTTCTTCGCCCCCACCCCGCCGGCCGATCCGCTCTCCGTGCTGGCGAAGGCCGTATGCAGTTGACGCAGAAGGGTGCCGAAGTACCGTACGAACGCCACCCCGCCGGTGAGGAGAAGTACCACGAACACGGCCCAGGCTCCCATTCGCCGCTGCGCCATCACCTTCGGATTGACATAGCCGGTCAGCTTGGCATTGACATCGGCGGCGGCCCGGTCCAGCAGCGCTTTCGGGTTGGCGCCAGGATTCAAGGCGATCGTCTGCAAAGGCGCGTCGAGCAAACGGTATATCTGGTTCATGTTCTCGCCGTAGGGCTCGGGATGCCCGCTCACGAGCAGCGTCTTGTTCGTCTCGAGCCACACCTTCGCCGCGGGAGTCGCGAAATCCTCATAGCCGTACTGCTGAAGCTTGACCGGATTGACCGTATAACCGAGGCCGTTGTCGACGTAGGATTTCGTGCGCACGCGGTCGGCCTCGTCGCTGCCCATGAACCGGATGAACTTCCAGGCAGCGTCGCGCACCCGCGGGTCGGTGATCTGCGAAGACATCCCCCACATCGACGCGTTCAGCTCATTCGCCGTAATCCCGGTCGGCCCGCGCGGCATGGGCGCCACCCCGACCAGATTCGGGTTTATCGCGGACGCGTCGGTCCCATTCTCCACCACGTTGCTCTGATACTGAAACCACATCGCCACGAGGCCGCGCGACCGGTCGACGCTGATATCCGGGACCGTCTTGGCGACCCCGATGTACGTCTTGCCGTCCGGTCCGATCCACGGCGCCGTCAACAGCTTCTTGTAGAACTCGAGGGCCGTCACGCCCTGGGGAGTATCGAAGGCCGCCTGCCACTGCCCGTTCTTATCGCGTTCGATCACCTCCCCGCCGGCCTGCCAGAGGAAGTCGCACCACCAGTAGGCCGGGTCCGTGTCGAACTCAAAGGCCCACATGCCCTTCGGCTGGTTGGTGAGGCGCTTCGCGTCGTCGTAAAACTCGTTCCAGGTGGCAGGCGGCTTATTCGGGTTCAAGCCGGCCGCGGAGAAGTAGTCCTTGCGGTAGTACAGACCAAGCACGTACTCCGCATACGGGATCGAGTAGACATGCCCGTGCCCGACATCGAGCAGGACGTGCTTGACCATCGGGTCGATCCGCTGCATGACGGACGGGTCCTGGTTGAGGTAGGAGTCGAGGGGCGCCAGAAAGCCCTGCTGAATGAAAGTGGCCGATTGCCGAAAGTTGACATAGAGCACATCGGGCGCAGTTCCGCCGGCAAACTGGAGCAGCAGCCCGGACTCCGCCGCGGGGCCCTGCACAATCAGGCCCTCCGCGTCCTGCAACTGGATGTTGGGATGCTGCCGCTCGAAAGCCTCGACGACGGCACGGTCGGCGACCAGCCGCGGAGCGGTGTCGGTTTTCAGCGGTAGACGAAAGAACCCGCCGGCGCCACCCACCCGCAGCGTCACCGGCGGCCCCGTGTCCGCCGACGCCTGCCCGCTCGCCCGGAGCGGAGCCAGGCACAAGAGCGCCGTGAACAGCAGTGCGACGGCGAGACACGATCGGTCGATCATAGGAGTGTGACGGTTCATGGCGGATACGGCGATATTCTACCTCACCACGGCCATTCCGCGTCCGCACATCCGGTACCAACGTGCAGTCAGGTGTCAATAGCAGTGAGTTCCGAGCCTCACGCAGCTTCCCATTCCGGAACGGCGCCACGGTCGCCGGAATATGTGGGCTCGGCCACGCGGAACTCGGGCGACTCTTTCGCGACGCCGCCGGCGCCGAGCCAGGAGCGGGTCCAGGCCGGAGTGACAGCCCGCAGCACAATGAGAGCGATAACGGCGATGCCGGCAAATGCGTAGAAGCCGGATGCGTACGTTCTCGTGATGTCGTGCAGATGCCCGAGGGCGAAGTTGAGGTAGTAACCTCCCACACCGCCGGCCGCGCCAACCAGCCCGGTCATGACGCCGATTTCTCGGCGAAATCGCTGTGGGACAAGCTGGAACACCGAGCCGTTCCCCATGCCCAGGCAGCCCATCAGAACCATGAGCAGCATCCAGGTGACGCTGTAGTGTGCGATGCACAGCCCGATCCCGATCGAGGCCGCCGTGACCACGCCGTACAGGACCATCAACATGCGGACGCCGCCGAGGCGGTCGGCCAGCGCCCCGCCGACCGGGCGGAGGAATGAGCCAACGATGATAAACGGCCAGGTCCACAGGCCGACCGTTGCCCGCGGCGCATCGTACTGGTCGACGAAGAATGTGTTGAAGAAGCTCGACATCCCGACAAAACCGCCGAATGTCACGAAGTAAAGAACGCAGAACCACCACGCGTCCGGCTGCGCCAGAACGGCCGCATAGTCGACGGCGCGGGACGGCCGGGGCGCCGCGGGCGGGTCTTTGGCGAGCGTGGCGAACACAATGAGGGTCAGGCCGACCGGGATCATCAAGAGTGCAAATGCCCCGTGCCAGCCGATCGACCGCGCGACCAACGGCGCAAGGACGGTCGCGAGCACCGTGCCGGAGTTGCCCGCCCCGGCGATCCCCATCGCCAGACCCTGCAGATGCGGGGGATACCACCGCGAAGCCAGCGGAAGGGCGACCGCGAATGACGCGCCCGCAAGTCCGAGGAAGAAGGCCATGAAGACCAGCGCATTGTATCCGCTGGCATAGTGCCAGCCGATGGCCAGCGGCAGAAGCGTCAGCAGCATCGACGCCGTCCCGATCCGGTATGACCCGAACCGGTCGGCGAGGACTCCGAGCAAGATCCGCCAGAAGCCGGCGGCCAGGAGCGGGATCCCGACCAGCGTCAGCTTGAGCGCTGCCGGATACCCGTTGGAGATCGGCTGGTAGCCAGTCGCCCGTATCTTACCTACCCCCGCCCCCTCCCTCAAGGGAAGGGAGATCCAGGGCTTGAGCGGGATCACATTCTCGTTCGGATTGCCGTGCGCGCCCGGCGCCAGCGCCACCCGGATCAGGTGGGACCTGGCGTTGAGCGCAGCCAGGGTCGCCGGGTCGGCGTTGTTCAGGACGAACTTCTCGACCGGCTTGACACTGGCCCGGGTGGCGGTCGACGGGTCACCCGGCTTGATGACCAAATTGTAAACGCTGGCCGGTTGGTCGGCCTTAAGGGCAGGGTTCTGGGCTCGTGTCTGCGGCCCTTTGATCAGGATTGTGTATTCGCCCGCCCGCGTCACCGCCGCGGTCGGCGTGACGCGAAGGTTCGTGCCGGTCAGCGATGGGTCGATGCTGATAAAAGGCATCAGCGCGCCCAGGATGACCCACACCATAAACGAGACGTCGAAGTGCAGGAACGCACTGAACAATGAGGGCGCATGGCCGCTCTGTTTCAAATCTTTGAGTTTCACGTAATATTCCTAACCAGGCAAAGCCTGAGCGAGTTTGTGTTGAACTGTGATGCACATTATGAGGATGATTTGGCGGTGCCGGCCAAACCTCCTATTTCCGTCCCTTCCGTCTTTTCCGTGGTGATAACTCTTAACTCTTCATTCCGAATCGACCTCAATGCGCGCGGCGCAGACCTTGAACTCCGGCATGCGCGACACCGGATCGAGGGCAGGATTCGTGAGCCGGTTGGCGGCTCCCTCGCCGGCCCAGTGGAACGGAACAAAGAGGGTGTCCTGGCGGATCGAGGGCGTGAGGCGGGCCTGCACGCGCGCAAAACCGCGACGGGTGACGACGCGCACCATATCGCCGTCGAGAACTCCCAGGCGCCTCCCGAGCGACGGATGGACCTCCACGAATGCCGCAGGGGCGGCGTCACGCAAGCGAGGGACGCGGCGGGTCTGGACGCCGGACTGATACATAGCGGTGACCCGTCCCGTTGTCAGCAGGAGCGGATAGTCATCGTCGGGCGGTTCGGCCGCCGGCCGGTACGCGACCGCGTGAAAGCGCGCGCGGCCATCGATTGTTGCAAAGGAGTCCATAAACATCCTGGGTGTGCCAGGGTGGTCGAGATGCGGACACGGCCAGAACACTCCGTCCTCGGCCGCGATCCGCTCGTGCGTGATCCCGGAATAGTCGGCTGCTCCACCGGCGCTCGCGGCGCGCAGCTCGTCGAAGACGACCGCGGGATTGTCCGAGAACTTTTCGCCGCAGCCAAGGCGGCCGGCCAGGCCGGCGATGACCTCCAGGTCCGTTCTGACCCCCTCCGGCGGCGCGACAGCCCGACGGCGAAGGATAACTCGACCCTCCAGATTGGTCATCGTTCCGTCCTCCTCGGCCCACTGGGCGATCGGGAGGACAACATCGGCCAGCACGGCCGTTTCGGAAAGGAAGATATCGCCGACCGCGAGGAAGTCGAGCGACGCCAGCCGTTGCGCGACCCGGCCTGAGTCCGGGCTCGACACCACAAGGTTCGAGCCGAGTACGACAAGCGCCCGGACGCCGTCGTCGTTTCCGATCGAGTCGATGAGCTCATAGGCGGAGCGGCCCGGGCCGGGCAAATCGGCCTCGTCGATGCCCCAGAACCGCGCCATGTGTCGCCGGTGCTCGGGATTGTCGATCTTGCGATACCCCGGAAGCTGGTCGGCCTTCTGCCCGTGTTCGCGGCCGCCCTGCCCATTGCCCTGGCCGGTGATACAGCCGTAGCCGCAGTGCGGGCGGCCGGCGTGGCCGAGCGCGAGGGCCAGGTTGATAAAGGCGAGCACGTTGTCCACGCCGTGGCTCTGCTGCTCGGGCCCGCGGGCGGTCAGCACCATGGCGGTGGCCGCCTTCCCGAGCAGGTGCGCGGCGCGGGTCAGGTCGGCCACGGGGACCCCCGTAATGCGCTCGACCCGGTCCGGCCAGTAGGAGGCGATGACGCGGCGGACGGCCTCGAAACCGGCCGTGCGATCGTCGATAAACTTATGGTCGATGAGGCCGTCGGCCACCGCGATGTGCAGCAGGCCGTTCGCCAGAGCCGCGTCGGTCCCCGGCGTCAGTTGCAGGTGAAGCGTGGCCGTCCGGGCTGTCGGCGTTGCACGCGGGTCGACCACAATCAGGCTGCCGCCGCGTCGCTGCTGTTCCTCGAAGTACTGCATGATCGGCGGCATGGTCTCGGCGACGTTGGCGCCGATCAGCAGGATCGATTCCGCGCCGGGGATATCGGCCAGCGGAAAGGGCAGGCCGCGGTCGATGCCGAAAGCCGCCTGGCCGGCGGCGGCCGCCGACGACATGCAGTAGCGCCCGTTGTAGTCGATATTGGCCGTTCGCACAGCGACCCGGGCGAATTTCCCGAGCAGGTAGGCCTTCTCGTTGGTCAGGCCTCCTCCGCCGAAGATGCCCACCGAATCGCGGCCGTAGTCCGCCTGCACGTCGCGCAGGGCCGCCCCGATCCGATCGAGCGCCTCGTCCCACGACGCAGGCCGGAGTGGCTCGCCGCGATTGTCGCGCACGAGCGGTGTCGTAAGCCGGTCCGGATGCGCGAGCAGATCCGCGGCGGTCCAGCCCTTGACGCAGAGGCCGCCGCGATTGGTCGGGAAGTCTCGCGGCTGGACGGTCGAACCGGACGGCCCCGTTTCGATGTGCATGCCGCACTGCAGGCCGCAGTACGGGCAGTGGGTGGCGATGGTGGAATGGATCACTTTACATCCTGTCGTGGGACAGGCCTCTGGACGCCTCGATCTCGACCAGCCCGACATCGACGATCACTGTGCCGCTGAGTCCGCGGGGCGCCCCGATGCAGATGTCGATCCGCGCGCCGGCCGGATGGTCCTCGACAATGGCGAGCGGGACATGGAAGTCGCCCTTCGGCCCGATCGGGAAGTAGCGCACCGGCCGCTGGTCCACCGATACGGCCAGGTAGAGAAGGTCGTCGGAATGGTTACCCGCGCGGAAATAGACCACCTGCGCGCACTTTCCGGCTGGAACCGTGTACGTCAGGCGTTCGTGCAGGGGCGTGAGTTCGAATATCCCCCGGCCGGCAAAGGGGTATACCCCCTGCAAGAACCGCGGAATGGCCTGTCCCAGCGCCATCTGGCGATGGAGGCGTGTTTCAGTCAGGACAATGGGAGAATCGCTCCCGATCGACGGCGAATCCATACAGGCACTCCTTGTTCAGCGAACTTACAATCTGATAAAGGCAGCCCTGCCGGAGATCGCCACCGCTCGGTGGCCGAATTGCTGTGGAACCGATGGGTATCGGGGGCAGCGCACCCATGCACTGCGAAGTCACAGTCCCATCATACCGGCCAATTGTTTCCAGCCGGTTTCCGACCCGGCCCGACTTCCAAGATCGCCGGCCACTCATCGCGAGCGGCGATGAAGTCACACATCCGGCGGCCGAGGTACCGGGAGTTAATTGGGTTTGATTAGCTCAAACGCGGTAAGTTTCAAGCCGCGTCTCGATGCTTTCCCGTATCTTTGAGCCCAAACTAGTAGACAATATCGCGGCTTAAGTTGGGATAAACTGGCCCGGAAGCGGTGAATTTCGGGATCTTGCTGTCCGGCGTGTTGAGGAGTCGGGTGTCACGGCACCCCGTGATGCCGGCATGCGGATACGACTCCATTTCGGCACGGGTGTGGTGCTCGCAATGCGCCTGGCCGGTACGGCTGCCGTGATTTGACTGTATAAAGTTGTGAAAGAACAATTTGCTCGGCGGCCGGCCGCCGGACGGGCGTGTACGATGCTTGCGCCTGTGATGGTATTATACCCGAATAGAGAACAACTGTTTGCTAACGACTAAAATCTCCGGATATACAAGACGGCGGGAGCAAAGACGGTCGTTAAGGGACGCATGGGAGGGGCCGGTATGCGTTGGGAGGAGCCAGGAGCAATTGCGATAATGCACATCAGCGCAACGTGGAAAAGCGCAGGACACCAAACGTTCCTTAAATACACGGAGGGCAGCGAACTAATATGTTGCTTGCTTAAACCGAACTATGCACCCTCGGCAAAGAAGGAAGTGGGCGCAGGGATGTCTGAATAGCAAGGGAATCGACCGACCCCGAGGATCGACTGATGCAGGATTATGGCCGCGGAATCAGCCCGGCCAATCTTGCTCGCATGGTGAGACTGGTCGAGAATTTCCCGAGTTTCGAGATTTTGTCAACACTGTTGACAAAATTGAGCTGGAGCCATTTCCTCGAGCTATTGCCGATCAAGGACGCTCTCGAACGTGACTTTTACACCGAGATGTGCCGCATCGAGCGCTGGAGCGTCCGTACTCTTCGGTCAAAGATCGGCGGTATGCTGTTCCAGCGCACCGCCCTCTCCCGCAAGCCCGATCAGCTCATCCGGGCGGAGCTCGACGCTCTTCGCGAGGAAGATCGGCTCACGCCGGACCTGGTCTTTCGGGACCCCTACTTTCTGGATTTCCTCGGCCTCGAGGATACCTATTCCGAAAAGGACCTCGAAGCCGGGGTTCTGCGCGAGCTCGAGAAGTTTCTGCTGGAGCTGGGCGCCGGCTTCGCCTTCATCGCCCGTCAAAATCGGGTACAATGGTTTTGCGGGCGCAAGCATCGTACACGCCCGCCCGGCGATTGACACGCGTCGACGCCAGTGGCGAGGATGTTCTCCTCGTCTGTTGTCTCATCCCTGCTCGGCCTTGAACCGTGCCAAGTCAGTACATTCCACGATCTGACTGATGGTGGATAGCGTGAAGACCTTTCCCTCGGTGTATTCGATGAGCTGGCGCATGTCCTGGCGGCGCACGCCGAAACCACGGCCGTCGATACAGGCGACCACCTGGAAGCCCGGCTCGCCGGCGGCCTTGCGTTCGGCGGCGAGCGTACAAAGTCGTATGATTCGCGTAACCTTGTCCCGCGCAGTGCCGTCGTCCTCCGTGATCTTGGCCTCCATGACAACGGCCGGGCGCCATTCGTCGGGTACGATGAAGTCAGGCGCCTGAGCGAAGCCGACGACACGTTCTGCCCGTCGTGTTTTCCGGTAGACGACCCCGGCCTTAACAAGTTCGTTCTCGATCGCCAGTTCCATTACGTCGCCTACGAGCTCCGACACTGCATCGCGGTGGCTGGCGAATGGTCTCCCGAGGAACCGTCGTACAGCAGCATCGCGTACGGGACACCCAGGCGAGCAACGTGGCGGACGGAATCCATGCCCTGGCGCGTGTCTGCCTTGGCAAGCCGGTGCACGACGGTTTCGGATTCCTCCGGAGCAGGTTCGGCGAGTGCTGACACCGCGATTGAGAGAAGCGCGGTAATACGCTGTCCCACAAGTCGTGGTATCCCTTTCTTCCAGCGGCCGGCTTCCCGGACGGCCCTGTCAATCGAGCGCGCTGCATTCTGGTCGATCGAAACGCTCGTCACTGGGGCCACCATGTGCGCCCACTCCGACGGCGTGACGCCCAGCATCGTCCGAACTACCACAAGCACGAGATGGTCGCGCTCGAATGCATCCTCCACGGCACGGAGATTCCAGTTGACGAAGCCGCTTGTGCGTTGATACAACACGTCGTAGGCCGCCGCAAAGCGTTCGTATTCGACGAACCCGCTGCCTTTGGGCATGGCAAGGAACTGGGACGTCAGGGCGCCCTGCACGGCGGTCACCATGTCGTCTATCCGTGGCTCAATTTCCGCGGCCGTTAACTGGAACGGCTGGATTACGCGAGGGTAAATAGGTTCCACTCCATCGATGTTCCGGCTGACGTCTGGGCGCCGACTGCGCGTGGACCGATCGGGGCTACGACCGATTCCCGGTCTGGCGCGACAAGTGCAGGCGGACCGGCCATAACGACCTGCCGCTCGAGTTCGACGGCCGCGAGCGAGAGGCGCCTGGCGGTGTCGAGGCAAGGATTCCACGAGGAACGGCCAAGCGTGCGGATTGCAGCCCGGCTATGGTGCCCGAGCGTGAGGCAGGCGACGTCGCCATCGGTCACAACAATCCCAGCGGCGGCAAGCTCCCGGATCTCCTTCATGAGGCAGGCGGGAAACGGGGCCGGCTCCGGCGCCGGGCTCGGCGGCTTGCGGCAGACGAAGATCGTATCAAGGATCGACGATCCTGTTCCGTTAATGTGAAGCGATGCCGACATCTCGGCAGGGCACGCGAGGGTGGCGGTGCATTCCAGCCCCGCGTCGAGGATCGCCACGACAAGCGGCACGTAGGCTTCCTGGCGGTTGTGGTGGTACGTAAATGCGAGGGGAGCCCCCGGTTTCAGTGCGGCAGCCATTCGACAGAACACCTGCGACAGGCCCGTTGTGAACTCGCTCAGGCCGCGCGACAGCGTCGCGTTTCCCGTGAGTTCGCCGGTGTTTCGGGTTGAGGCGGGCGCGAACGACGGCTCGGAAGCGCCGAGTACCTTGCGCAGCCAGACGTAGCAGAAGTCCATAAGTTCTGCGTACTGCACGTTGTCGTAGTAAGGCGGATCCGTAAATACGCCGTCGAGACTGTTGGGAGGAAGGCTCAGGAGCGATGCGTCGCCCGCCGCCAAGGCGGCGCTGCGGGGACCGATGGCGGCAACATCGGTTGTGAAAGTGGCCTCGATCTTCTCGCCCGGGGTATTGACGGTTTGCTTTCGCTGCCCGTGGAAGGCGACCTCGAATGGCCGGCGACAGTAGCGCTTCGCGCGTCCATACTTCTCCACAAAGTGCCGGAACCCGCCGCCGCCCACTCCGGGAATGCCGAGAAGGTTGTTCTCGCACTGGATTAGACCGACAGGGAAGCCGTGCACCGAGAAGATGTCCTGGCATTTGAGTGCGTAGGTGTCGTAGCGGCACAGCATGTTCTGGTAGCGGAGGAAGTCGGAGAATACGGTCGCAAGAGCGGCCTTGACCTCATAGTCGGACACCTCCATGATGCGGCCCAGCAGCGTCTGGAGTCCGGCGAGTTGGCGGTCGTTGAACAGGTCGCGATAGCGGCGGTAGCCCCACCGGTGAAGCCGCTCGGTCTCGTCGCCGTCGGGGATTTCGTCGGTCGGAATCCGGGAGTCCTCGCCTGGAGCGTCAGCGGAAGGAGAGGACCTTAGCCCCTCCGGCAAGGAGTCCACACTCGAGTGCAGCGCCCTGGACGCGGCCTCGTACCGGATCAGGTCGTCCTGGTCAGGCACTTTAAAGTACCGTCCGCGGCGGCTTCCGTGGCACGAGTGGCAGCGGTACTCGATGGCGAAGAGGCGGTGACGAGGCACGCTTTCGGGATCGGGATAGCGGTTCGGAGCGGCACACGTTTTGCACGTGAACGAGTTCCGCGATGCTGTCCCGGACACCGCGAGCGGCTGTTGGCAGTGGGGGCAACTCGCCGGGAACGCCTCCGTCGGTGCGTCGGGTATCTCTGCCAGTTTCTCGCAGTGGGCGCAGTACCACACGTACGAAGTATGGCGGTCCGGCTTCGCCACGAGGTAGCCTGGAAACAGGTCGTTCGCGGCGGCGCATACCCTGCAATCGGATTGCTTGACCCACAGGAAATACTTCACCTGCGCGACGGCGCCACATTCCGTGCACGCTGTTTCGTATCGCGCCCCAACTTCCGTCTCCACATCGCGCGCGATCTGGGCGGCCGTCTCCGCGAACAGCTTCAGGTCGAGCGGGGCGAGGGACTGACGAACGACCCAGTACGCCATCGGGTTTATGTCGCGCCCGATCACCGACATCCCCAGGCGATTCGCTTCGATCAGGGGTGTTCCGCCGCCCATGAATGGGTCGGCTATGACCAGTCCTGCGAAGTTATGGCCGCGCATGAACTCGTCCGCGACCCGGCCTTTGGCGAACTCGGAGAGGAGAAGTCCGCGAAAGAGCGTCCCCGGCCGTCGGGCGAACCACTTGTGGACGCCGATGACCGGTCGATACGTCTGCTGTATTTGCTTCTCACGGCTGGCGAGGACGGCGATGAAGGTTGTGTCAAAGTCTGTTTCGAGCATGTTTGCCTATTATACTCCCTTTGGCGGTCGTACCACGCAGTCTGGATCTCGCCTGCAAAGCCCGACCGCGTGCCCCGGCCGTTTCCGGCAGCGGGTCCTCCGTCCACAGGTCGGCTTGGGGCGCGTAGGACGGCTTTGGAGTTCCAAACGTAGTACTCGAGGGATACGGCAGAATCCGGAAAGTTGTGGGATCACTTTGAATCGAATCGGGTTATAGGTTGGACTGCCGCCTATTGGGAAATGATGGTAGACCGCGTAAGAAGGAATTATATGGCTGCTCAGTAATGTCCGTAGATCGAATGGACCGGTGTATCCCATCGGTTGGATTTCATCGAGCAAGCGCACTGCGGAGAGGCCGCAGTCTTCGTAACGGGTCTTGAGGTAGTCCTTGTACGGATCGAGCCGAGAGGGTCGTAGCGGCGTGGCGAAACCGACAGGGGTCTTCTCCGCAAGCTTGCGCCGGATCGTATTGCGTGAGCAGCCCATCACTCTGGCGATCCGACGAATTGAGTAGCCCTGCCGTTGCAGGTCCTTGATATTCCTCCATTCCTCCTTTGTGAACGTTCCTGCCCCCGATTGATTAATGGGGGCAGAATACCAAATCGGGAGGGGAGGGCTCGTCGGGCCGCGCGCCGTAGCAGGGGGGCATACGCCCCCC